>JASBSA010000002.1 GCA_030149175.1 Winogradskyella sp. | reverse complement strand
ATTAACAAACTGAATATCAAAATTTTAAAATCTTGGCACGTTAATTGGTTTTTATTACGCAAAGGACCTAAAAATTCTAGATACGCTAGAATTGGGTAAATCTTAAAAACCTATACATTATGAAAAGTAAATTACTTTTTTTGGCAATGGTGTTAGCAGGACTTACATCTGCCACAGCAACAACAGCAGGAAATGCTGTTTTAAATGGGGAAGATTTAAAAGTTAAGCGTTATGGATTCTCACAACCTATTTCGTTTATTGAACGAGGTGTTGAATTTTTAATCTTCCCTGATGGAAGCTTCGATTTTAATACGGAAGTTTTTACAACATACCCAAGTAATGACGATTACTATTACAAACGTAACAGACGAGAGACAAATCGAACATTTGGTGCTCCATTCACAAATCAATATTATACTGGTAGAGGAGTAATTATTACTCACGATAGATTGGGAAGAGTACGAAGAATAGGAAATGTTTTTATCAACTACGATAGCCAAGGAAGAATAAAACGTGCTGGTACAGTGTACATGAGTTATAGACGCGGACAACTAAAACAAGTTGGAGGACTACACATTCTTTATGACAGATACGGTATGGTAATCGGAACCAGAGGTTTTGTGAATCATAGTAATGTAGGAAGTGGAATTTATGGTTCAGGCACTTATAACCAATATACTTATGAAGATGAATGGGATGAAAATTGGAACGACAATGAATTTTACTACTACAGAAAGAACGGTAAGATAAAAAAGCAAAAAAAATTAAAACATAAATAAACCATTTAAAATAATCTAATGGTTTTTTAAACCCTGAATATTTCCCCAAATAATTCAGGGTTTTTCATTTTAAACAAATACCTCAAAAACAGTGATTTATAATTTTTGGCACGCTGTTTGTTTAATACATAACGAGTTTAATTTAAAACCAAATTATTATGAAACGGATTCTATTTTTATTAGCAAGTTTAGTGGCATTTTCAACTGCTACATATGCAACCACCACAACAACATCTGAAGCTGATGCTTCTACAAACAACTATGTGAGAGGTTATGGTAATTCTTTCATATTTACAGAAGGAGGTATTGAGTTTTCTGTTTACAGAGATGGTCAGTTCGACTTTTATATTCCGGATTATGGACCAGACGTAAATGTTAATATAGACGCTCCAGGTTTTAGCCTAAGTTTTAACTCTGGATACGATTACAATCCTTATGTACAATACGATAGTTTTGGTGCAATCATTCAAATTGAAAACACGCCTATCTACTATGATTTTTACGGGAGAGTAAATCAAATTGGTGACATCTTTATAACATATAATAGTTTTAACAGAATTAGCAGAATTGGTGGACTAAATGTGTATTACAGAAACAATGTGTATTGGAGATACGACGGATATATAAACGTGTACAACAGAGCTTACGTGTACAGACCATGGCACAGATTCTATATTGTTCCACCTGTTAGTTACTGTGTAATCAATGTTAACCCTTACAGACAATACTACACACCTGTTAGACACATTTGGTACAGACCATACAGAAACAATGTAAGATATTACAATGTTAATGCAGGAAGACGAGGAAAAACTCAGGTTGTAAGACGAAACAATAGTGATAGTTATGCACAGACTCCTAGAAATAGAAGCGAGCGCACAATACAAAGAACCGTATCTAGAAGAAACGCTGAAATTACAAGAACACGTACAACACGATTAGCAGAGCATTCATCTCGAAGTACAGCATCCCGTAATTCTGAAGCCGGTACATCTAGAACAGTTACCAGAAGTAATAAAACATCTGAAACACGATCTACAAACAGAGTTTCTAAGCCAAATGCAAGAAATAATAATGATAGTAGGAGCATTAGAACTACTCGATCTAGTAACAAAGTATCAACACCGACAAGGTCTACACGTACTAATAATATCTCTAGAAGTACAAATTCTAGAAATAATGTGACCCGAGGTAATAGTTCTGTGTCTAATAAAGTGAATAGAACAAAAAGTACTACAGCATCAAAACCAAATAGCACTAATTCTCGTATATATAGTAGAAGTAGTTCTAAAAGTAATAAACAACGAAGTACTGTTCAAAACAAAAGAAAGTCATCTTCGGTTTCGAAAAGATCAAACACAAGTAGAAAAAGCAACCAAAGTTCTACAAGATCTAGCTCAAGAAGAACCAGAGGATAAAAAGATAAACATGATTTTTTTGGTTGGTTAGTAGAAGTCTCGTATGATGTATGCCTCAGAGCACCTTACGAGATTTCTCATTTATAAAAAGTACCTAAAACTTTAGGTGCTTTTTTATTTGTATAGATATATCTTCAGAAATATTCAACTTAATTATTAGCCAAAAATAGACTATTAATATAACAACAGATTTTAGTGTAATATTAATAATAGGATGAAATGGAAATTCCCAAAAATACATCGCTAGAGTTATAAGGAAGAGAATTATAACCATTTTTAAAGTAGACATTGAAAATGGCTGAACCTTGAGTTTCTGTTTTACAAAAACAACCTTAATAGTATTGTAAACCACTACTGCTAAAAAGGTCGCAAATGCTGAGCCTTCTATTCCGTAAACAGGAATAAAAATAAAATTGAGAACTATAGCCAAAACTGCTAATAACACACCAAAAAACAAAACCATTTTGTAATAATCACTATTAAATAAAATAGCATTATTATTACCTAGTCCGTTATCATATAACTTAGCAAGACTCACCAAAAGCACTACAAATAATCCTCCTGTAAATTCCTCTGGAAGAATTTTATAGAGCTCATTGATATTCAGAATAATTAAAAGAAATATAAAACCACTTATAACCAATAAACTAATAGAACTTCGTTTGTACAAATCTTCTAAAGAACTCATGTCTTTATCGTTTAAATACTTTGCGGTTAGTGGCATCATTATCTGATGCATAGAACGTTGAGGCACAGCTATAACAGTTGCAATAAAAATCGCGACACTGTAATAAGCGACTTGCTCAATATCTTCCAACATAAGACCAATCATAAATTTGTCTATATCTAAAATAAGCATAGCTACAGAACCTGCAATAATCATTAACAAGGCATACTTTATAATTCTAGGAAAACCTGTAACTATTTCAAACTTTAACTTTGGAAATCGTACCGAATATGCATATAATTTCATAATTATCATTCGTAAAACGTATATTGCTACTAATGCCAAAATAAATTGCTCTGCGGATAACCACTTTAGATACACTAAAAACAACAGAATCATTATACAGACACGATGAAAAATTTCTTTCATCACATTGCCAAAAACAGTTTTTAGTTGCACTTTAGACCAAGCAAAAAATATTTCGAAATATGCCATAGCTACAGCCAAAACAAATATGTGCCAGAGATAATTACCAGCGATATTATTCTCGTTTGAAAGTAGTCTTGAAATACTTTCATAAGACAAGAAACCAATTATCATTGCAGGAATTATAAAAACAAATGGCAGAAACAACATCAACGTTAAAAAGCTGTTTATGCTATTTTTCGTTTTGAAAGTAGAATAGTATTTAATGATGGCATTGTGGACTCCAAAAGCCATAAAAGGCATCATAATATTGGCAGCAGATAACACAAACGCAACCAGACCGTAATATTCATCAGTTAAAAAATTAGTGTAAAGGAAAAGAGTATTTATGGCTCCAATACCAAAACCAACATAAGTACTTATAGTATTTTTAAACGATTGATTTAATACAATTCCCATGATACCGCAAAATACAACTTAAGATGTTAATTTGAAGACTACATCGTTTTTATAACTTCACTAAGGCGCTTTGTCAATGCTTTTCTACTGTATGGTTGTAATCCTATAGCATGTACATTAAGATTATTGCTTAAATAAGCATCAAAATAAGACAAGATTTGAGTCTTTAATGTTTCCTTTTGATGATAATTAAAATACACACCTGTATTGGTCCTTGTAATGATTTGTTGCACATCAGAATCTTCTGGACCAATCGCTAGAATTGGTGTTTCTGAAATCAAGTATTCAAATAATTTACCCGGAATAATAGCTTTAGTATCTTCAGAGTCTATTTCTATCAATAATAATAAACGTGATTGCATTTGATACTGTATTGCTTCATCATGACTTACATAACCGATAAGATTTACATGTTTTTTTAAACCTGAATTACGAATTGACTCTAACACATCGTCACTTACAACACCTATAAGATTTAGTTGAAATGCTTTTGAAAACGTTTCATTTTCGGAAATTAATTCTGATAAAACGTCCCACAAAACTTTTGGATTACGTTCTGACAATAATGACCCTATATGAGACAAAGTGAATTTTTCATCCTTCCCTTCTACTCTAACCGAATGGTTATCATAACCATTGGTAATAACTGTAATAGGATGCTTGGTCTTGGTTGCAAATTCGTTTTTGGTATGATTACTTGTAACAATAATAGAATCTGCTGAATTTAAAACCTGAGATTCTAATTGAAGATGCTTTTGCGCTGAAGCTTTTGAAAGTTTTAAAGCTTTATGGTAGCCAATAGTTGTCCATGGATCTCTAAAATCTGCTATCCATTTGATGTTTAACTTCTGTTTTAGTTGAAGTCCTATAACATGCAAACTATGAGGTGGTCCAGTTGTTACTATCGTTTCAATTCGATGCTTTTTTATATAATTTGAAAGAAATTCAACAGAAGGTTTAACCCAATTTTTACGAGCGTCTGGAATAAAGAAATTACCGCGCACATAAAGCATTAAACGCTCAATGAATGATTGCTTTTTAGCCTTAGGAATAACCCCAGAACTTATTTTTTTAGAGCTCTTTTTTGAAAAGAAACTTGCTAATTGGTAGGGCTCATTTATGGGTTGTTTTATTATGGTAACTTGGTTAGGAATTTCATTCACCAAACTTTCATCAATGATTGGATAATTAGGGTTTTCAGGACAATATACAATTGGTTCTATTCCGAATTCAGGCAAATATTTAACAAACTTAAGCCAACGTTGCACGCCTGGTCCACCTGCTGGTGGCCAATAATATGTGATTATAAGTACTTTCTGAGGGTTCATTATTAGAGCTAAACAACTTCCTTTTTCTTCTTAAATTGAAAAAATATACCCAACAACAATAAAAAACCTAAAACAGCAGAACTTGCTAAGGCAATTTTACTTCCTGTTTCTACGACTTGTGGTTCAAACTTAAACTCGATAGTATGTTTTCCAGCTGGAACTTCCATTCCTCGTAAAACATAATTAACTCTAATATGTGGTTTTAATTCTCCATCTATATAGGCATTCCATCCATATTTATAATAGATTTCTGAAAATACCGCAAAACCATCGTTTGTATTGTTTGATTCGTATTTAAAATAATTAGGTTTAAATTCTTTTAAGTTTATTGAAGCTGTTGAGTCTACTTTGAATTTTAAAACTTCCGGATGACTACTAAATTCTGGCATTGTAGTAACTGCCCTATGTTTTGTATCCAAACTATCCAAAGCTTTTATTTCTTCGTTGGCACTTGGTAATTCTTCTAACTCACTAACAAACCATGCATTACCATTAGCATCTGGGTTGTCGTAGGGAAATATCTGTCCTTGATCTTCAGCAATAATATACTTGGTATTTAGCATATTGAGAACATTCATATTATTGTTATAAATATGAAATTCCATCAGTTCATTATATCGTCCCAATTTTGCCGCATGATATCCAAATAGAGAATTATGAAAATATGCTGCTCTCGCTGGTTGTCGTTGTCCTTGCGTAGACATATCTAACACTCGGTAATGTCCTTTATCTTTTAAAATTTCTTTATCTGCAGTATTTGCCTGGTAAGGTCTATCAACTTTTATTGCCGAAACAAAATTGTCGTTATTTACGTAGTTTCTGTTAATTGATACTAAATCGAAGAGAATTAAAACTGCAAAGACCACAACCACCATACTTTCTGATAATTTCTTCTTTAAAAAGTAATAAATAATACCAGCAGATAAGAGTACTAATACCAAAGATCTTATGGTATCGGCATTGAAAAGCGATTTTCTGTCTTCAATTAATGCATCTAAAAGCATATCTGGTATTCCTTGATCTCTAAAGCTTATAAAGTCAAAAAATACAGATTTAAATAGTAAGAATACAATACATAAACCTCCAGTTATAACAACAGTGTACTTAAGCGCCTTTAGCTTTTGTTCTTCTTTTTCAAAATCATTTAATAATCGTACTAGAGCAAAAATTCCAAGTACAGGAATACACAACTCTAACAACACCTGAATTGACGTTACTGCTCTAAACTTGTCATAAAGTGGCACATAGTCTATAAAGAAGTTTGTAATGAAACTAAAAGGTTCTGTTTTTCCGTAGGATAGCAATAACGAAAATATTGTACCAGCAACTAGCCACCATTTTAAGCGTCCTTTTACCAAAAACAAACCAAGAACAAACAAAAACAGAATAACTGCTCCCACATAAGCTGGTGCTTCTACAATGGGTTGATTTCCCCAATACATTGGTGCATTTTTTGAAAGCTCTAAAGCTTCAATAGGCGAAGCACCCATGGTAACGTAGGTTTTATAAGTTTCAGAATCTTTACCAATATCTTCGGTATTTCCACCACCCATAAAACGCGGAATGAATAGATTAAACGTTTCAGCTAATCCATAACTATATTCCGTAATGTAATCTTTATCTAAACCAGAAGTAACTTCCTTTTTAGAACCATCAGGATTTATAGTCAATTCACTTTTTCCTCTGGTGCTTTCTTTAGCATATTGTTGCGTTGCCATTAGGTTAGTCGCATTTAATCCAACAGCTAATAATGCAGCTACAGATAGAAGACCTATAGACTTAAAAAAATGTGGCAAAACTTGTTTATGATAAGCATCGATTAAATAAACGATACCCAAAATTATGACCAAGAACAACAAATAGTATGTCATTTGGAAATGATTTGCAACAATCTCTAACCCTAATGCAACCGTAGTTAGCAAAAACCCTAAAACGTACTTTTTCCTAAAGGTGAGAATAATTCCCGCCAAAACCATTGGCATATATGCAATTGCATGAGCCTTGGCATTATGCCCTACACCTAAGATTATAATGAGGTAGGTAGAAAAACCAAAGGCTAATGCGCCGAGTGCAGAAAGTTTATAATCTACTTTTAATGAGAGTAATAAAATGTAAAACCCAATAAAATAAAGAAACAAATAATCTGCTGGCCTAGGTAAAAACCGTAATACTAAGTCGAGTTTTTTAATATAATTATGAGGATATTGTGCTCCAAGTTGGTACGTTGGCATGCCGCCAAAGGCACTATTGGTCCAATAGGTTTCTTCACCAGTAGCTTTGGCAAAATCTTTTTGTTGCTGAGCCATACCTATATAGTGCATAATATCGCTCTGAAAAATCTTTTTACCCTGTAAAACTGGACTAAAATACGCTAAAGACAGTACAACAAAACCAATGAGGACTAAGACGTGTGGTAAAATTCGTTTTAATGAAAATGACATGAAAAAGTAACTAAATAATTCAGACTGAAAAGTAATTAAATTTTAATGATAATCTCAAGTTTGAGGTCACTTATATCAATCTATCTCTTCGTAATCTATATACTCACCCACCTTGTCGTTAGATGATTTTTGACGATTTGGCATTTTATCGATAACGGTTTCACCTTCTTTACGCTTTTGCTCCTTGTGCTGTTGTGATTGATTCTGAAAACCGCCAAACTGCTGTCCAAAACGTTCTTCGGCTTTTTTAGCCACAAATTTGACCAGTAATGGAGCAAAAAGCCTAGAGAGGATCTTTAATCCGTACCAAACCAAAAGAATAATTAGTATTGTTCTTAATAAACCCATCTAAGATGCCTTATTTAGCATAAATAAAAGTAAAGTCCAAAAATACAATTATAGTTACTTATATTCCGTTATATTTCCTTAAAAAAACATTAAAATCTATATATTTGAATTTAAAGCAAAAAATAATGAGAGTTCTCAAATCCTTTTTTATTCTTCTTTTAGTACTGACTTACAATTTGGCAAATGCTCAATACACAGAAGTAATAAACTCTAACCGTCCCGGAGTTTCAGAAAGTGCATTTTCAGTAGGTACTAATGTAGTTCAAGCTGAGGTCGGTGCCTATACTGTGAATGAAGAACATACCCCTTTACAGTATGAAATATCAGGGTTTGGTATAGATTTTTCGATTAGATATGGGTTATTGTTTGAGCAGCTTGAGATTTCATTAGATGGCATCTATCAAAACGATAATGTTACCTACAATAGTTCTTCAGTTCCTTTTGAAGACAAGCGTGCTAATTTTAGAAACCTAACTCTTGGGGCTAAATATTTAGTTTATGATCCCTATAAAAATGCTGAAGAAGCTAAGCCAAACTTATACAGTTATCATGCTAACAGAAAATTTCAGTGGAAATCTTTAATTCCGGCAGTATCGATATATGCAGGTGCAAATTTTGACACTAAAAACAATCCTTTTGTACCTTATACTGCTTTTAGTAATTCTAGTGATCAAAGCGGAATAAGTCCAAAAGTTATGATTGCCACTCAAAACAATTTTAATGGTGGTTGGGTATTTGTTATGAATTTAATAAAAGATAGGATTGGATCTGATTATTCTGACTTTCAATATATCTTTACCCTTACGCACTCTTTTACACCGCAATGGGTGGTATTTGGTGAAGCACAAGGTATTAGTAGCGATTTCTATGCCGATAATATTTTTAGGGTTGGTGGTGCCTACTTATGGACAAAAGATTTTCAGCTAGATGCTAATATTGCTTTTAATACTAAAGACACTCCTTCCGTATTCAATATTGCTTTTGGGGCCTCTTACCGTTTAGATTTTCACAAAGACAAGGAAATTGACAATGGTAATGGTAACACAGGTAACTTTAAGAAAAAACGAAAGAAGAAAAGAAAAGAGGATAATTTTGATTCTGATGGTTTATAAATTCCCACATGATAACAGTTAAAGAAGTTACAACTCGAAAAGGCTTAAAAACCTTTGTTAAGTTTCCGTTTTCACTCTATAAAGACTCGGAGTACTGGGTTCCTCCAATTATAAAGCAAGAGTTAGAAACCTTTAATAAGGACAAAAACCCAATATTTAATGATGCTGAAGCTCGTTTTTTTCTTGCTTATAAAGGAAATGAAGTCGTTGGAAGAATCGCTGCTATTGTGAATTGGCTGGAGGTTGAAAAGCAGAAGATTAAAAAAATGCGTTTTGGCTGGTTTGACTTTGTTGATGATTTCGAAGTCAGTAAAGCACTTCTTAAAACAGTTGAAGATATTGGCAAACAAAATAAACTAAAATACGCTGAAGGTCCTGTAGGGTTTTCTAATATGGATAAAGTTGGTGTGTTGACAGAAGGATTTGATAGCATCGCTTCTATGATGACTTGGTATAATTATCCTTACTATATAGACCATTACAAGCATCATGGGTACACTATAGAAAAAGAATATGCCGAGAGCAAATTCCCTTTTAGCAATGTTAAACCAGAAACATTTACTAAAGCGCAATCTCTAATAAAGCAAAGATATAAGCTCAGAGCATTAAAATTTGACAAGACTGAAGAATTAATGCCTTACGTAGATGAAATGTTTGATTTATTCAACGAAAGCTATGCATCACTCTCATCTTTTGTTGAAGTCACAGATTTACAGAAAAAATATTTCAAGAAAAAGTTTATTGGCTTTGTAAATCCTGAATACATAAAGTTCGTTATGGACGCAAATAACAAACTCGTTGGGTTTGCCATTGTTATGCCTAGCTTTGCCAAGGCTTTAAAAAAAACTAATGGTAAACTATTCCCTTTTGGATTTTTACATTTATTGAAGGCAAAGAAAAACAATAAGGACGCTATATTTTATTTAATAGGTATACATCCAGAATATCAAAATAAAGGAGTACATGCCTTAATATTTAACGAATATTATAAAACCTTCAAAGAAAAAGGTATCAAGACGTGTTACAGAACACCTGAACTAGAAGATAACGAGGCCATTAAAAAAATCTGGAAGCATTTTGACCCTGTTGTCTACAAAAGACGAAAAACATTTAGAAAAGATTTATAAATCAAAAAAAAAGCTTTGCTGTTAGCAAAGCCTTTTTTATTTATCAGTTTTATCTCAAGAAACTATTCGCCCATTGCTGCCATTAAAGCCGCAGACATTCTTTTGTAAGTTCCATTTACTAAACGCTCTCTAATAGCATCGAATGCGTCTAATGTTTCCTGTACATCTTGTAATGTATGTGTTGCTGTAGGAATCATTCTTAATAAAATTAATCCTTTAGGTATTACAGGGTAAACTACTATAGAACAGAATATTCCATGGTTTTCACGAAGATCTTTCACTAAAGCCATTGCTTCAGGAATGCTACCTTTTAAATATACTGGCGTTACACAACTCTGAGTTGTTCCAATATCAAAACCACGCTCTTTTAATCCAGATTGTAATGCGTTAACAATCGTCCAAAGGTTTTGCTTAAGCTCAGGCATGGTTCGTAACATATCTAATCGTTTTAATGCACCTACAACAAGTTGCATTTGTAACGACTTAGCAAACATCTGCGAACGCAGGTTATACTTTAAATAGTCTATTATTTCTTGATCTCCAGCAATAAATGCACCTGTACTTGCCATAGATTTAGCAAATGTTGCAAAATACACATCAATATCGTCTTGCACACCTTGCTCCTCGCCTGTACCAGCACCTGTTTTTCCTAGAGTTCCAAAGCCGTGTGCATCATCTACAAATAATCTAAAATTGAATTTCTTCTTTAGAGCAACTATTTCTTTTAAACGTCCTTGCTCGCCACGCATACCAAACACACCTTCTGAAATCACTAAGATTCCTCCACCTGTTTGCTCAGCCATTTTTGTAGCTCTTTCAAGGTTTTTTTCTAAACTTTCTACATCATTATGCTTGTATGTAAAACGTTTTCCCATGTGCAAACGAACACCATCAATAATACAAGCGTGTGCATCTACATCGTAGACAATAATATCATCTTTAGAAACTAAGGCGTCTATGGTAGACACCATACCTTGATAACCAAAGTTAAGCAGATAAGCTGCTTCTTTACTAACAAATGCTGCTAATTCATTTTGTAATTGTTCGTGCAACTCTGTATGACCAGACATCATACGAGCTCCCATAGGGTAAGCAGAACCATATTTTGCAGCAGCTTCAGCATCTACTTTTCTCACTTCTGGATGATTAGCTAGACCTAAATAGTCATTTATACTCCAAGTAATCACCTCTTTTCCTTGAAACTTCATTCTATTTGAAATTTCTCCTTCTAGCTTTGGAAATACAAAATAACCTTCCGCTTGTGCTGCCCACTTTCCTAAAGGTCCCTTATCTCGATAAATCTTTTCAAATAAATCCTTCATACGTTGCGTTTGCCATTAATCACTCTCTAAAACTGTAAGAGTTATAGAAGAGATTTTAGTTTTAATTTAGTTTTATTAGTGTGAACAAAATTAGGTAATATTATTATGACTGCATAATATAATTTCACCTAAGTATTCACTAAGTTTTAAACATAAAAAAGCCTACCATTAGAAGGCAGGCTTTAATTTTCTTGATCATATATTTTACTTGATGTACTGAATGGTTGTAGAGACTTCATTTTTACTATCAAAAAAGCCTTGGTCTTCCATCCACTTATCACTATATACTTTACTCATGTAACGTGATCCATGGTCTGGAAAAACAACTACAATTTTATCTGATGGCTTAAACTCTCCTTCTTCGTTTAATTGCTTTATAGCCTGCATTGCAGCACCACTAGTGTAACCAACAAACAAACCTTCTGTATTAGAAATTTCCCTTGCTGTATGCGCACTTTCCTCGTCAGTTACCTTTACAAATCTATCAATAGCATCAAAATCCGTCGCTGTAGGAATTAAATTCTTTCCTAAACCTTCAATTCTATATGGGTAAATTTCCTTTTCATCAAACTCTCTGGTTTCATGATATTTTTGCAAAACAGATCCGTAGGCATCCACTCCGATTATCTTTACATTAGGATTTTGCTCTTTTAAGTATTTAGCAATTCCAGAGATAGTTCCACCTGTACCACTACATGCAACCAAATGCGTAATTTCTCCATTTGTTTGATTCCAAATTTCTCGACCTGTGGAATTATAATGTGCATCAATATTTAATTGATTAAAATATTGATTGATATAAATTGAGCCTTTAATCTCTTCGTGTAATCGTTTTGCTACTTGATAATAAGACCTTGAATCATCTGCATTAACGTGAGCTGGGCAAACATATACCTTAGCTCCCATAGATCTTAGCATGTCTATCTTATCTGCTGAAGATTTGGAACTTACAGCCAAAATACACTCGTAACCTTTGATAATACTAACCATAGCTATGCTAAACCCTGTATTACCAGAGGTAGTTTCTATGATTGTATCACCAGGTGTTAAAATGCCTTGGCGCTCAGCTTCTTCAATAATGTGTAGTGCAATTCTGTCCTTTGATGAATGACCTGGATTAAACGCTTCTACTTTAGCATAAAAATCGCCTTCGAAGTCTGCGGTCATTCTATTTAGCTTGATAAGTGGTGTATTACCTATAAGTTGTAATACATTATCAAATACATTTTTGTTTTTGTCCATAAATGCTATTTAATCAAGTGTAAAATGATTACACTCTAAAACCTCGCAAAACTAATGATTTTTTTTTAAATCAACTCGAAATACCTTCTAAATCTAACAGAAAAGCAAATTCTTCTGCGTCTTCCTTGATGCTTTCAAAACGTCCTGAAGCACCACCATGTCCAGCATCCATATTAGTTTTTAGATATAGTTTATTATTGTCTGTTTTTAAATACCTCAGCTTTGCAACCCATTTTGCTGGCTCCCAGTATTGTACTTGAGAGTCATGTAAACCTGCTGTAACTAATATATTAGGGTATTCTCTCGCTTCAATATTATCGTAAGGTGAATATGATTTCATGTATTCGTAATATAGTTTATCGTTAGGATTTCCCCATTCATCATATTCTCCTGTTGTTAAAGGAATAGAATCGTCTAACATCGTAGTTACAACATCTACAAAAGGTACTGCCGCTATAATACCATTATACAACTCTGGTGCCATATTAATTACAGCACCTACCAATAAACCACCTGCACTGCCTCCCATGGCATATAAATGCTTTGAGGATGTGTACCTTTCTTTAATCAAATGTATCGAACAAGCTATAAAATCTGAAAATGTATTTTTCTTTTTTAAAAGTTTTCCATCTTCATACCATTGTCTACCCAAATACTCTCCACCTCTTACATGAGTAATAACATAAATGAAACCTCTATCTAGCAAGCTTAATCGTATTGATGAAAAATACGGGTCAACTGTAGAACCATAACTACCATAAGCATATTGTAATAAAGGATTATTTCCGTCTTTTTTTATTCCTTTTTTATAAACTATTGACATTGGGATTTTGGCACCATCATCGGCCGTTGCCCAAATACGCTCGGATGTATAATTTTCTTTTCTGAAATCACCTCCTAAAACCTCTTGCTCCTTTAGAACTGTTTTAGTTTTGGTTTTCATATTAAATTCTAGAACCGAAGCTGGTGTTGTCAAGGCATTGTAGGCATAACGCAAGTTTTCGGTATCAAACTCTACATTGGTTGTTGTGTATGCTGTATAAGTTTCATTATCGAAAGGAAGGTAATAGTCTTCTGTATCATCCCAACGTTTAATTCTTATTTTATTAAGACCATTATTGCGTTCACTAACTACTAAATAATTTTTGAAAATATCTATATTTTCTAACAGTACGTCCTTTCTGTGCGGAATAACCTCTTGCCAATTTTCCAAAGCCCTATTGTGCTCTGTACATTTCATTAGCTTAAAATTAGTGGCTTTGTCCTTATTGGTTAAGATATAGAAGTAACCGTTATAATGTGAAATGCTATACTCTAATCCCCTAATACGTGGTTGAAAAACTTCAAATTTCTTATCTGGATGATCTGCATTGAGAATATGATACT
The DNA here is from genome assembly GCA_030149175.1 of Winogradskyella sp. Lineage (GTDB taxonomy): Bacteria > Bacteroidota > Bacteroidia > Flavobacteriales > Flavobacteriaceae > Winogradskyella. Next base: position 18,393 of record JASBSA010000002.1, on the reverse strand, counting down.
CGTTGGTTAAAGTACTATAACAAGCAATGATGATATACTTTCTGGATTTTGACTTATAGATTGCTGTGCCAAAGGTTTCGTCTCCCTCTTGAAAAATCAATGTATCTTCTTGCTTTGAACCTAGTTTATGTCTAAAAATTTGATATGCCCTAAGCGTTACCGGATCTTTTTTTGTGTAAAACAGTGTTTTATTATCATTTGCCCAGGTTGATGAACCCGTAGTATTTTCTATATTGTCTTTATGGACTTTATGTGTAGATAAATCTTTAACTTGAATTGTATATTGTCTTCTTCCTGTTGTGTCAACTCCATACGATACTAATTTGTTATCTGGGCTGATACTTATGCCTACCAGTTTAAAATAGCTCTGACCTTCTGCCATTTTATTACAATCAAAAAGTAATTCTTCCGGATTATCTAAAGATTCCTTTTTTCTAGTGTAAATGGGGTAATCCTTACCTTTTTCAAACTTAGTAATATACCAATAACCATTATATTTATAAGGTACTGAAGAGTCATCTTCTTTTATTCTGGCTTTCATTTCTTCAAATAAATCTTTCTGAAACTCTTTGGTATGTGCCATTTGAACTTCACAGTAGGCATTTTCAGCTTTTAAGTAATCAATTACCTCTGGATGCTCTCTATCTTTCATCCAGAAATAGTTATCAACTCTTACATCACCATGTATTTCTAACTCATGAGGAATCTTTTTTGCTAACGGTGGATTTATACTTGAGGTCTTTGCCATATGGTTTTAAGAAAATTTTAATCTAAAAAAGTGGCGCAATTTAGTAATTTTGTATGGTAAATTTTAAAAGAGACACATATGTTTGGAGACATGATGGGAATGATGAGTAAATTAAAAGAAGCTCAGAAAAAAGTTCAAGAAACTAAAGAACGTTTAAATACAGTCTTAATTGATGAGGCTAGCAGTGATAGCAAACTAAAAGTAACAATTACAGCCAATAGAACTATAAAGTCTATTGCTATTGATGATGACTTATTACAAGACAAAGAAATGCTTGAGGATTATCTTATTTTAACGCTTAACAAAGCTATCGATAAAGCAACTAACGTTAACGAGGCTGAAATTGCTGCTGTAGCAAAAGAAGGCATGCCTAACATTCCTGGTATGGATATGTTTAAATAATACGTATTACAATTGCTTAAGCGTACTCAATAATGCATCATGCATGGCATCGGTATAATCTAAATGCGTTACCATGCGCAGTTTGTTGCTTCCCATACCTATAATATATATATTTTTTCCTTTTAGTTGATTAAGAAAATCCGTTTCGCTGTACCTATCATTCAGTTCAAAAATAACGATATTGGTTTCTATTGGTTCTACAGTTTTAATGAAAGACAATTGAGATAAAACTTCGCCTATTTCCTTAGCTTTTTTATGGTCTTCGCTTAGGCGTTCTATATGATTGTCTAATGCATAAAGCCCTGCTGATGCTAAATAACCTACCTGTCTCATTCCACCACCAAGAATTTTTCTAACGCGTAGAGCTCCTTTCATTAATTCCTTTTTACCTATAAGCACAGAACCGATTGGGCAACCCAAGCCTTTGCTTAAACAAACTGAAATTGTATCAAACAATTCCCCATAGTGCTTAGGGTTTTCGCCTTTGTAAACTAAAGCATTCCATAATCTTGCACCATCTAAATGATACCCTAAATTATGTTTATCCGCTATTTGTCTTATCTTTTTTAACTCTTTTAAATCCCAACATGCACCACCTCCTTTGTTTGTGGTGTTTTCTATAGCTATAAGTGAGGTTAACGGGCTATGATAAAAATCTGGAGGATTAATAGCACTCTCTGCCTGTGCAGCTGTAAACATACCTCTGTGACCGTCTATTAACTTGCATGATATACCGCTATTGAATGAAGCGCCACCGCCTTCATAATTATATATATGAGCATATTTATCACAAATAACTTGTTCGCCTGGGTTAGTGTGCAATTTTAATGCTGCTTGATTTGCCATACTGCCAGTTGGAAAAAACAAAGCTTCATCCATTCCGAAAATGTCTGCTAGTCGTTTTTCAAGAGTATTTACTGAAGGATCTTCTTTATAAACATCATCGCCAACTTCAGCAGAAATCATAGCGTCTAACATCCCTTTTGTTGGCTTGGTAACCGTATCACTTCTTAAATCTATTATCATAAAAAAATTATATAACGTAAATATAATAACTAAGCTGATTTCCTTTTAAGAATTTTTGAAGATATAATGTTATTAGTTCTCCATATAAACTTACACCATAGAACTAGAGGGTCTTTTATGATAAATCCAAAAGGTGTGTTTTTTATTAAAAAGTTAACCTTAAAAATTAAAAGTGGGTTACGTTGAAGACGCTTAACCAAAGCCTTAAGATGTAAAAAAGTACCACTTTCAACTGGGTTAAATTCTATTTTATTGTCCAAAGTAGATAAGCAATATAAATACGGAAAATTTACACCAGCCAAAGCAGACGCCTCGGTATTAAGCCAAAACCTCGGATTTATTTCTATAACCTTATATGTATTATCTGTTTCGTCAAACCTAAAGTCTATATTAGCAACACCAGACCAATTTAATGCCTTCATTAAATCCTTCATAAGCCCAAGTAAAGCTTTATCATTAAAGAAACTAAACTCAAATTGAGGTGTAACCTTAACACTCTTTATTATTGCCGCTTTTTGCATTGTGTAAGCTTGTATATCACCATTCTTACATAACACGTTACAGGTCACGTCAAAACCTTCTATAAATTTTTGAAGCAATATAGGATTATCGGTTTTTATAGCGTTAATATAGTTTAATAGTTCATTCTTATCATTAACGAGTTTTACACCCATTCCACCATTGAAACCATAGGTTGGTTTCGCTACTAATGGAAAATCTAAATTGACAAAATCATTTTTAAATCTTGAGTCTACAATAATACTTTCAGGACAAGGTAAATTATTAGACTTTAAAAATAAATACAGCAAATCCTTACGCAGCGCAGTTTCAAAATTGCTTAAGCTAGACAAAGAACAGAGTTTAGATCTATTTTTAAGATTATTCTGATGTTCTAAAATCCTCTTAGTACTTACATCAAAAATGGGCATAATAAGATCTATGCTATAATCTTCTACTGTTGCATCAATTTTGTCTATCCATTCTTCTGGTGTAGTGTTCTCATAATAAATAAACTTTTCTATAAAGCGCGAATATTTAAAACAATTATTATCAATTGAATATTTAAAATACCTTCTCTTATGAGAAGATAGTACATAAATCTTCACATGCGCAATAAGCGAAAGGCTATGAACCACATTAGAAAGCAAAGTGGTTTCACCATCTGGTATTAATATGGAAAGCGTTTTGGAATTATTTTTCATTCACTAAGATTTGGAGCTAGCTTCTAGATCTTGCATACATAACAAACATCTATAAGTTGATAATAATCACATACTATTAAACAGCTCAAAAGTAAATAATTAAACTTCATTTAAAATTTTCTTCGATAAATTGAATACTAATTCAGTTGTGCAAAAAAAAGTTGATTTGTCGATTAAATATGACGTTCAACTATTCAACTAATAAATCTTCTATTTCATCAAATTTTTAATTTGTTAACAATTTTAACAAATACTTTTACATAAATATTTATGCTATTAACCTAAATTAATAATTATGAAACACATTACTAAAGTAGTATTACTTGTGGTTCTTGTAATTTTTGCCTCATGTCAAAAAGAAAGTACACAAGAAATTGAAAGTCAACAACAAGCCGCTTTAAGATTTGATGAAAAGGGCATGGTTGTATCTGATGGTGAAGAGGACAAAGAATTAACATTTAACGAAAAAAGTGAAGACCTTGTTAAACCAACTTTAAGCAACGCCAAAACTTGGGGTAATTATGGAGGTGGAAGTAACAATGGTAGTTCAGATTGTACACCAGATTTACTTGAAACTGGTTTTGACACAACTGTAAACATAGAAGTTTTAGATAAGCCAGGTGCAAATGCATATTTTGATATCTCTATTGATGGTGGAGATGCGACTTCCGCTTTCTGTTCTGACAGATTACCTAGTCTTGGTGCAGACGATGATTTTATTGATTTTACTGTAATTTCAAGCTACGATACTGCTATTTTAGCAGGTGGTGAATTTGAAGCTGTTTACACAAACCCTCAAAACTTTGACAAAGTTAACTGGATATTAAACAATATTGAATATGGTCCAGGAGAACAATATACTTATGGTCACGTACAGTATGCTATTTGGAAACTTATTGAGGGGCCATTTGTTAATGACTTTACGGATTTCTTAACTCCTGTCCCAGGTGATTGGAGACCAGCTATTGACAATGCAAAAGGTGACGAAATTTATGATGATGCTGTAGCTAATGGAGAAGGATACACACCTGAATGTGGTGGTAAATTAGGATTATTACTAATCCCTGCCGATTTTGATAATGTACAAGCGTTATTAATTACAAAAGATTTGCCAGAGGCAGATGAGTGTAGCGATTGTGTTGGAGATGTAAACCAGATTACATTTAAGTGGGATTGGCATAACGATTACAGAGTAAGATTATACCAACGTTACGAAAATACTTGCTATGCAGTTAAAATATTTGATGATGTTGTAGGATTAAATGATGAAATGGCTGTTAGCGGTGTTAATCATGATGGTACTTTTGGCGATTGGATATATGTATATGTAGGCAACTGCTATTACACAAAGTTTAAGACTAACTGCTACTTGAATATTGGACCAGGCTACAAGCGTGGTGTTGTTGAGGTTGTAAGCGGAACAAGTACTTATGGTGGCGAATTATGTGAATACGAACCACCAACATACTGGTGCTGGTGGTGGTAATCAATTAATTGATCCCATACTAAAAAACAAAAAACCGTCTAAGTTATATTTAGACGGTTTTTTCATTTTAAGCAAGAAAAAACATTTCAAAATTATGGCGCTTTGTATATGCCAATTATATTTGTAAAAAATTTAAATCTTTATGATAACATCAGATCAAATTAAAGATCTTAATTCCCGTCTAGACATACTTAGACAGTATCTTTGACTTAGATACCAAGTTAATAGAAATTGCCAACGAAGAAGAACAGACTTTTGACCCAAATTTCTGGAACGACTCTAAAAAAGCTGAGCAGGTAATGCGCTCTATTAGAGAAAAGAAAAGTTGGGTTAACGACTTCAATGCTGCAAAAACGCTTTTTGAAGACTTAGAAGTTATTTATGAATTCTATAAAGAAGATGAAGCTTCTTTAGAGGATTTAGATTCTCGTTTTCAAAAGGCAACAAATGCTATTGAAAAGCTAGAGTTTAAAAATATGCTTTCGGAGGAAGGAGACAGCTTAAGTGCTGTTTTGCAAATTACTGCTGGCGCTGGTGGTACAGAATCATGTGATTGGGCAAGCATGCTCATGCGTATGTATTTAATGTATGCCGAAAAAAGTGGGTTTAAAGTTAAAGAACTCAACCTACAGGAAGGAGATGTCGCTGGTATAAAAACAGTTACTTTAGAAATTGAAGGAGAGTATGCTTTCGGTTGGTTAAAAGGTGAGAATGGCGTACATCGTTTGGTAAGAATTTCACCCTTTGATAGTAATGCCAAACGCCATACAAGTTTTGCCTCTGTTTACGTCTATCCGTTGGTTGATGATTCTATCGAAATAGAAATAAATCCTGCAGACATAGAAATTACTACAGCGCGCTCAAGCGGAGCTGGTGGACAAAACGTTAATAAAGTAGAAACAAAAGTACAACTGTTACACAAACCCACTGGAATACAAATTCAATGCTCAGAAACACGCTCACAACACGATAACAGAACTAGAGCCATGCAAATGCTTAAATCTCAGTTATACGAAATTGAGCTTCAAAAACAAATGGCACAGCGCGAGGATATTGAAGCTAGCAAGATGAAAATTGAATGGGGAAGCCAGATTAGAAATTATGTGATGCACCCATACAAACTTGCAAAAGATGTACGTACGGCTCATGAAACTGGTAATGTAGACGCTGTTATGGATGGCGATATAGAACCTTTTTTAAAGGCGTATTTAATGATGATGGGACAAAAAAATGATAGCTAAAAAACAAAAAGTTTCCAAGAAATATTGGCATAAAATTTGAATAAAAGAACATTATGATTACAATTTACCACAACCCAAGATGTCGAAAATCTAGAGAGGGACTAGCTCTATTAGAACAATCAGAGAAGGTCTTTAAGGTTGTAAAATACCTTGAGGATGTTTTAAGCGAAAAGGACCTTAAAACACTTATTTCTAAATTAAATATAAAACCCATAGATTTAATTAGAAAGAATGAGGCCATCTGGAAATCAGATTATAAAGGACAACAATTAACTGATGAACAAATCATTAAGGCTATGCAAAAGCACCGAAAACTAATAGAACGGCCAATAGTTGTCAATGGTAATAAAGCTGTTATCGGGAGACCAAAAGAACTAATTCTAGAAATTATTTAATTATGAAAAAATCAGCATTATTAATCTTTGCTCTGCTCCTAGCGTTTAGTACTTATGCCCAGAGTCGTAGAGACAGAATGGGAAATCCTGTAATTAACAGAAAGCCAACTGAAGAAGAAATAGCTAAATACGAGCAAAAATTAGAGGAACGAAAAGATGAATATATTGACAATTTTTTAACTACGTTAGAGGCAGACGATTTTCAAAAAGAAATTATCAAACAATATCTAAATTCTTACTTTGAAGCTAAAACAGAAGTTTTAAAAGTAAAATACGAACGTTCATTTGATAGAGAACAAGCTATAAAAAAACTTGACGAATCTCACTTTAAAGACTTAGAAGAACTCATCTCTGAAAATGACATGACTAAGATTAAAGATATGATCAAAGGTGATTTTGACGAAAAACAAGTCAAAAAGAAAAAGAAGAAAAAGCGTAAAAAGAAAAAGAAAGATAAAGGTAGATAGATAGTACCTATTCCAAAATTGAAAATCCATATTTCGCTTTAACATAAGATTAACCAAATGCACCACAAGTAAAAGTATTTTTGTTCATCTAAAGAGCAAAACACTAACCACTTGTAATGAAAATTAATTTACCTCTAATCTTATTTTTATTTTTTACTATCTCTTGGTCATATGCACAAAAAGACATAGAAATTGAAGGCAAAGTAGTTGAAGAAGGTACTAACATACCTCTAGAATACGCTACCATAACCATAAAAAACACATCGGGAGACAAAGTTATTACAGGTGGCATTACAGATACTGATGGAAATTTTAAACTAGACATAAAGCCTGGTACTTACAACATTTACGTTGAGTATATTTCTTACAAACCAAAAGAATATTTAAATAAAAAACTTGATAAGTCCATAAATCTAGGTACAGTTAGTTTAGCACTAGACATAGCCTCTCTAGATGAAGTTACTGTGGTTGCCGAGAAAACAACAGTAGAAGTTAAACTAGACAAAAAAGTTTACAATATAGGCCAAGATTTAACCACAGCAGGTGGTACTGTAAGTGATGCGTTAAATAACGTACCTTCAGTTTCTGTTGATATAGAAGGTGGAATAAGCCTTAGAGGTAACGAAAATGTTAGAATCTTAATTAACGGAAGACCTTCTGCATTGGCAGGTTTTGGTGACACCAATGTGTTAAGTCAAGTGCCAGCAGAAGCCATTGAACGCGTTGAGGTTATCACCTCCCCTTCTGCCAGATATGATGCAGAAGGTACAGCAGGTATTTTAAATATTATATTAAGACAGAAAGAAACACTTGGCTTCAATGGATCATTCAACTTCACCATCGGTAATCCTGATAATATAGGGCTTAACTCTTCTATTAATTACAGAACCGAGAAATTCAACATATTTACCAATCTGAGTTGGCGCTATTTTGATGCACCAAGAACCAGTTTTACAGATGTTACTTACTTTGATCGTTTGGTAGATGGTGAAACTATAGAACCAGAATTTAGACGAATCATTGAAGACCAAGATGTAGAACGTCTTAATAGAAATTACAACGCCAACATAGGTATGGAATACTTTATAGACGAATCATCTTCCATAACCGGTGGTTTATTCTATAGATTAGGAAGCGATGCAGATCTATCTTTAAATAGTAGTGAGCGATTTAACGACGGAACTGTTGTTGAAGAGACCTTGAGACGCGAAAAAGAAACTGAACAAGACAACAGCTATCAAATAACACTGAACTACGTAAAGCGTTTTGGAGAAGATAGCGACCATAGACTTACAGCAGATTTTCAGTATGAAAATGACTCTGAAGACGGGTTTACCAACCTTAATGAGAATTATATCACAACAAACCAAACTGATCCAGAACCTTTCCAACAAGAACAAGAATTTACAGAAGAGGTTCAAAAAGAGTACCTTTTACAAGCCGACTATGTATTACCAATAGGTGAAGATTCTAGATTTGAAGCTGGCTACAGAGGTAGTTTCGAAAATGAAGTCACAGATTACAGGCTAGAACAAGAAAATATACTCACAGGTAACTTAGTGGTAAATGATACTATTACCAATATTTTTGATTATGACGAAAATGTTAATGCTGTCTATACACAATATGGCTCTAAGTTCGGTAAATTTTCATTCCTTTTAGGACTCCGATTAGAACATACACAGCTAAAAGGAAAAATAGACTCTCGGTTAACTGATGATGAATTGGTAGAAGCTTTTGGTTTTCCTATACAAACAGATTTTGACAACAATTATCTAGGGCTTTTCCCTACTGTAAACGTTATTTACAATTTAGGAGATGATGACTCAGACTCTGAAGAAAGTATCACTTTTGGATATAACCGAAGAATTAACAGACCAAGAGGTTGGTTTATAAACCCTTTCCCTACCCGTTCTAGTAGAACTAATGTTTTTCAAGGAAATCCTAATTTACAGCCAGCCTTTGCAAGTGCTTTTGATATTGGTTATTTAAAACGATGGGATGATTTTACACTAACAACGTCTGTATACTACCAATACGAAACTGATTCTTTTGAGCGCGTGCAAGAAAACACAGGTCAGCAAACTACAGATGGCATAGATATTATTAGAACCATACCAATTAACTTATCAAATAACGCAAGAACTGGTGCCGAGCTGGGTGTATTGTACAATCCTGCTAAATGGCTGCGACTGAACTCTAGTTTCAATTTTTTTCAGTTTGAAACAGAAGGTGAGTTTAACGGTGTAGATTACAGTGCCAAAAACACGAGTTGGTTTGCAAGATTTAGCTCAAAGGTGATTTTACCATGGAAAATTGATTGGCAAACTAATGCAAATTACAGAGGTGCATTGCAAGATGCACAGTCAGATACCGAAGGCATCTTATCCATAGATTTAGCACTCAGTAAAGAACTTTTTAACAATAGTCTTACACTATCATTAAACGTTAGAGATTTACTCAACTCTAGACGACGTAAATCTGTGACCACAACAGATTTCTTTAACCGTTTTAGAGATTCGCAATGGAGACAAAGACAAATAAATTTCTCTGTTATCTACAGGTTTAACCAACAACTTAACAAGCGCGAACGTTCTGGAAGAGGTAACGGAAATAACGGTGATGATTTTGATTTTGAAGGATAGAAAACCTATAGCATTTTAGCAATAAAAATGACCTTTCTCATATTATGAAGGTCATTTTTTAGTTAAATTGCTTACATGAATACTATTGCCGAGCGCATATACGATTACCTGAAAGGGTTTCCGCCCTTTAATTTACTAACCAAAGACCAGCTTTTATCTATCGCAAAGTCGGTTGATGTTATTTATTTAGAAAACAACCGCTTTCTTTTTGAAATTGGGCAACCTGTAGCTAATCACTTTTATGTTGTACGAGATGGAGCTATTGGGCTTTTTGGAACCAACAACGATTTAGTAGACAAATGTGATGAGGGTGACATTTTTGGTCTACGTGCCCTTCTTCGCAGAGGCGAGTACAAACTCAATGCTAAAGCCATTGAAGAAAGTATAATATACAGTATTTCCCTTGAAAACCTAGAAGCGTATATAACCTCTAATACCAATGCAAGCCAGTTTTTAATGGCAAGTTTTGCTTCAAACATTAGGATTAAAAACCCTGAAGACGATGATTTTGTAGAAACGCTGCAGTACTCTTCAGAATACACATATTTACAAACAGCAGACTACTCTAAAAACCCAATAACATGCGGAACTGACACCTCAATAAAGGAAGCAGCAAGTATTATGACAGATAAGCATGTTGGTTCTATCGTAATCGTAGAAAATCATAAACCAATTGGAATCATTACAGATAAAGACTTAAGAACAAAAATTGCTACTGGTAAGTTTTCTATTGAAGGTTCTGTTTCTAGCATAATGTCCTCACCCGTTATTACATATCCTGAGACCATTACTGTAGCCGAGGCTCAAATCGCAATGCTAAAACACAAGATTACTCATTTATGTATTACCAAAGATGGCACAAACGATTCAGATTTAACAGGAATTCTTTCTGAACATGATATCATAGTTCTTAGAGAGAATAATGCCTCTGCACTTATAAAAGAAATAAAGCGAAGTCGTACGGCAAAACAACTTAGGGACATTAGACAACGTACAGAAAAATTATTAGTGCGCTACTTGGAACAAGGCATACCTATAGATTTTATATCAAGATTGGTATCTGCGATTAATGACTCCATTACGCAACGAATTATTGAGTTTTCAATTGCTAAAGTAAATATAGAACCTCCTACTCAATTTGCATGGTTATCCATTGGAAGCCAAGGCAGGCAAGAACAACTATTAATGACAGACCAGGATAACGCACTGGTTTTTGAAGACGTAGATGAAGAAAAATACAGCACTACAAAATCATACTTTTTAAAACTTTCAGACTATATCAACAAAGATTTAGAAACAGTTGGTTTTGAATTATGCCCAGCAAAAATGATGGCGAATAATCCAAAATGGTGTCAATCGCTATCCGAATGGTCAAAACAATTTAATAGTTGGATAACAACACCAGACCAAGACAACCTAATGTTATGCACAATTTTCTTTGATTATGAACACGTCTACGGGAGTAAAGAACTTGTAAGCAAACTATCAGAAAGCATATTTAAAAGTATTGAAAATCGTAATATCTTCTTAACTTATTTAGGGAGAAATGCTTTATTAAATCCACCTCCACTAAGCTTTTTTAGACAATTTTTAGTTGAAGATGATGGCGAACACAAAGACCAGTTCGATATTAAGGCCCGTGCCATGATGCCCTTGGTAGATGCGGCACGTTTGTTAATTCTTTCTCATAATATTAAATTCATTAATAATACACTAGAGCGTTACGAAAAACTTGCTGAATTAGAACCACAAAACAAGGACACGTATTTGTTCTGTGCAGAAACTTACAAAAATCTTTTATCTTTTAGAACTGAGCAGGGACTAAGACATAATGACTCCGGTAGATTTATAGATTTAGAATCCTTAGACAAAGGACATCGTTTACAGCTTAAAAGAAGTTTTAAAGCTGTTAAAGAAGTGCAAGAACTTATAAAAATACGTTTTAAACTATCTCAACTCCTTTAACAATGAATTGGTTTAACCGTAAGTCCTATCCAGAGTTTTGGAAATCCTACAAAAATTGCTTTTCAAAACCTCAAGAACAAAATCTAGAAAAAATACGATTCGTTGTTTTTGATACTGAAACCACAGGGCTTAATACCAAAAACGATAGGGTTTTATCCATAGGTTGTATAGCAATAGAAAGTCTAAGGATAAAAGTATCTGACCAATTGGAATTGTATCTTAAACAAGAAACGTTTAATGCCAATACAGTTAAAATACATGGTTTGCTAAAAGAAGGAAAGCTCCTAAAAGTTGAAGAAGAAAGGGCCATTGAACTTTTTTTAGATTATATAAAAAATGCGGTTTTAGTAGCTCATCATGCTGCTTTTGATGTTTCAATGATCAATGCTGCTCTTGCCAGATTAAGATTGCCAAAACTTAAGAATAGAGTTCTTGACACTGGTCATATGTTTCAAAAAACAAAACTAGATAATAGCAAAATACATTTTGGCTTAGATGAACTGTCTCACAGATTTAAAATTCCACTTCAAGATAGACACACAGCTTCTGGTGACGCTTACATAACAGCACTATTATTTTTAAAGTTATGCTCTAAGCTGAATACAAACTCAAAATTCAATTTAGAAGATTTAGAAAAAAACCATAAGCGAGTTGGGCTGTTGTAATTTAGCTTATAGTTAAATGTATAAAAGAAAAAACACAACCATGCAGGATGTGTTTTATTCTCATTGACTAGATGTGGTATAATTAGTTTATAATTACTTTTTCTGTTCTTATAGCACCTGAAACATCTAATTTTACAATATAAACTCCAGATTGTAATGCTTCTACATTTATTGAGTTTGTATTACTTCCGCCCTCCAAAGTTCTAGACAATACCAGCCTACCTTGCATATCGTAAAGTTGCAGTTCTGTTGAAGCTACCAACCTACCATTAATACTTAAGTTGTCTGGATTAGAACTTGTAAAAATCTCAAGACCATTTATATTGTATAAATCATTAGATAAAGTAGAAGGCGAGAAATGAAGAAAGAATCTACCTGTGCCATCTAAATCTTCTGCTGCAGCAAAGCTATAAGTATTTGAATTTAGTAATGTAAATGTATTGTCTAAGTTATCCTCAAGATAAATATTAATATCTTCAGACAAATCACTCTCATAAATATTAATGTTAATATTTTCACCAGCTGAAGCGTTTATTCCCAAAGGAACAACTACGCTTTCCATGTCATCAAAAGATAAACATTGAATAGCAAGATCTACTCCAACATTATCTGTAACCAAGTGAGAATATAAAGAGAAGTCAGCATCACTAGCATCTAAAGATCCTGCATCATAACCGATATCTAGACCTGCAGAACAATTATCCGAAAAGTAAAAATCCGTATCATAATTACTTGCTGCACTTTGAATTCTTAAACTTAGGTGAGAAATTGAACTGTTTCTACCCAAAATAAAATCGTCATTACCTAGAGTGGTTCTCATTGCTGGTGTAAACGATAAGTTATTTGAGCCACCTGTACCATTAGAGTGAACAAAGAATCCTTGTCCAGGCGCGATATTTTTTCCAACATTCTGTACATTATTTATAATAGTCCAAATTCCTGAACCATCAGTACCTGCATTATAACCGTAAACAGCATTATAGTTAGAATCTAAAACGTCATTGCCAGACGATCCATTTTCACTAATAAATGCCTGAGCGTCTATATAACTTGTATAAGGGTTACCTACTAAATTCCATGAACTAGCAGATCCTGCTGAAATCGTTGTATTAACATCACCTATATTAACAGTACCAGTAAAAACAACAGGACTTCCGTCAACTGTTGCAGCACGATATCCTTTACCAGCCTCAAGAGCTGTGGTTTCGTTGACGACTATATCATAATTTTCGTAGTTACCAGAGACGTTGTTAAACGGAGCAAATGCTCTTAGATTATTTAGGGCTGCGATATTTTTGTTCCAATCAGCAAAATCACTAAAAGCCTCCATAGTTCCATCAGTTACAGGAGAGGACACTAAATCATTACCACCTCCAGAAGAGGTGCCGATTTGGTTAACATACCTTTCATATCTTGCTCTACCCGTTACCGTACTCGTAGATGAAGGGTTTAAACTTGAATAGGCATCAGAATCAGACTCTAGAAGAATATTTTTAGCCGTTAAACTAACGCCAGAATCTATAATTAAATTACCATCTGGATTAACAGTTACAGTATTGAATGTTGTATTTGATGCAATATTCGCATCTCCAGCAATTACAATCAGGTCTTCCATATCAGTTGACACACCATTTGGGTCATTTCCGTCTTGCCAACCATTATCATATACATAATCTGGACCTTTATGTATAGTAAAATTATCTTCAATTACACCAAAACGATTTAAAAATTTCATTGAAAGATTGTTACCATCAACTTCTAAAATACCAGTACCATATTGCTTTACAGCATAGAACATTGCATTATGGTCAAGATCACCATTAGCAACACGAGATGCCGTTGCGTTTACCGAATATACAGTTCCCAATCCAGCATTATCACCAACACTACTTTTACTATATGCTCCATTACTTGTTGGCCTACCATCTCCATCTCCGCTTGGTCCAACTGCATGTGTAGCAAAATCAAATGATGCAGATTCACCATAATGTCCATTAATAAAATAGGATCTTTCATAGACCTCGGTGTGACCTGCAATAATTAAATCTATTCCATTAGCCTCTAGCATTGGTATAATATTCTCACGCATTTCTATTAATTCTATTTCTACAGGGTCACCATTGTATTGTATACCTTCAGAAGTGTGGTATCCTTTTGAATATGGTGGATGATGCCATATGCCCACAATCCATTGCTGTGTTGTATTTTGGATATCATTTAAAGCCCAGTTATACATAGTACCACCAACAGATCTATCTTCCTCAAAAGAATTTAATACTATAAAGTGCACATTTCCATAGTCAAATGAATAATAAGATTCTGTACCTGATGCTACACCACCAGACTCACCTAATGTTGGAAATGTAAAAATATCATAATAAGCACCTATTGGTCCAGATGTATTATTAACATATTGCCCATCGATGTTACCTATAGTAGACCATACAATTGAATTCTGTAATTTATCATAATATGTATTGAACATACTAGCCTGGTACTGAGCATCAGTACCTTTTGAATCTGCATTATCACCGGTTAAAATAATACCATCTGTAATATTACTCCCAATGTACGAATAGTAAGCATCACGCACCTCCGCAGCTGCTGCTGAATTAGAACTAAAACCTGCTTTACCTATACCACCAAGAATCCAAAACGTATAAGGGTCAGTAGAGCCAATTGTTGGATGAGTTTTAAAGTATAATTCTGAATTACTTGATAAGAGGCTACCACCTATACCTAACCTGTAATAATAAACGGTTCCGGCTGTTAGTCCTGATATTTCAACTTCATGCTCTGTCTTTAATGTAGCCTCATTAAAGGTTGAATACGTGGAAAAATTAATATCAGTACTATACTCTATAACCGATGCGTCACTCATATCGGTTCGCCACTTTATTGTAACACCTGTCTCAGTACCTTTCTGGAGATATGGCCCCCTTACAATCGTTTGTCCGAATGAAGACAACGAAACGAATAACAAAAATATTATTAAGTAATTTTTTTTCATATGTTTTACTCTATTTTAAAACAGACTTTTTTAATTGTAATTCTAAATAAAACTCTCTCATAAATTTAGCATTCCTTATTCTGTGAGGCAATTTATTATAACTCTCTTCAGCTTTTACAATGGAAAGTTCTGCTTCATTAAGTTTTTCTTGTTGAATCTGGATGTTGGCAAGTTTTAAATAAGCACGCTCTTTTCTGTTGCTGATTTCAATTACTCGTTTTTGATATTTCACTGCAGAATCAAAATCTTGCATATCCATAAAGTTTGAAATCAGCTCATTATATAATACAACAACATCTCCTAATTTTTCAATTCCTTCAATAAGTATAGACTGTGAACGTTCTTTTCCATATTCATTCCCCATCGAGTTCCAAGCATTAGAAGCGTATAAATATTGTTCTGGGAAATTAACCTCTGAGTTTCGTATTACTTCATCATATAATTTTGCAGATTTTCTATATCTGCCCTTTTTAAAGTATATATCAGCCAGCAATTTTAAAGCACCACTATTTTCTGGTTCTTCTTTTAATATCTTTTTGATAGTTCTTTTACAAGAAGAAAATTTTTCGAGGTGATATTTACTTTTAGCTATGTAAAAGCTTTGTTCGACACTTTCTAATCCCAGTGCTTTTGAAGACTTGAAATCTTCTAAACTACTTGAGTAACTATTATGCTGATAAAAAAGCTTTCCTCTTTTGAAGTATAAATTAGCACTGTCTGGATTTTTCTGAATCTCTTGGGTAACCTTCAATATTCGTTTATGTAAGTCACCATGGGCTCTCAGACCTGTACTTGATAGCACAAACAACAATATGTAGAGTAACTTAAATCGCAAAGTTTATAATTGTTTGGGGTAATTAATAGCTTACCAAAAGAAATCAAAAATTCACACAGAATGTCAATAATTTAGACTAAGTGTAATATTACTTGTTTAAATACAATAAGCAGATAAAACAAACGTCTAAAAGCAAATTAAATAGCTAGTCTTCAAAATGTTAAAATAAAAAAACACATCCAATAATGGATGTGTTTTCTCCTAACTAAATTAATAAACAACAGATTAATGTCAAATTAACCGAATGGTCATTATATTAAGCAACTACGCTTAATTTCTTTTTTACTTTAATTTCATTATTCTTAGCTTCAAATTGATTTGAAGTGTTCTTTTCGCCACCTGCCTTTAAAGCCTTATCACCAGCAAAGAATGATTTATGGTCGTCACCCAAGTCAGATCCTGCCATTCTTTGATGTTTTACACAAGCCACACCTTTTCTAATTTCTTGGCGCTGTACATCTCTTACATAAGCTAACATACCATCTTTACCAAAGTAGCCTTCAGTTAAATCATTCATATGCAATGCTGTTGTGTGATATGTTGGTAATGTGATTAAATGATGGAAAATACCAGCCTCTCTTGCACCATCAATCTGGAAGGTTTTAATCTTCTGATCTGCTCTATGACATAATTCTGTGCCGTCATATTCAGAACTCATCAAGTTATTTCTGTCATAAGCAGTCATATTTTCTCCTTCAGCAAGCATTTCCTCAAAAACCTGATTTCTGAAATTCAATGTCCAATTGAACGAAGGCGAATTGTTGTACACCAACTTAGCATTTGGTACAACTTCCTTCACCCTATTAACCATATGAGCAATTTGTTTTACATTTGGTGTTGGTGTTTCGATCCATAATAAATCTGCTCCATTTTGTAAACTTGTAATACAGTCTAGCACTACTCTATCTATATTGGAACCATCTTTGAATTTGTATAACCCGTTCGGTAACCTGATTGGCCTTACCAATTTACCATCACGCTTCAGCAATACTTCATCTTCTTTTACGTCATCCATCGTAACTTCTTCAGCATCTACAAACGCTAAATATTTTGAAGCCAAATCGCCTGGCTCTTTACTAACAGGTAACTTTTGCGTTAATCCAGCACCTTCAGAATCTGTACGAGCCACAATAACACCATCATCTACCCCTAATTCTAAAAACGCGTAACGTACAGCATTCAGCTTTGCTATAAAATCTTCGTGCGGAACGGTTACCTTTCCATCTTGATGACCACATTGTTTAGCATCAGAAACTTGGTTTTCAATTTGAATAGCACAAGCACCAGCCTGAATCATCTTTTTAGCTAATAAATACGTCGCTTCCTCATTACCAAAACCAGCATCAATGTCTGCTATGATTGGTACAATATGTGTTTCAAAATTATCAATCTCATTTTGTACATCTTCGCCATTAGCTTGTCTTCTAAATAAATCATTAAGTTCAATAGCATCAGCCTGACGTAAGAAATCGTAAATCTCAGCAATTAAAGCAGGTACAGCGGTTTTTTCGTGCATAGATTGGTCTGGTAATGGTCCAAATTCTGAACGTAAAGCTGCAACCATCCAACCAGACAAGTATAAGTAGCGTTTGCTTGTAGTTTTATGATGTTTTTTAACTGCAATCATTTTTTGCTGTGCCACAAAACCGTGCCAGCAGCCTAATGATTGTGTATATTGAGACGCATCTGCATCATAATCTGCCATATCTTGGCGCATTATGGCAGCTGTATATTTTGCAATATCCAAACCTGTTTTAAAACGATTTTGAGTTGCCATTCTAGCTGCATTATCTGGATTGATTGCTGCCCAATTGTTACCAAACTTTGTTTTTAAATCTTTTACGGTCTGTAAAGCAGAAGCATAATTAGATTGTGGTAAATTTTTCATAATTTTGAAATGTATTAATGATACTTTAGATTTAATATGAATCCCGTTTAATGTTGCCGCATTAGCGGGATTATTTTTTGAATGCATCTCGATACATCCTGACTTACGGTCAGGACACTCGATGTGACGTTAAATTTAGATTTGTCTATAAGCTGAAAGCGTTAAAAATTCTTCAAACTTTTCTTGAGTTACTAGTTTTTTGAAGAGGTTAATAGCATCACAGAACTTTGTGTCTTTTATCTTGCCCTCGCCTACTTCTCGTATGATTTTTTCAACTTCATCATCAAAAATTTCATCGAATAATTCTCTATTAAATTGACGTCCATCTTCCAAGAACGCTTCGTTCTTTAGCCATTGCCATACTTGGGTTCTGGATATTTCCGCTGTAGCTGCATCTTCCATTAAATTGTAAAGTGCA
>JASBSA010000033.1 GCA_030149175.1 Winogradskyella sp. | reverse complement strand
TTAAGAATTTCACCGTTTTGTTTATGTTTTAATGCCACTCGTCTCGATGTTAAATCTTTAAAAATTAATGCATCTTCGTTAAAAAGATCTCCGTGTAAATTTATAGTGTTGGGACTGTCAAAAACAGGTTTTGTTTTATCTGAAACCAATCCTGTAGCCATATTAAGCAGATAAGATTTGCTGGTTTCTTCCTTTTCAAACTCTAAAAAATAATCGGTATAAGATTCATCTTTAGATAAAGGACAAGTAAAAGCAGGATGTCCTCCTACTGAAAAACACATGGTTTTAGAATCTGTATTTTTTACAGTATGGTGTATTAAAAGTTCATTGTCATTAAGCTCATAAGTGATTAAAAACTCAAACTCAAAAGGATAAATAGCTTTTAGCTCATCATTTGATTTTAGTTGAAATGTAACTTCAGAATTTGAATTAGAAATCACTTCAAAATCTTTGTTGTGCCTTACAAAACCATGTTTTGGCATGCTATATTTTTTGCCATTGTAGAAATAGCTATCGTCTTTCATGGCGCCAATGATTGGAAATAAATTTGGCGCATGACTGCCCCAAACATTTGGGTTTGCTTCCCAAACAAACTCGGTATTATTTTTTATGGAACGTATACTGCATAGCTCGGCTCCTTTAGACTTTATTTCAATTTTAAGTAGGTCGTTTTCTAAAAATGGCATGGTTTTTATTTTTATTGAAAGATACAATTCTTCTACGCTAGAAAATGTATTCTCATTATTTTTACAAAATTATTTTACTCCTTTGAGAACATCATATAATCAAACAATAAAAAATCTTAAAGTTTTTAAACAACAGTTGTTGTGTTGGGCACAGCAGTTTGATGATGTTGTTTGGTTAGACTCTAATGATTATAAAGACCAATACAGTAATTATGATGCTGTTTTGGCTGTTGATGCTTTCACAAGTTTGCAAACAGATGACGTTGACGCTTTTGAGCGTTTAAGAGACTATCAACAAACTACAGAAGATTGGATTTTTGGTTATCTAACCTATGATTTAAAAAATTCAATTGAAGATTTAGAATCAAAGAATTTTGATGGTTTAGAATTCCCAGAACTGTATTTCTTTCAGCCTAAAAAACTGATTTTTATCAAAGGAAATGAAGTTGAGTTTCAATATCTAAAAATGGTTGATGATGATATCGAAAGTGATTTGTTAGATATTGAGCAATCTAGTAATCTAAAAGTCCAAGAATCTAAAAATCCGATTAAAATAAAACTCAGAATTCACAAAGACGAATACTTTGAGAAAGTCAACACAATGTTAGCACATATTCACAGAGGTGATATTTATGAAGCTAATTTTTGTCAGGAGTTTTATGCTGAAAATTCTACCATAAATCCAGTAGAGACATACAATCGGTTAAATCAAATTTCAATGCCGCCATTTGCAACCTTTTTTAAGTCTTTCGATAAGTACCTTTTGTCTGCTTCACCAGAACGATATATTAAAAAAGTGGATGATAAAGTTGTTTCCCAGCCCATAAAAGGTACGGCTAAGCGTTCAGAGGATAAGGAGGAAGATCTCAAACTAGCAGAAGATTTAGCTAATGACCCAAAAGAGCGTAGCGAAAATATTATGATTGTAGACTTAGTTAGAAACGATTTGTCTCACACAGCTGAACAGGGAAGTGTAAAGGTTGAGGAATTGTGTAAAGTATACTCCTTTTTACAAGTACATCAAATGATTTCAACGGTAATTTCTAAAGTTTCAGAAGATGTTCATCCTGTAGATATTATAAAAACCACATTTCCTATGGGTAGCATGACAGGTGCTCCAAAAATTTCGGCAATGAAAATTATAGAGGATTTGGAAGAAACCAAACGTGGTTTATATTCTGGTACAATGGGTTGTTTTTCACCAGATGGCGACTTTGATTTTAATGTCATTATTAGAAGTATTCTATATAATGAAACAAAAAAGTACGTCTCATACTCTGTTGGTAGTGCTATTACGGCACAAAGCTGTCCGCTTAAAGAATATGAGGAATGTTTGGTGAAAGCCAAAGCGATGCGAGAGGTACTGGAGAACTAGATGGTTAAACTTTTAGATTCTTTCTAATCTTAATCTTTCTAACAAATCCAAAAATCTAACAATCTAAGAGGTCTGTAAAAATCTATTCCAAATGGCTTCTAAAACTTTTCTTTACCTTATCAAAAATTAGTTCAACACGAGAGGTTGCTATATTTTTAATCTTGGCAATATCTTCAAACTCAAGATCACCAAAAATGTACAAATCCACAATATTTGAAATATTAATAGGCAGCCAACTATAAAAACGGCCAAATACTTTAGGAGATTCTGTTTTAGATAAATTTTCAAGCTCAAAAGCCCTTAGGATAGAGGTTTCTTTGTCCTCATACAAATACAGCTCGTTATCCATATCTTGCCTGTAAGAAATGTCATTAAGCTCTGTATTTAAGATTAAATCTAAATCAGCATCAATGGTGTATTCTTCCCCAAGTTTAGCAATTTCATGCTTTCTAATTTCATCTGTGCTAATAGTATTTTTATGAAAAACTTCTTTCTTAAAGAGTTCGTTCATATAATTATCAACAAGTTTAAAAAGCTCAAGTTTTATAGCCATACGTTCAGCTTCTATATTAAAACCATTGCTGTATAATTGTATGATACATTCATCAATGATACCATTAGACGAATACATGTTTTTAGGTAAAATACCTGTAGATTCTGCAATGTAAATTCTATGCTTTACATAAGGATGCAAATGCGGCACTGCAGAAAGTACTTTTTTATCAAAAGCAGTTTGTGCAGATTTTGACGACAGTTCTTTAAAAGTGCTCATAACCATAGTTTTATATTAGTTCTTTAAAGTTACCAATAAAGAAAGTATTCCCATATGATTTTTATCATTTTAACGTAATTGTTAGAGTAGTACATTATCGTATCTTTACATTATGCTAAATGCTTTCAAAAACCATACGGCGGATCAATTTCCCTTCCTAAAAAACTCTCGTAATGTTATTGCCATTTCTGGTGGCATAGATAGTGTGGTGTTGGCACATTTGTGTCACAAACTCGATTTTAAAATTGCTTTGGCGCATTGTAATTTTAATTTAAGAGGAAAAGAAAGCGATAGTGATGAAGAGTTCGTTTTAGATTTAGGTGAACAGTTGAATGTTGAAGTATTTGTTCAGAATTTTGATACTGAAGCCTATGCTAAAGAAAACAAATGTTCTATTCAAATGGCAGCGCGCGAATTACGATATGATTGGTTTTCTGAATTAGCACAACAATTAAACTTCGATTACATCTTAACAGCACATCACGCAGATGATAATCTCGAAACTTTTTTAATCAACTTCACCAGAGGTACAGGACTTAACGGTTTAACAGGAATCCCAGCACTAAATGATAATATTGCCAGACCATTGTTGCCGTTTTCTAGAGAAACGATAGAAGCATATGCCAAAATTGAAAACATTGAGTGGCGAGAAGATAGTAGTAATTCATCAAGAAAGTATTTAAGGAATAAATTGCGACATGAGGTGGTGCCTATTCTAAAGGAGATTAATTCACAATTATTAGATAGCTTTCAGAGCACATTACAACATTTAAACGATACTGCGGACATTGTGGAAGAAAGTCTTAACGCAGTAGCTAAAAGAGCCATAACACACATGGATGAAAACCATATAACGTTTAAAATTTCAGAATTCAAAAAAGTAAATAATCCTAAAGCCTACTTATTTGAAATGTTTAAGGATTATGGGTTTTCTGAGTGGAATGATGTTGTGAATTTATTAGATGCAGAAACGGGAAAGTATGTGGTGTCTAATACTCACAAACTCATCAAGCATCGCGAATTTCTAATTTTAACAGACTGTCATTATGAACTTGTTTCAGAATCTCAAAGTGGGTTGTTTTTCACAAAGTCAGATATAGAAATAGGTAAAGTTCAAACACCCATCGGTATTTTGTTTTTTGATGAAGCAGAGGCTTTATTAGATAATTCTAAAACCACAATTTATGTGAATTTAGAAAAGCTAAAATATCCCTTAGAACTTAGACCATGGGAAACTGGAGATGTTTTTCATCCTATTGGTATGAAGGGCAAGAAGAAAGTCAGCAAATTTCTTAAAGACGAAAAGCTAACACCATTTGAAAAAAAAGACACTTGGGTTTTAACTTCAGAAAATAAAATAGTTTGGGTTGTTGGGAGAAGGGCAGATGAGCGTTTCAAGGTTACTGACCAAACAAATCAAATTTTAAAAATAGAATTAAAATAATTTTGTCAGGCTGAGCGCAGTCGAAGCCTATTTAGTAGATATGAATTTAACACTAAAAGGAAACATAGTAGACATACATAACCGCAGCATCTACAAAGGAGAAATCACCATTGAAAATGGTAAGATTAAATCAATTGAAGAAAAGGATTGTGAAGAGAACCATTATATCTTACCAGGATTTGTGGATGCCCATATCCATATCGAAAGCTCTATGTTGGTGCCAAGCGAGTTTGCAAAAGTGGCTGTAAAACATGGCACCGTAGCCACAGTTTCCGATCCGCATGAAATTGCCAATGTGCTTGGTATAAAAGGTGTGGAATTTATGATAGAAAACGGCAAACAAACGCCTTTCAAATTCAATTTTGGTGCACCAAGTTGTGTGCCAGCTACAAGTTTTGAATCGGCTGGTGCTATTATCGATTCGGATGGTATTAAAACTTTAATGGCAAATCCAGATATTAAGTATCTCGCGGAAATGATGAACTATCCAGGTGTGATTTACGACGATGCTGAAGTGCTTAAGAAAATTGAATGGGCAAAATATTATAAGAAGCCTATTGATGGACATGCACCAGGTCTGCGAGGTGAGGATCTAACTAAATATATTTCTGCTGGTATTTCAACCGATCATGAGTGTTTTTCTTATGAAGAAGGTTTAGAAAAACTTCAAAAGGGCATGAAAGTCATTATTCGAGAGGGTAGTGCTGCCAAAAATTTTGAAGCGTTGATTGGTTTATTAGATGAGCATTATCAAAACATGATGTTCTGTAGCGATGACAAACATCCTGATGATTTGTTGGTAGGACATATCAATCAACTTTGTGCAAGAGCGGTTGCAAAAGGCAATGACATTTTTAAAGTCCTTCAGGCGGCTTGTGTTAATCCTGTTAAGCACTACAATTTAGATGTTGGTTTGTTACAAGTTAGCGATACAGCAGATTGTATTGTGGTTGAGGATTTAAAAGATTTTAAAACTCTCCAAACCTATATTAATGGTGAATTGGTTTACGATAACGGCGAATCTAAAATACAACATGTCAATTTTGAAAATCTAAACAACTTCAATACTAGCAAAAAATCGGTTGAAGATTTTAAATTAAGTTGTCACAATGAGCGTCGGTCACTGAGCGAAGTCGAAGTGAGTCGAAGTGCAGTACAAGTGTCAGAATCATCAAATTTTCAAAAAATCAGAGTCATAGAATGTTTGGATGGCGAATTGGTAACCAACCAAATCATTGAAGAAGCCACAGTTGTAGATAATAGTTTAGTCTCTAACACAGAAAACGACATCTTAAAAATGACGGTTGTTAACCGTTACCAAAATGATAAACCTGCTATGGCGTTTATAAAAAATTTTGGACTTAAAGAAGGAGCAATTGCGAGTTCCGTTGGTCACGATTCCCATAATATTATTGCCGTTGGAGTATCTGATGATGCCATTTGCAAAGCAGTTAATCTTATTATAGAAAATGAAGGAGGGATTTGTGCCGTTTCAAATACCGAAGAAAAGATAGTTCCTTTACCAGTTGCAGGTATTATGAGTGATAAAGATGCGGAGACCATTGGGAAACAATATTCAGAGCTAGATAAAATGGCAAAACAATTAGGTTCTACCCTTCATGCACCATATATGAGCTTGTCCTTTATGGCATTGTTGGTCATTCCATCTTTAAAACTAAGTGACAAAGGACTGTTTGATGGTGGTAAGTTTGCCTTTACGGATTTGGATGTTAATTAAATCATAAACATCTTAGTCTAATATATCTAATTAATCTAAAAGTCTAACAATCTCACTATCTTTAAACCTTTCAAAAAAAAACCAGCTAAATATGATTAAGAATTTTACGCTTGTACTATTGTTGTTTGTTACGCTTGTAAACTGCAAAGTAGAAAAACACCAAGCTCTTGAAACTCCTGAAACAGCTAAAGTTGAAGACACTTTTGTCAAGGATAATTATACTAAAAAAGAGGTCATGATTACCATGAGAGATGGTATCAATTTGCATACAACGATTTACTCACCAAAAGATACGTCTAAAACTTACCCAATCTTAATGATGCGTACTCCTTACAGTTGCCGACCTTATGGTGAAGACAAATATAGAAGTAAGATTGGACCAAACAAGTATTTAATGGAAGAAGGAAATATCATGGTATACCAAGATGTGCGTGGTCGTTGGAATAGTGAAGGAGTTTATGATAATATGCGTGCTTACATCCCTAATAAAACAGAAAACGAAACTGATGAAGCCAGTGATACTTACGATACGATAGAATGGTTAATCAATAATGTTGAAAATAACAACGGTAAGGTTGGTACGTATGGTATTTCGTATCCTGGATTTTATACCACGTATTCACTTTTAGATGCGCATCCAGCATTAAAAGCAGCATCTCCGCAAGCGTGTATTGGAGATTTCTTTTTTGATGATTTTATTCATAATGGTGCCTATTTATTGAGTTATTGGCGTGCAACATCTGTATTTGGTTACATGAAGGATACACCAACAACGGAATCTTGGTATGAATTTCCAGATCTAGGTACAGAAGATCAACATCAATTTTTCTTAGATCATATGCCATTAAGCAAGTTGAATAAATTCTACGACAGCACCAATGTGTTTATGGAACAATTAAAAACACATGTCACTTATGATGATTTCTGGAAAAGCAGAGGCATTATTCAACATTTAAAAAACATTAAACCAGCAACAATGGTTGTTGGAGGTTTGTTTGATGCTGAAGATTTATATGGTCCTTTCAGCACCTATAAAAGTATCGAAAGCAATAGTGATAATTACAACACCGTAGTTTTCGGACCTTGGAGTCATGGAGATTGGGCAAGAAATTCAGAAAGACAAGTCGTGGGTAATATTCACTTTGGAGATAGTATTTCAGACTATTTTCAAAAGGAAATTGAAACAAAATTCTTTAATCATTTCCTAAAAGGAGAAGCAAATGGCGAAACAGGATTACCAGAAGCGCATATGTTTAATACAGGGACCAAGTCATGGCAATCTTTTGAAAGCTGGCCACCAGAAAACATAACCAAAGAAAGCTATTTCCTGCAACCCTATGAGCGTTTAACGAGGTTGCCAAATAAGAAATTTGCTACTTCAGACTTTATCAGCGACCCAAAAAAACCTGTGCCTTACACAGAAGACATTAAGGTGGTTTTTACACCACGAAAATTCATGACGGACGATCAGCGCTTTGCCTCAAGGCGTCCAGATGTGTTGACTTTTCAAACTGAAGTCCTTGAGGAGGATGTCACTTTAGCAGGAGATATTTTAGCCAAACTAAATGTATCCACTACAGGAACAGCAGCCGATTGGATTGTGAAAGTAATCGACGTGTTTCCACCAGACACAGAAAACACTGAAGATGTACAAGACCATTTAAAATTAAGCAATTACCACATGATGGTACGTAGCGAAGTCTTACGTGGTCGTTTTAGAAACAGTATGGAAACACCAGAACCTTTTGTGCCAAATCAAAAAACAGCAGTAAATATTAAGCTTCAAGATGTGTTTCATACCTTTAAAAAAGGGCATAAGATTCAGGTGCAGGTGCAAAGTACATTTTTTCCATACATAGATGCTAATCCACAAACCTATGTAGATAATATTTTTGAAGCTAAAGAATCTGACTTTAAAGCACAAACGCATAAAGTGTTTAATGACTCGTCGATTGAGTTTACTGTACTTAAGTAAAATAATGAACGTCAGTTCGAGTGAAATTGCTTCTGGCAATTTTGTATCGAGAACTTAATTTCTTGACTTCTCAATACAATTCCTCATACTTCGGAATCACTCGAAGTGACGATTAGAAATAATCGCTGATTACTAAAAATGCCAATTATTCAGTCAACATACAAACCACCATTTTGGGCAAAGAAAAGCTTTGTGTCTACCGTATTTTCAGGTTTGGCCAGAACAGTAAATGGAGTAGCGCATACCAGAGAGCGTATAGAGCTTAATGATGGTGATTTTATAGATGTAGATTGGAGCTATGCTGAAAAGTCTTCAAAAAAGGTAATTATATTATTGCACGGTTTAGAAGGCCATGCACAGCGACCCTACATTACAGGCACAGCAAAATTATTCAACCAAAATGGGGTAGATGCTTGTGCTGTAAATTTTAGAGGTTGTAGTGGAGAGCCTAATCGTTTATACAGAAGTTACCATTCTGGTGCTACGGAAGATTTGGATGCCGTTATAAACCATGTTTTAGACAAAGACAAATACAGCGAAATCTATATAAAAGGCATCAGTCTTGGCGCTAACATGGTTTTAAAATATGTAGGTGAGCGTGAGCAATTACCAAAGGCGCTAAAAGGTATCGTAGCAGTCTCGTCACCATGCTATTTAAAAGGCTCTTGTGATGCGTTGATGAGTTTAAAAAACAGACATTATGCTATTCGATTTTTGGCGCATCTAAAAGATAAATTAAGGCCTAAATTAGAACAGTTTCCACAAGATATTTCTACTGCTGATTTTAATGCTATAAAAACCTTAATCGATTTTGATGACGTCTATACATCAAAGGCCCACGGATTTAAGAATGCCCTAGATTATTATGAACAGTCTAGTAGTTTGCAATATTTGGCAAGCATTACTATTCCTACTTTAATCATTAATGCGCTAAATGATTCGTTTTTGTCTGCTGAATGTTATCCTGTTAAGGAAGCAAAACAAAATCCTAATCTCTATTTAGAAATGCCAAAATATGGTGGGCATGTTGGGTTTATAGACAAAGGCAATGTGTATTACAATGAGAAGCGTGCTTTAGATTTTGTAAATCAACTTTAATTTGTAGATTTATCCAAATCAATCATTTATGCTCAAAAAAGTTTTTGGAAGTGCCGTTTTTGGTGTCGAAGCCACGACGATTACCGTAGAAGTCAATGTAGATAAAGGTGTAGGTTACCACTTGGTCGGACTTCCAGATAACGCTATAAAAGAGAGCAATTACCGTATTGCAGCAGCGTTGCAAAATAACGGTTATAGAATTCCAGGAAAGAAGATTACCATCAACATGGCACCAGCCGATTTGCGCAAAGAAGGTTCTGCTTATGATTTGACTTTGGCTGTTGGAGTTTTAGCAGCATCTAATCAAATAAAAGCTGAAAATTTAGACCAGTATCTCATCATGGGAGAGTTGTCATTAGACGGGAGTTTACAGCCTATAAAAGGAGCTTTACCTATCGCTGTAAAAGCCAGAGAAGAAGGCTTTAAAGGTTTTATTTTACCAAGCCAAAATGCCAAAGAAGCAGCAATCGTAAATGATTTAAAAGTTTATGGAGTTGATAATATAGAACAGGTTATTAATCATTTTGATAAAGGTGAAACCTTAGAGCAAACCATCATTAATACACGAGAGGAATTCTATAAAAACCTCGATTTCCCAGAGTTTGATTTTGCAGATGTCAAAGGACAAGAAAGTATAAAACGCTGTATGGAAATTGCAGCAGCAGGTGGTCATAACATTATTCTTATTGGTCCGCCAGGCTCAGGTAAAACCATGTTAGCAAAGCGTTTGCCAAGTATTTTACCACCAATGACGTTGCATGAAGCTTTGGAAACTACTAAGATTCATTCGGTGGTTGGTCGCGTAAAAGACCATACAGGATTGATGGCGCAACGACCGTTTCGTAGTCCACATCATACCATATCAAATGTTGCTTTGGTTGGAGGCGGAAGCTACCCACAACCTGGTGAAATCTCACTGTCTCATAACGGTGTTTTGTTTTTAGACGAATTACCCGAGTTTAAACGAGAAGTTCTTGAAGTAATGCGACAACCGTTGGAAGATAGAGAAGTGACCATTTCTAGAGCAAAATTTACGGTTACCTATCCAAGTTCGTTTATGTTGGTCGCAAGTATGAATCCAAGTCCAGGAGGATATTTTAACGATCCTGATGCACCTGTAACGTCTAGTCCTGCCGAAATGCAACGCTATATGAGCAAGATTTCGGGACCGTTATTAGATCGTATCGATATTCATATTGAAGTGACTCCAGTACCTTTTGAAAAATTATCCGATGACCGAAAAGGTGAATCTTCAGTAGATATTAGAAAACGTGTTACAGCAGCGCGAGAATTGCAAACCAAACGCTTTGAAGATTTGGAAAACGTGCACTACAACGCACAGATGAATACCAAACAAATACGTGAGTTTTGTAAACTAGACGAAGGTTCTCTGGAATTATTAAAATCGGCTATGGAACGCTTGAATCTTTCTGCGAGAGCTTACGACAGAATCTTAAAAGTATCAAGAACTATCGCTGATTTGGAAGGCTTTAATGATGTTACTGGAGCGCATATTAGCGAAGCTATTCAATATAGAAGTTTGGATCGTGAAGGCTGGTTAGGATAATTTTTTTAAAATCACTGCAACCTTTTGTGTTTTTTTCATCTTATAAGAAAAACCAATATTATGAAGCATAAAATTTTACCTTTAGTTTTGTTTGTTGCAGTTTGTTTGCAACTAACTAGTTGCAATAATGATGATGATTCGCTGTTAGATACTGTTGCAGTAACGGTTCCTGTTATAAAATCTAAATCAGAATTCAGAAATTCTATAACAATAGGTGATGCACAGCCCACAAATTCTGATGGAAAAATCTACGTCTATACAGATTTGTTGTTTTATATAGCTCAAAATTCAGGGATTCATATTTTTAATAATCAAAATCCGGCTTCGCCAGTAAATTTAGCATTTATTGAATTGGATGGTGTTAATGATATTTCTGTAAAGAATAACATTCTTTATGCTGATAATTATATGGATTTGGTGGTTTTTGATATTAGTGATTTGTCTAATATTCAATTGGTGAATACAGAAGAGGATATGCTACCGTATTACGCAACATTTCCTGATGATGTATTGTATTATCAAGGAAATGTATACCCAGCTTCAGAAGATGAATTTGTTGCAGGTTATACAACTATACAGATGACTATAGCTGAGGTAGAAAGCGATCAAAATATATACAATTTTAGTACAGAAGACGTTTTCTTTGGTTTAGGCAATTTTGATGGTACAGCTTTATCAAATGAAGTCGGTGTTGGTGGTTCTTATGCTAAATTCCAAATTTACAATAATGCATTATACACAATAAGTGATTATTCATTGTTAACGTTTGATATTACTGATTACAATACAATAACACAAGTTTCTGAAACTTGGATGGAAGCTTGGTTTGGTGGTGAG
>JASBSA010000157.1 GCA_030149175.1 Winogradskyella sp. | reverse complement strand
TTAATACCTGTACGCGTTGTAATCCATTCGTCGTTGGTATCTACCATGGTTTCTAAAATCTTGTTAGAAAGCACGTAGTCCGGTAGATAACCTCCTACAGCTGTTATTGCCGCTGTGATTTTACTCATTATTAGCTTTTAGATTAATTAAAAGTATTGAAAAATGACAAAAAAGAACTGTTTCTATTCAGTTTTTAGCATTTTTTAGCAAATAATTATGCAAATTAAGTGGTTTTTCACTTATTCAGAAAATTTAAATAAAAAAAACGCCCACAAGTGAGCGTTTTATTATATGCGTGCATAATACTTATGCTACGTTTTCTTCTTCTACAGAATTGTCAATTAATACTTGTCCTCTATAGTATAATTTCCCCTCATGCCAGTGTGCTCTGTGATATAAGTGTGGCTCACCAGTTGTAGGGCAAGTAGCTATTTGAGGTACAGAAGCTTTGTAATGTGTTCTTCTTTTATCTCTTCTTGTTTTAGATATTTTACGTTTTGGATGTGCCATTTTAAATGTTATTTATCCGTTAATAGTTTTTTTAAATTATTCCAACGAGGGTCTATATCCTCTGATGTTTTATCTTCTGTTCCCTCTTTTGGGCTTAATTCTTCTAATTTTGAAAGTATCTCAGACTTTAATGTACCATCTTCTATACCTGGATGTACTCGCTTTACTGGTACTGCTAAAACTATGAGTTCGTAGATGTATTGGGCTACATTAACCTCGTACTCACCATGAGGTATAATTAATATATCTTCGTTCTCATCGTTGTATTCTGAACCAAATTTAACGACAAGTTTAAACTGATCTTTAATGTCTTGATTGTAGGGTTCGTTTGTGAGATCGCAATTTACATTAACAAAACCTTTGGCGTTAAAAAACAGCTCTAACAACGTTGATTTTTTAATGAGTTTTAGGTCAATTTTTACATTAACATTATTAAACTCTTCAAATTCAAAATTTTTAAAGAACGTATTGTCTATACTATAATCAAAACAGTGCTCTCCTTCCTTTAACCCAACAAATTGGATTGTATAATCTTTTAATGCCTTCATTACCACACTCATTTTGAGCCTGCAAATATATAAATTTTTGCTTATTTAAAGCCTAGATATGAACAAAATTTGTTAATATCTATTTTGAGGTTTTCTCAAGCGGATTTTTTGAATAAAAATTGTACTCTTCTCTATTCTTAAAAATTTTAATAGCAGTGTAGATTGCTTGCACAAAGGAGTTTTCGTCTGCCTTGCCTTTTCCTGCTATTTCGTAAGCAGTTCCATGATCTGGTGAGGTTCTTACTTTACTTAGCCCTGCGGTGTAATTTACGCCTCCACCAAAAGCAATGGTTTTGAACGGGATTAAACCTTGATCATGATAAGATGCAATAACCGCATCAAAACTTTTGTAATTGTTTGAACCAAAAAAACTGTCTGCTGAATAAGGACCATATACTAGCGTTCCTTCTTCTCTTATTTTTTCTAAAGTTGGTCTTAAAACAATATCATCTTCCTTGCCTATTACCCCATTGTCACCTGCGTGAGGGTTAATAGCCAATACAGCAACTCTTGGTTTATTTATAGCAAAATCTTGTTTCAGTGATTCTGTAACGGTAGTAATTTTTTCTCTTATAAGGTCTTCTGTAATATGGTTGGCCGCATCTTTAAGAGGTACATGATCTGTAAGTAAGCCAACACGCAAATTACCAGCTACCATAAACATCAAACTTTTTCCGTTTAAAGCCTTGGCCAAATAATCTGTATGTCCCGGAAATTTAAACTTGTCTGATTGAATATTGTGCTTATTGATTGGAGCTGTAACCAATACATCTATTGTTCCATTTTTTAGGGCATTTGTTGCCGCCTCTAGAGATTTTATGGAGTATTCACCAATTTTTCTATCCTCCTTTCCAAAATCAATCTTAACAGGCTCTTTCCATACATTAACTACATTAACCTTTCCGTGAACTAATTTTTCGGCTTTATCAATATTGAAAAAGTTTATCTTACTATTAAAATGGGATTTGAAAAATTGCATGGTTTTTCCGGATGCAAAAATTACAGGAGTGCTCAACTCGAGAGATCTATTGTCTTCATAAGCCTTGATGATAATTTCTGGACCAATTCCATTAAGGTCTCCAACAGAAATACCTACAATAACTTTTTCTTCTTTCTTCATATTACGATTATCCTATTTTTTTATTAAAACGTACAGCGGTGTTAATTTGTGTACTTAACTTTGCAGATACAAATTTAACTAAATAAAGCATATACTATGTTTACAGGTATAATTGAAGATTTAGGAACTATTAAAAAACTTAAGGGCGAAGGCGAAAATCTTCATATTAAGGTTAGCAGCTCTATTACTTCTGAACTTAAAATAGACCAAAGTGTAGCTCATAATGGAGTGTGCCTAACCGTTGTTTCTATTGATGAAAATGATTATGTGGTAACAGCAATTAAGGAAACATTAGACAAAAGCAATCTCGGAAAATTAAAAGTGGGAGATATTGTAAATATAGAGCGTGCCATGAAGCTAGGCGACAGGCTAGATGGCCACATTGTACAAGGACATGTTGACCAGACTGCGGAATGTGTTTCAGTAATTGAAGAAAATGGTAGTTGGGTTTTTACGTTTAAATACGATGAATCTCTCAGTAATATTACTATTGAAAAAGGCTCTATTACCGTAAACGGCGTAAGTCTTACTGTTGTTAATTCTAAACTAAATGAATTTTCAGTAGCAATTATTCCCTATACATATGAGCACACTACATTCAAAACACTGAGGGAGGGTGATATTGTAAATCTAGAATTTGATGTAATCGGTAAATATGTTAAGCGCCTAAACGACTTAAGAGGTTAGACCGTTTTATTAGCAATTTTATACGCTTTATAAATCCCAAAACTAAAAGCTAAAGCAAATAACAGCAAAAGTCCACCATCAATCGGAAGACCTGGCGGAGGTGGAGGCATAGGTGGTGGAGGTGTAGCTCCTTGTGCCACAGAGGCAAAACCCATGGATAAAAACAAGATTAGGACAACAGCCTTTTTATTCTTCATATTATCAATTAAGGGTGCGTAAATGTATGAAAAAAACCTATTTAACAAAATAATTTTAATTAAAAAACGTCTTTGAACGGTAAATATTGTCGATGAACTGCTTGATTTGTGCCAAAATTAGGGAAGATACGCACAAAACTTCATGAACATTTAACACAAATATAATATTTATTCCCAATCACCAAAAGACCAATCCAGCCTAAATTGAACAAATCTTATTAAAAAAACAAAAGCCCTTCTAAATTAGAAGGGCTTTTCGTGGTCCCACCTGGGCTCGAACCAGGGACTTTCTGATTATGAGTCAGATACTCTAACCAACTGAGTTATAGGACCCATTGGTTATTACTTAAAGCTAATAATATTACAGGGTATCCTAAAAGTACACCTTATAGGTTAATATATTTATATTTAGTTAATATAATTGAAACAGAGTTATTATCTAAAAAATGTTTTAGAAAGAGGCTTTTCTTAACACCTTTCCATTTTTTATAAAGTGTTGATTCTTCATTATTAGAAAACAATAACTGTCTCCCATATTTTGTTTCTAAGCTTACTGCTAAATCAATAAAAGTTTTAGGTTGTGTTCCTTTTTGGAAAGACACATCTACTCTTACTAAAATATCAGCATTGAAATAAAGATAAATATTTCTCACAGGCACTCCTAATATTTCTAAAATATCATCTTTAATATACTTATACTTCTCACAAATTATCAAATCTTTACCAGCATCTAAATCAAATTCCCAATTCTCATATTGCATGCCTAATTGAAATGGTAAAAAGTCTATTCTCATAACTATTGGATATAAAAAAACCACCTACTATGAGGTGGTTGTTAGAAAATATTTAATTGTCTAAAAATGTCTTATGTTGAAATTAAAACTATCTTCAATATCTTTGAATTCCTCTTCATCTAGATTATTAGACTTGATATCAACTGCAAAAGATATATCTGAAACTTTGAAAAATACCACTTTGCCAACCACTTTTTTAATAACCTCATTATTGATAACATAAGGCAATTCTTTTGCTTCTATTCCCTTATACTCTGAATCTTTTATGCTTTGAAATACAACCCCTGGTTTGTTCAAATTACTCTTAAAATTCTCAATAGAATTTTCAATAGAATTTCCAAATACATCTTCATTTCCAAAAGTAAATACTATACCTTTTCTATTTGATTGGTTAATATTCTTAGAATTTACTTGAAATACTCTGTCTTTGACAATTTCAACTTTTTCTGTACTCCATGCTTTAGGCAGGTCTAATCTCAAACCATGATAGTCTATTCTTACCTTTTCATTGCTTAAAAAATGATTAGCATATTGATTAAATTCATTTTCTGATATTTTCATTAAAGTATCTGTCCCAATCTCATTTAAAAGAAAAACAGCCATATCTCTGATATCATCAGTATCACTTTCATTGTATAAATCTTCTTGTATGTTTGACTTAATTTCATCTTCAGTAAGTTTGTAAGTGATGTGCTTAGAGTCAATTTTATAGAAAGCCCCACCATAAGAATAACCTAGTTTACCTTTCTTAGTATTATCAAGATTATAATATCTCTCCTTCTTTTTTGACCATAAATAGTATGATTCTATGCCACTTGAAGAGGTGATTCTTAAAGTATCATTTCTAAAAAGATATAATGAAGGACTTGATAATTTATGTGTGTTGATTTTTTTGTAATAACCCTCTATACTTTGATTTTCTGTATTACAAGAGAAAATGACAAAAGAGGTTAATACATATATGATTTTTTTCATAATAATATTAGTTATCATTTGTGATAACTGATTAACACAAATATAATTGAAATTTTGGGTTATCAAATAAGATAACCCCATGGCTGTTGATAAGCTACATAAACTGATAGGAAGGAGAATAAAAATGCTCAGGGATAAGCACAATATTTCTCAACAGGTTCTTGCAGCAAAATGTAATTTTGAAAAGTCAAATATGAGTAGAATAGAGGCTGGCAATGTGAACTCTACAATATCCACTCTAAATAAGATAGCAGTTGCTCTTGATATACCATTGAAAGAAATATTTGACTTTTCTGACTTACAGAAAATGAGAGATTCTTCAGATAAAAATTAATACTCCTAAAGTTCTAACTTATCACATTAGATTTTTATCAGCCATACTGGTGTAACCATCTTTGGTTACAATCAAGTGGTCAAGAAGCTTAATATCCAAAAAGTCTGAACATTGTTTGATTTTTCTTGTCAAAGATATATCTGCTTGACTTGCCTTAAGATTTCCTGAAGGGTGGTTATGTGCCAAAATGATTGCTGATGCACATGCCTTTAAAGCAATGGCAAAAACCAATTTGACATCCACTATTGTTCCTGTAATGGTTCCCTTAGACAAATTATGTATTCCAAGTACCTCATTAGAGTTGTTGAGCAACATCACTTTAAACTCCTCTTGAAGTTCAATTAGGTTCTGGTTCCATGAACTCAGAAAAGAGGTATATGCATCCTCACTACTATTTACTTTTATCCTGAATTGTTTAGCCACTTTTGCTGAGTAGCTAATCTGAATTTCAGCAATTGCATTTAATTTCATTAAGATTGATATTTAGCTATATTAATTAATGTATGAATAAAATTATATCACCAAAAAAGATATAAATGAGGTAATTTTTGATAACTCACATGTAAGTGAAAAGTAGAATTACTACTAATGGTATAAAATCATTAGTAGTACTATTTGTGATTCTCTCCTATATAGATAAAATCACAAATTGTTATAAAATGTAAATTCATGTCACAACTACTATATATAGAGTCATGACATGAAAAGACATTATTGAGCCATTACAGAAACATTCTGTTCAAAGTCAACAGGCATAAATTCAGGCATTGAACTTTGCTTTTCCTGTTTCTTTTCCTCTGGAACATATTGATAGGTATGTGAAAGAGAAATTACCTCCCCAGTATCTTTATTTACATACTCATATTCTTCACAAGCTACTTTTTCAATATTGCCAGGAATTTGTGTTCCAACAGCTAATTTGCAACCCTCTTCATCAAAAGTTGAAGGAATGCTTGTTTTTCTGGCAGTCATATATAAATTCCCATTTTGAGACTGCACTACTTCTACACCACCTTGAATGGTTAGTGTGAAAAATTCTCTACCATCTTCTGATAGTCTTTTGTCATATCCAATAACAGTTACCATAATAAATAATTTTTGAGTTAAACATTTGATTCTGTTGACAGAAGAAAACATCAGCTATCACCTTGATAAATTTACTGCTGTCAATTTTTTGTCTTGAATCCAAAAGGCATAGGGATGTTTCCCAATCCAAAAGTGGGTGGGGGTGTTTGAGAGGGTAAATTGCAAATGAGCTATTTCTTGAGTATAAAATTTTTTTTAAAAAAAATTAGATATATCTTTAAAGTTAATTTTTCCATCAAAAAAGAATGCTTGAAGACATTTTAAATAAACTTGGTCTATCTAAAGAAAATGGAGTAACCTTCACTTCAGATAAAGATTGGCTAGAGCATTCTAATTTACCTAAGAGAATTAAAAATATTATCCATGAAAAAATAAAACCAACAGCATTTTATTTGTTTGGAGATGAACCTTTAATTCTTTTTTTTGATAATCCTGAAAGTATAGAGAAAGTCTCTAAAGATTGTTGGAATTTCAATAAGTCTCCTGTTGTTTTTGTTACCAAGAATAATCAAACACATATTTATAATGGCTTTTCTTTCTTAAAACAAGAGAGAAAACTTGAAATACTAACAGACAAAGACAATATAAGTGATTTTGAATATTTTAAATTAATAACTGGGGTTACTTGGAAAAAGTATCAGCAAAAATTAAAGGATAAAACAAAGGTTGATGATAAATTACTTGAAGACATTAAAGTTTTAAGAAGAAAACTTATCTCAACTAATGTATCATCTAAATCTGCTAATTTTCTAATTGGTAGGATTATTTTTATTAGATACTTGATTGATAGAAAGGTAGTAGTAAAATATCAAGGAAACAATAGACCTTTTACTAATGATGATTTAATTGAGATTTTAAATTCAAAAAGAGGTACTTACCAGTTTTTTGACTATTTAGAAAAAGAGTTCAATGGGAATCTATTTCCTGTTGACAGTGATGAATTACTTCAAGTTTCATTAGATACTCTTCAAAATATAAAATGGTTTCTTCAAGGAATTAGCCTCAATACAGGACAATACTCATTGTTTGATATTTATGACTTTTCAATAATTCCTATTGAATTGGTGAGCCATATTTATGAATTTTTTATTGGGAAATCAGGTCAAGAAGATAAAGGAGCATATTATACTCCTCTTTTTTTGGTTGACTATATACAAAAAGATACAGTATCACAATATTTCAAAAAAAATAAGTCTTCATACAATTGTAAGGTTTTAGACCCTGCTTGTGGTTCAGGAATCTTTCTAGTAGAGACATTAAGAAAAATCATTCATCAGTACCAAGATTTGAATCAAGATTATGAAGATGATATTGTTAAATATAAAAAAGCATTAAGAAAGTTACTTAAGGATAATATTTTTGGAATTGATAATGATGAAAATGCAGTGAATGTTGCAATATTCTCACTTTATATTACTCTATTGGATTATCTAACTCCTCCTGATATTTCAAGCTTCAAATTTCCTGAATTAATTAACACTAATTTTTTTGTTGATGATTTTTTCAATGATAAAAATATGTTAACTAAAAAAAAGTTTCAGTTTATCATAGGCAACCCACCATGGGGTAATCTATCTAAAGAACAAGATTCATATATTTCATATATTAAAAAGCTCCAAAAAGAAGAGAGACTAAAAAACTTAATTAGTAGTAAAGAGATTGCTCAAGCTTTTTTAATAAAAGTTAAAGATTATACATTTGAAGAGTGTGCTTTTATTGTCACAAGTAAGGTATTATACAATTTAAATGGGGATGCTTTTAGAGAGTATTTCTTGAATAATAATTCATTGAGGAAAGTGTTTGAACTATCCTCAGTCAGGCATTATATTTTTGACAAGTCAAATGATAAAGCAGTTGCACCAGCATCTATACTTTTCTTCTCAAAATCAAAAAAGAATAATACAAATGACTTAATAAATCATATCTCCTTAAAGCCTAATTTATTTTTTAATGTTTTCAAATTGCTAGTAATTGAAAAGTATGATGTAAAGAATATTCCACAATGCTTGTTCTTAAAACATGATTGGTTATGGAAAACTTTAGTATATGGTAATATATTAGATTTTCAATTAATAAAGAGACTTAAAGATGAGTTTGATTCTATAGATGAAGTTGTTTCTAATACAGATAGATTTATTAGAGGTCAAGGTCTAAAACTAGTTGATGGAGATAAAAAAAATGAGTCCTCAGAATTAATTGGAAAACCTTTTCTAACAACTAATAAAAAAAATATTTCACCTTATTTTGTAAGTACTCCTAAAGAATTATTCAATTATGATTATGTGGGCTACCTGCCTAAAAAGAAGGCTCTATTTGAGGCTCCTGCACTTTTAATAACTGGTGGTACAAATAAGGAGTTTAAATCTGTTTCTGGAATTTCTTATTCAGACTGTGTCTTTAAAAGTTCTTTAACAGCAATTAAAGTCATAGATGATGAATCTATATCTTTTTTAAAAGCTTTTATGGTCATTTTAAATTCAAATTTTTTCTCATACTACATCACTTCAATTGGCTCTTCAATTGGAATAGAAAGAGAAGAAACTCATGATGTGGAAAAATGGTCTACTCCTTTTGGAAGTAATACCAAACTAGTTAAGTTGGCAACATTTATTGAAGAAGTAGAAAAACAAATTCATCTGAAAGATTTTGAAGATATAGAAAAGCAAGAGTTGAAATTTCATAGAATTGCATTGGAAGCTTCAATTGATGATGAACTTCTTAAGGTCTTCAATTTTAATAGCCAAGAAATAAGCTTATTTGAATACTCCCAAGAAATTACTATACCAATGATTAAAAGAAGAGAAACTGAAAAAATCTTTGGTAGAGTTGAGTATAAAAACATCTTATTAAACAAGTATGCAGATGTTTTTATTAAGCATTTTAATAATATTTATGGGTATGAAAACAACTTTTTTGAAGTTGAAATATGGTATTCTAAATTTGCTATTGCAGTGTTTTTTAAAATAATAAAAAACCCATCAGAAAACACTAATCAAATCAAATGGCTTAATAAGTCTTTTGATGATATTTTAAATAAGTTCTCTGTTTTAAGCTTTACTAAAGAAACAGATAATTTATTTATTCAAAAAGACATAAAGGGATTTGAGGAAAATAGTTTTTATGTCATAAAGCCTAATGAGTATAAATGCTGGCATGAAGCAGTTGCTCACCTAGATTTAGGAGAGTTCATAGAGGAGATTCATAAAATTAATGATATTGAAAATGTTAAACTCCAATAAGTTTAAAACTCAAGCAAAAGCATATTATACCAGAGAGTTTAACTTTATACTTTCTAAAATTTCTGAGTGCTCTGAAATGATGATTGAAAGATATGA
Source organism: Winogradskyella sp. (assembly GCA_030149175.1). Lineage (GTDB taxonomy): Bacteria > Bacteroidota > Bacteroidia > Flavobacteriales > Flavobacteriaceae > Winogradskyella. Next base: position 38,977 of record JASBSA010000157.1, on the reverse strand, counting down.
TTCTATTGAAAACAATGAAAATAAAATTAGAAACAGATTATATAAGGATTTTTTAAAAAATAATTTAATAAGAGAGCAGTTAGGGTTAACCCCTTATATATTTCACCCTGAAGTGCCTGAAATAAATGAAGACTATTTTGAAGAAGGAAGGACAGATTTAATTGTTTATAATGCTACTACATATTCAAAAAACACCAATGCTTATTATGTTCTTGAATGTAAAAGACTTGATGGAACAACCTCTCTTAATGAAAAGTATGTGGAAAATGGTGTACTAAGGTTTGTTCAAGAAAAATATCCTACTAATTTGAAATCAAACTGCATGATTGGATTTATAGTAAAAGAGATAAACATTTCTGAAAATCTAAAAAAAATAGTACAAATTACCACCAATAATGTTTCTACTAATACTATTTCTTTTGCTGACCTCACATCTGTACATTCAACTATATCTCAAAAAGAAATTTATATAAAACATCTTATGTTAGACTTTTCATCATTAACATAATTATATTGCTCTTATTTTTGGTGTGCCAAAGATATAAGAGCTTAAATGCTTGCCTATTTCTAGCCATACATCATTTACTTCACTTGATTCAACAAACTGAAATATTACATCTTCATTCAAACTTATAAAGTCAATAGTAATTTTATCACCATAGCCATGAAAATAAATATAACTATTGTTTTGTGTATCTACACAAATGTCACATTTAGTATTACTTTGTAATATTAAGCTGCACCAATATTCCAAAAAGTTAAAGTCTTCATATTCACTGAAACTTTTCAACCCCTTTTTAAAATCAACATAAAAAATTGCATTAGCATCAAACTCCAAGAGCTTTTCTATCTTTTCAAAAGTACCTCTTTTATCTATCTGATGATTCTCATAATAATCTATATAAAACCTTTTAGGTAATAAATTCTCTATTTCCATAACTTCTAAAATGTGATAGGAACACTTCAAAATACTGTCATAATTTTGTTTGTGATACTTAGTCACACCCTTGGCTGTATTCCCAAGTCCTTTTGTTGGTGTCCTCTTATCACAATCCATTATACAGTGACAAAACTCTTCATTTGTCTTATGTATAGTTTCATACTCTTTGTCAATTGTACTCCCACCACCTGATTGGATTTTATAACTTAATTTAAAAGAAGTCAGGTTTGCCTGATTTCTATAAAAATCAGCCATTAAAGCATATATTTTTATATCATTCCCATTTTCTCCTAAAAGAATTGTTTTTTGAAAATTAGCTGTATCAAGAAAATTTTTAATTGTTAACAACCAATACTGTTTACCACTTGAAAGCTCAGTCAAGTATGTTTCTTCTATATTTGATGCAACTATTTTACATATTTTGTCAAAGATTGTAAGATTTTGTATAGCTGCTTTATTATGTAATGAATAATGGTTTAAATATATTTTTGTTTGTTCATCTAAAATATTCCTATCAAGAATTAATTTTACATTTTTTGGTGAGATTACTATAATATGCTTCCCCTCAACATAAGAAATCATCAATAATCTAAAAAATGTATTAAAATTATTCTCATTGTTGATATTATCAATTAAAGTGTCATCCAATAAAAAAACCATATTATGATAAATATGTAGGTTGAAAAAAACCTAATGGCCAATCTACTAAATTACCTTCTTTGTCATAATGTGAAGTTCTTATTTCTGTAGAACTGATTTCACTTTTTTTGTTGAATATGACAATATTAATATCATCATTTGATATACTTTCATTCAGTATACAATCTCCTAGCCTATTAATAATTATATCACTATGTGTTTCAATAATCAACTTTACATAGACCCCACTTCTTTTGGAAAATGTAATAATTTTTGCAATTGAATCAGCAAATTTTGCTTGAAATTCAGGGTGTAAGTGAAGTTCTGGTTGTTCAATTACAATAATCTTTTCTAAATTGTTAGAATATAAAAATGGATTTCTTCTATAGTTTTTACTATAAGTGGAATGCCATATTTGAGTTAAAATTGGTAAAATTTGAGAATACCCAAAACCCATATCTGACAAATTAATCTCATATCCACCATCATGCTCTATTTTAATAGAATAGTGCCCCTCTATTTTTGATATTTTAGTCTTAAAACTAAAATTTTGATAAGTCCAATTTTGAAAATTATGTAATTGACTATCTGTTAAGCTTCCTAAAAAAGCTGGTAGATTTTTTCCATTTGGGTCAACTTCATTCACTGCAAGATGTTGTATTCTGTAATATCTTTCTGCTGTAGCCCTTAATGGGGCTATATAGTTCATATTTAAAAAAATATTTTTCAGGTGGTTGTTTATTGAAAATGCTGATGCAATGTATTGTTGCAGAAAAACATAGTTCTTCAATTCAATAAATTCTTTAGATGAAATAGTCCAATTAGCTATTTTTTTCCTCCAACCACTAGGGTAGCTAATGCCTTTCATTAATTTCAGCATCTCCTCATCTTCATCAAAATATATGCTATTAAAAATTCTAAGTTTGGTTGTGTTTTTTGTTGCTCCATGGACATACTTAGAAATACAATTGATAATACTCTGAGTGAAGAAACTTCTAGCTCTTACAAATCTTTCTGATTTATCAGAACTTTTTCTATCTGCATAGATATCTATATCAAATTCTCCATAATCAGAAAAAATCAGGTTATCCTCAACTCCATACAGTTTATCACCATTTATAGATATAGAAGATATTTTTTTAGACTCTTGGTCTAAATCAATTTTAATTGTGTTCTCAAGAGCCTCAAATCTAATACAGGAAATTTGAATTAACTGCCTTCTATTTTCATTAAATTTCAAACTGTATTTAAAATCAAAATTCTTGTTTAATTTCTTACCTCTGAAACCAAGTCCACCAGCTTTTTTTGAATAGTTAGTGTCTAGATATTTACTATTCAGAGTAAATGTCAGTTCATAAAATTCATTAGACTTTTTTGAAAAATGTGGTTTAATATCTTTATAAGAGCCAAAATCTACATAATCACCATACAATAAAATTGGAGAAATGGTTCTTTCTTGAACACTCTGCTTTAACATAGGAAATGTTCTTAAAAAAGAGCTCTTTCCTGAACTGTTTCTTCCTACTAATATAGTTATAGGTTTTATTTCAATATCACCAGTATCTTTTAAGCTTCTGAAATTCTGTATCCTAAGTTTCATAAAATTAATTTGACTTAAATTTACAAATTCAATTACTTTTAATACAATATAGACCCCATAATTATGAGGTCTATATTTTCAACTCAAAAACCAATGGTAACTACTGTTGCCTTTTAAAGCTTCAGAAATTGAATTGGTAAAGTTGTGAGCATTTACATTTCTTTCTAAAAAAGAATCAATATAGCTGCTCTTATTAGCTCCTGTAAAGAGGTTATAAACATTCCAAAGATTGATGTTACCTTCCTCATCTTTACAGAAGCTTTCATCCTCATAATAATCTCTTGCTACTGCATTTAACTGACCATCATTGAAAATCAATTCTGGTAAATTAGTCTTTAACTTTTTAGGTAAGTGATTATATAATCTTGCTTTTCCTAAGAGTTGTGCAAATTGGGATTCAGTTAAGAATTGTTCCTGTAAATTACTCATCTGTTCCAAGTGCTTTTCCATACTATAACTAGACAACAATTGATAGACCTGATTTTGTAAATCATCTATGTTACTTGCTCTAATCTCTCCTGAAAAACCATCTGTAGATATACAAAGGTTGGTACACACCCAATTTTTGAAACCTACAAAGACCTTAAACTTTTCAAGTGATTTTTTTGAGTAAAGGTTCTCTTGGTTGTAAGCTCTTACTCCTCCTACTGATAAGGACAATTTGTTTCCAGAAATTGATTCCAGAATAGTTGGAATGTCAATATTAAAAGCCATTCTTTCATAATAAATGGTCTTTTCATGAGGCAGTAGTTCATTTGCTGGTTTTCTTATAGCCTCTGGAGTTCTTCCTTTAATGATGTGGGAAACCCTTATTGATGGCATAGAAAACTCCTGATGGCTAAAAACATCCTTTGCTGACTGCTGAACACCTTCAATAAAATCCTGATGACTTATAGTGATTTCATTATCCTTAGCAAAGACAGGTATAGTACAATCTCTCTTTAAATGATCTATACTAATCTCTTTTGTATTAGACTCTATAAAAGGATTTGAAAGAATTTCTCTCCCCTTGACCTCTATTATGCTAGCACTTTTTGATTTATTGACTATTTGTAGTTCCATTTTGACTAAAATTATTTAGGTTTGACAATTGATTAGATTTTATTTCTTGTTGCTTTTTAATAAAATTTGGGTTCAGTAACTCTTTCCAAACTATATGTTTTTGATACAGCTCATTCAACTCTTCATTTGTTGAGCAATTTTGAATCTCTTCCTTAACTGCATCAAGGTCAGTTCCAGAATTACACCATTCTTTGATTTGCTTACCTACTCCTGATGTGATAATAAATTCAGGTTTATCAGAATAGAGTCCAGTTCTGTCTTTTGAAGCTTTAGCAAAGTGTTTGATATCAATGTCAAATACTAAGGTAAACTCATAGTCCACTCCATCTCTTTGTACTGCTTTAAGACCAACTTTCTCAGGAATGAACTTTCCATCTTTTTGATTGAGAACATAGTCTTGTTTAGTTCTCATGGTTGCAATAATGTGTGCATTGGCTTGAAGCATTTTATTTACAAAAGCTTTCTGCCTTGGTGTAATCTTGTTCCAATTGGTAAAACTGTTACCTGGTAAAGAAGCATGATACTCAATCAAGAAATCCCAACAATGAGAAATACTATCAATAATTATGACTTCAATCCCTGCTTTCAAACAGACATCAATTGCCTCAATATAACTTTCTGGTGAGAAAGGTGGCTTCAATGAAAGCACATTATATTCCCCTAAATGAGCATACAAATCTGCACTCCCATTTTCTGTATCAATTATAGCAACTTTTGAAAAGTCACCATTTACAAGTCCTTTAGCAATTAGTAGTGAACTGTAAGTTTTTCCTGCGCCACTTGGTGCTTGTAATGCCATTTTAATCTTGGCATTTCTTCTTTCTGATTTTCTTAATTCCATATTGAAAAAATTTATTAATTATTAACTTTTTGATAGGTTAATTCTATCAAATTTTGTATTTTTGTAATGCAAATGCAGCTAATGAGTGCTCTGAATATTTAGTGGTTTTTCTATTCAGTTTCAACTTCACTTATAGCTAACAATTACAATTACAGTAGTTGTTACCCCTTGGTTGAGGGGAGTATGGTAAAAACCCAAGAAAAACCTCTTACTCTTGAAAAATCAGAGGTAATAACAAAGCAAAACTCACCTGTAGGAGTAAATCAGGCAAGAGTGTTTGGTAAACAAGGCTTTCCTTGTTACATCCCAGAAAAAGTGAATTTGGACAAACTTACAGAAGTTTATCCACCAAACTTTAAGTTCCAAAATGATGAGGCTATATACATTCTTCATCAAATAACTGCTATTAGATTTCATAAGAAAAAAAGTAAGTCTGGCCATTATAAATGGCAAAAGAAAAACTATCCATTTACATTCTTAAATGCTCAATTACTTCAAAAGAGAGTAAGGAACTATAACAAGTATTTAGAGTATTTTGTTAAAATAGGTGTGTTAGAGACAGATGGTTTTTATATTCCAAATGAGAAGTCTTTAGGCTATAAATTTTCAGTAAATTACCTTTCTCCAGTAAAGGAGTGTTATATCACTAAAAAAACACTACTAAAAAGTATTTCTAAATATTTTCACTTAGATTTTAGTGAATCTAAAGTAGTATTGATTAATAATGATATTTCTGAATATGGGCATCTAACAAAGTGGTTTGACAGTAAACTCTCAATTGATTACTCAAATGCAATGAATTATATCCATAATCAACTTTTAGCAGAAACAGAACAAATTGGCTATAGTGCTGCTATAAATAGATATAATTTAAAGAAAATTGGGATACTTAAAATTCACAAAAGTAGCTTTTTAAATAAGATTGATACAACTGCTGGCAGAATGCACACTGTATTAACACAAATTAAAAGTGATTTGAGACAGTTTATAAGATATGATGGTCAACATTTGGTAGCTGTTGACATTAAAAACTCTCAACCTTACTTGTCATTAGCCTTCCTTAATCCTGATTTGATTATTAAATATGGATTAGTAGATTCTATTAAACTATATAATAAAGATTTTGATGAATCTATTCTCTTCTCTTTCTGGCTCTATTATGATAGTAAAAATGTTCAAGAGTACATTCAACTTGTCTCAAAAGGGCAATTATATGAAAGATTCATTGACTACATGCATGAAATAGGAGAATTAGATTTAGTTGATGATAGAGCTACATTAAGAAAAGCTGTCAAAACAAGGGTTATTGAAGCTATTTACAGTCAAAACTCTTCTATTGGTTATAAAAAATACATGAAAGCATTTAAGGATTTATTTCCTGATGTTTACAACATCTTTAATGAAATAAAAAAGGGCAAAAAAAGAGCCCATAGAGCTTTAGCATGTAGTCTCCAGAATTTTGAGGCTAAACTAGTTTTGGATAATGCAACAAAAAAAATTGCATGTGAGTATCCAAACTTACCTATATACACAATTCATGATTCAATTGTTACAACCAAAGGTAATGAGGGTAAAGTCCATAAAGTTCTAACTGAGGTTTTGTTTGAAGCAATTGGATTTAAGCCTGTTCTTAGTGTTGAAAGCTGGTCTGCATAAAGAAATGTAGCTATATTAGTGGTCATGAATGAAAAAACAGTCAGCATATATGCCAATTATTTTAAAAGCTTAAATAGAGGCTATAATAAGGGGCTTGGAAGAGCACCTCATAAGCCTGTTTTGCTAATTTCTATTATTGAATTAATCCAAAATGAAAAAATCAATACTAATAGAATTTACATAACAACAGATTTATTATTAGCTTTTAAGAACAATTGGCATAAGCTGGTTGAAACTAAACATACATCAAACTTTTCACTTCCTTTTTTTCATATGAGAAGTGAACCTTTTTGGCACTTGGTTACTAAAATAGGTTTAGAGCTTAAATTAACTAATTCTAAAAGCATAAAGAGTTTTAAAAATCTTAATGAAACCATTGCTTTTGCAGAAATAGATAAAGTTCTTTTTAAAATCCTATGCAACCCTATACATTCTGCTTTTTTTTTAGATTTACTTCTGTATCAATATTTTCCCAACACCAAAGCCAATTATTATTTAATTCAAGGAAATGAAACAGAATCTAAAATTGAAAGTCAATTACTAAATGAAAATAAAACTGAATATCAAAAACATATTTTTGAGTTAAGAACAAAGCTTAATGATGATGAATTTGAAGAAGAGATATTTGTTAGAAGTGGTTTATTTAAAAAAAATATTCCTAAAATCTATAATTACTCCTGCTGTATTTCTGAAATGAAGATAGAAACAATCATTAATGCTCAAATGGTAGATGCTTGTCATATTGTCCCTTTCAGTATTTCTAAAGATGATACTATTCCAAATGGTATTTCATTGTCACCAAATCTTCACAGAGCATTTGACAGAGGATTAATAACAATAAACAAAGACTATATAGTAAGAGTTTCACCTACTGTCTCAGAAAGTAATTCTGTTTATTCAATTTCTCAATTTGATGGCAAACAGATAAAGCTTCCAGAAAACATTAAATGGTATCCATCTCCTGAAAGCTTAGAATGGCATAACAAGGAAGTTTATGTTATTTAGAATTTAACTTCTTTGATAAACTTTTCATCTGTTCACTTACCTTTTTCTGTACAATCTTTCCATAATGAGCCTCTGTAATAGTTATGCTTGAATGACCCAACAATTCAGATACTATTTCCATAGGTACATCATTATAGAGCAACACAGTAGTAGCAAAAGTTTTTCTAGCAATATGATGTGTAAGTCTCTTTTTAATTTTAGTCTTACTTGCAATTTCTTTGAGATTTTTATTAAACTTTTGATTACTTAATTTAGGTAAAACTCTTATTTCATTAAAACTATCATATTTCTCAATAATTTCAATTGCTTTTGGTAACAAAGGAATGGATATAAGTTTACTTGTTTTTGACCTTTTAAGTTGAATCCACAGGTTTTTATCAAACCCTATTTTTAAATGCTCTTTTTTTAAAGAATCCATTTCAGAAAATGCTAAACCAGTATAACAACAAAAGACAAAACTATCTCTAGTTCTTTCTAACCTCTTTTCTTCAAAAACAAAGCTTTCAACAGATTTTAACTCTTCTTCTGTTAGGTAAACCACTTCAGGTTTATATCTCTTGCTTTTGTAAAGAATAAAAGGGTCTTTGTCTAAATAGCCTTCAGAAATTGCAATCTTAATGATTTTTCTGAATCTTTGAATGGTTTTATAGATAGTGGATTGAGCTAATTTCTTTTCAGATTTTAAAAAGAACTCATAATCCTTAATGAACTTTAATTCTAAATCTTTGAATTGATAGTCATTCTTGGAATACTTATAAGATATAAATTCCTTTAGTAGTGTTTTTGCTTGTTTAAATTTCCAAAGGGTAGGCAATACATATTCTCTACCTATTAGTTTTTCAACCCTATCATTATGAGTTTTAAAAACTTGTAGAACAGTTTCATCTTGCTTAATGCTTTTACCTGTGTAATGAAGATATATATCTTCTACATCAAAAAATTCTTTATTCACTTGCAGAAACAAAAAAGCCTGATTAATCTCTTGTTTAATCAGGCTTAACTGTATATTAATGCTTTTTTCTTGGGTGTTTTTATCAAGTAACTTTTGCTTTTTACTGTTCCAGCTTTTTGGACTAACAAAAATACCTGTAGAAAACTCTTTTCTTTTTTTTAAGTAAGTTATTCTACATCTTAATGGGCAAGTTCCTTGATTGTTTAGCCTTACTTTGTGTAAGAAGAATAAAACTGTTGTCTTGTTGTAATTCATTTTACAGCTATTTTACATAAGGTGTTTTCCTTAAAAAATGGTACACCTAATTGTACACCTTTTTTAGGGATTATGGTACTATTACAAAAAATCAGCAATGAAGTAGAAAACTCTAGAAATCCTTATCATTAAAGGGATAAAATAAAAAATCCACCTTGTTTACACAAGGCAGATTTCCTTAAAAAGTGGTCCCACCTGGGCTCGAACCAGGGACTTTCTGATTATGAGTCAGATACTCTAACCAACTGAGTTATAGGACCTATTGGTATTATCCAATCATTTTCTCTTTAAAAGAGTTTGCAATATTACTATATATTTTAAAACTCTACAAGAATTTTAATCTCTAATGTCTTGGCATAGTTCAATCAAAACACTATTTGAAGATTTTGGGTGTAAAAAAGCAATCATCTTGTTATCCGCACCCCTTTTGGGAACATTATGAATCATTTCAAAGCCTTGTTCTGTTAATCTTTTAATTTCTTCTTCAATATTATCTACAGCAAAAGCAATATGATGTATACCTTCGCCCTTCTTTTCAATAAATTTAGCTATAGGGCTATTTTCGTTAGTTGCTTGGAGTAATTCTATTTTATTAGGACCACATTTAAAAAATGATGTTTTCACACCTTCACTTTCAACGTCTTCTATTTTGTAGTGGGCTTTATCGAATAAGGCTTTAAATAATTCATTAGACTTTTCAATGTCTTTTACGGCAATACCTATATGTTCAATTTTTTTCATGAAAATTTCATTTAATTAATTTCATCTTTTTTTCAAAGAAATGAATTCCTAACACAGAAACTATGATTTTTGTTGTATAAAAATACCATAATCTTCAAATATCATCTACTTTTGCACTATGGAAAGTAATAGACAAAAGAAAATAGCAGGTATTTTACAACAAGATTTAGCAGAAGTGTTACAGCGTGCGGCTTCTTCTGGTGGGTTAAAAGGTGTTATCATTTCTGTATCCAAGGTTAATGTCACCGTAGACTTGTCTATTGCTAAGGTTTATCTTAGTATTTTTCCTAATAAAGAGGCCAAAGATCTTTTAGAAGGCATACGATCTAATACACCCTTAATCAGACACGAATTGTCTCAACGCACACGTCATCAATTAAGACGAATGCCTCAATTAGAATTTTTTATTGACGACTCTTTAGAATATATTGATGGCATAGAGCGCTCTCTTAAAAGGGGAGATAATCCTATTGATAATACTGACTTATTAGATAAGCGTAAAAAATCTTAAGTGAATTTTCCGTTATATATAGCGAAACGTTATTTGCTTTCTAAAAGCAGTAGTAATGCTATAAATATTATGACTTTAATAGCTTCTGGTGGAGTTATTATTGCATCAGCTGCGCTATTCATTGTCCTATCAGTATTTGCGGGTTTAAAGGATTATAGTCTTCAGTTTTCATCTTTTGTTGATCCAGATTTAAAGTTGCTTCCTGTAGAAGGTAAATCATTTGTGTTTTCTGATGGCGATAGAAATCAATTGAAAAGCCTAGAAGGCATTTCTTCATTTTCTGAAGTTATTGAGGAACGCATCATTATAAAATCCGAAAATAAAAATCTACTAGCAACGCTCAAAGGTGTAGACTCCAACTACCTAAACGTAACACAAATCGATTCCATGGTTAGTAAAGGATACTGGTTTACACCAAACAGTAACGAAGTTGTTTCTGGTTGGGGCATTTCTCATAACCTTTCTTTTGGAGTTTTAGATTTCAGAAAATCCCTGTCACTGTATGTGCCTAAACCAGGAAAGGGTCAAATAAGTTCTATTAAAGGAGCTTACAATGCGGTTTTTGTTAATAATGTCGGTTTATTTGATATTAATGAGGAGTTAAATGATAAATATGTGTTTTCTGATATCTCTTTGTCAAAACAATTATTAAATTATAAGAACAATCAAATTAGTGCTTTAGAAATTAAATTAAATTCTGACGCTGAAGAGGGTGTTGTTAGAGAGGCAATAAATACAAGTTTTAAAAATAGATTCTCCATAAAAAACAGAGAACAACTCAATGACGCTTTATTTAAAATGTTGAATACCGAAAACCTGGCGATTTACCTAATTTTCACTCTAGTTATCATTATTGCGCTGTTTAATGTTATTGGCGCTATTATTATGATGATTTTAGACAAGAAAAAATCGCTGAACACATTATTTAACTTAGGGACAGAACCGAAGACCATAAAGTCAATTTTCTTTTGGCAAGGAAGCCTTATGACTATAATTAGTGGTGTTATAGGAGTGGTTCTTGGATTGTTTATTGTGTTTTTTCAACAGCAATTTGAACTCGTAATGCTAACGCCTGAATTACCATATCCGGTAAGATTAAATGCTTTAAATATTTTTGTTGTTTTAGTTACCATTTTTGCGCTTGGCATTTTAGCCTCACGCTTGGCATCACAAAGAATTACGAAAAAGCTTATTCAGAATTAAGCAAACTGATAGTCTCCAAACTTTTCTAAAACCTCATCAAAAGCGTCAAACACATCTTTAGAGTCGTCACTGGTTACCATTTTCATACGATACTCTTTAAAACCGGGAATGCCTTTAAAATAATTTGTATAATGTCTTCGAGTTTCAAAAACTCCGAGTTTTTCTCCTTTCCAGTCTATAGACATTTGCAAGTGACGACGGGCTGCCTCAACACGCTCTTGCATAGAAATAGGAGCTAAGTGTTTACCTGTTTTAAAATAATGCTTTACCTGCTTAAAAAACCAAGGATTGCCAATAGTGGCTCTACCAATCATTGCTCCGTCTAAACCGTATTCATCTCTCATTTCTACAGCACGCTCAGGCGTATTTACATCTCCATTACCAAATACAGGAATATGCATTCTTGGATTGTTCTTTACCTCTGCAATAGGTTTCCAATCAGCATTACCCTTATACATCTGTGCTCTTGTGCGACCATGAATAGCAATGGCTTTACAACCCACGTCTTGTAAACGTTCTGCAACCTCAACGATTTTTATAGAATCGTGATCCCAGCCCAATCTAGTTTTTACAGTAACTGGCAAATTGGTGCGTTTTACCATTTCGGCAGTAAGTTGCTCCATCAGGCAGACATCTTTCAGAATTCCTGCACCCGCACCTTTTGAAACTACTTTTTTTACAGGACAACCAAAGTTGATATCTATAATGTCTGGGTTAGATTTTTCAACAATATCTATAGTTTGGAGCATGCTTTCCATATTGGCTCCAAAAATCTGAATACCAACAGGACGCTCCTTTTCGTAGATATCTAATTTCATGACACTTTTAGCGGCATTACGAATAAGACCCTCGCTAGAGACAAACTCCGTATACACCACATCCGCTCCCTGCTCTTTGCACAATGCTCTAAATGGAGGGTCGCTCACATCTTCCATCGGTGCTAAAAGCAGTGGGAACTCACCCAACTCTATGTCTCCTATTTTTACCAAGTTTTTATGTTTTGATGCAAAATTACATCTTTTTAAAATATTTGCTGTTTAAGACCCAAAGTCCGTAAAATCCTAAAACCAATTCACCTAAAGTTCCTAGAATGTAGGGTTTAGAAGGGAAACCATCAAGTATAATACTCAGGATTCTTCCCAAGCACAAACCCAACATGAACAGCGTGTTTGAGAATAAGGCAATATGTAGAAATTTTCTTTTTAAGACACCTTGAATCCACAAGAATGAAAAAGCTAAGTAGAGTCCCATTATGGCTCTTGTAAAATTATGCTCATCAATGGTCTCATTACGAATATCTAAAAATAACTGAGGCTCGAAACCATAGATAAATGCAGCTGGAATTACGACTAAAACAGATATAATCAAATGAACTTTGAGAATGAAATCCTGCCTACTTGTAATCACCTTTAAAAATTCACTTTAGTCTCAATGGTCTGCTCACCGCGCTTAACGGTTATAGCGGCTTCATCTCCTTTTTCAAAAACGGACAAGGCTCGCATATAGCTCATCATATCCGTTACCGTACTATCTCCTAGTTTTATAACAACATCACCTTTTTGAAGCCCTGCATTAAAGGCTGGTGTTTCTTCTCTGGTACCATCAATACGCATGCCTTCTCCATCAAATAAATAATCTGGCACAACACCTAAACCAACTTTAAACCTTGGCGTTTCTTCACTTTCATTTTTTGTTGTTCTAAAGGCTAGTTCTCCATTGTCATCTAAATCTGTAATAATATTAAAAATATAATCTGAAATTAGATTCATTCCCTCGTAATTCAACTTATCCGAATCATCTGCTGGTTTATGATAATCTTCGTGCTGACCCGTAAAGAAGTGCAACACAGGCACATCTATGAGATAAAAGGACGTGTGGTCACTTGGGCCTACTCCACTTGCGTTTTCAACTAGTTTAAACCTATCGTTATTGGCTTTAATCGTTTGTTTAAATAGCGGTGAAGTACCTACGCCATAAACTGCTAAAGTACTGTCTGCTTTCAATCTCCCTACCATATCCATATTTATCATATAATTTATAGACTTGGCATCAATCGTTGGGTTTTTTGAAAAATAATTAGAGCCTAATAAGCCCATTTCCTCGCCAGAAAAAGCCATAAACAGGTAGTTGTTTTTATCTTTTAGCTCAGAGTTGTCGTTCTTAACTTTAAGTCTTTCTGCTAGGTTCAACATTACAGCCACACCACTTGCATTATCATCAGCACCATTATGTATTGCTTTTTCTTTACCTCTGTAAAGTGAGCCCTCGCCTCCATAACCTAAATGGTCGTAGTGTGCGCCAATAACAATGGTTTTTTCTGCATTGTTATTGATATAACCTATAACGTTGTTTCCGGTTATAGTGCTATCTGTGTTTGTAGTAAACTCAACCTCTTTATGCGGATCTGTTTTGGGTTTAAAAGAAAACGGTTGTAAATAACCCTCTGTTCCCTTTGCTTCTAGACCAATTTCTTTAAACCGTTTTATTAAGAACTCCGAAGCTTTCCTCTCGCCATCAGTTCCTGTTTGGCGACCCTCTAGCTTATCATCTGCTAAAAAATAAACGTCTTCTTTTATTTTGTTTTCTGCAACTTTAGGTTCTTTTTTACAAGCAAATACACTTGCTAAAAGACACAAAAACATTATTTTTTTCATTGTTTAATACTATTTTTGCAAAATTAAGTATTAATGCCCATATATAACAATTATAAAAACATGAACAGATTTGCTGTTATTTTTCTTATTTGTGTTTCCATTTTATCCTGTAAAAACGAGAAAAAATCATCTGAGGCTGATGGGTATTCTGGAGCTACAAAAATGAATGAATCCTTAATCTACCCTGAAGAAACCAACTTTAAATCGCTTAGGCAGGTTACCTATGGTGGAGATAATGCCGAGGCTTACTGGAGTTTTGATGATAAACAATTGGTGTTTCAGTCTAACAATGTAAAATGGGGTGTTAATTGCGACCAAATGTTTTTGATGAATGCTAATGAAACTTTTACAGATAGCATTGCGCCACCAATGGTGAGCACCGGAAAAGGGAGAACCACTTGTTCTTACTTTTTACCAGATAACAAACATATTATTTACGCTTCTACACATTTGGGAGATGATGAGTGCCCAGAAGTGCCTAAAAAAGAAAACGGTAAATACATTTGGCCAATCTATGACACTTACGACATTTTTGTTGCGGATTTGGAGGGTAACATTGTAAAACAATTAACCTTTGAAGACGGCTACGATGCCGAGCCTACGGTATCTCCAAAAGGGGATAAAATTGTCTTTACCTCTACTAGGAGTGGAGATTTAGAATTATATACCATGAATTTAGATGGTACAGATGTAAAACAAATTACAGATGAGCTAGGTTATGATGGAGGAGCATTCTTTTCGCCAGATGGTACGAAGTTGATTTTTAGAGCTTCGCGCCCTAAAACAGAAAAAGAGAAAAAAGAGTACAAAGATTTGTTAGCCAAGGGCTTGGTAGAACCAAGTGACATGGAACTTTTTATCTGCAACGCCGATGGTAGCGATATGCGTCAACTCACCTTTCTTGGCAATGCGAATTGGAGTCCGTTTTTTCATCCAAGTGGAGAAAAAATATTATTCTCTTCTAATTTTGAAAGTGAAATTGGTTTTCCGTTTAACCTTTACATGATTGATGTCGATGGGAAAAACCTAAGGCGTGTTACTCATGGTAATACCTTTGAGGCATTCCCTGTGTTTTCTAACGATGGTAAATATTTAATTTTCTCTTCTAACCGAAACAACGGAGGCACAAGAGATACCAATTTGTTTATTGCCGAGTGGCAGGATTAATTCAAGTCTTTTAATCTATCGCGCTCTTCTGCAGATGTAGATCGCTCGTTAGTGTTAAGCTTGGTGTTACCAAACTTATAGCTAAAGCCTATTTTTACGAATCTGTTGTCAGAGTCTATAAATCTGCTACTTGATTGATTGAGATAATTTATAGACACATCATAATCTTGCATATTAAAAATATCATCTACACTTAACGATAAAACCGCCTTATCTTTTAGTAAGGATTTTGAAATACTAAGGGTTGATATTAATCTATCGTCTACACTCTGTAAATTCTGAAGGTTTCTTCCAAGCCACCAAAATGTGGCATTGACATTTAAGCTATTATCTTTAAGCAACGTGAGGCCAGAAGATAAAATAAACAGTTGAGACCATTGATTTAGTTCTACAAATCCATTGCCAAAATTTACCTCTTCATTAATATTATAAGTAGAGGAGACCGCATAAATATTAAACCTGTTTGACGGATAATAATTAAACTCTAAATCAAAACCATAATCTACGCGCTTGTCTAAATTGGTTGGCGTGTAAGCAACGACATTGGTTTCATTGTTCTGCCTCGGTAACTCTTCTATAGCACCATCATAATTTGTATAATATGCAGATAAAGTGAAATTCTTTAAGAAATCTAAACTAATCTTATAATTGTCCGTGTAAGTGGGTAATAAATTGGGGTTTCCTAAAACCACAGTGTTTTCATTAAGAAAAAAAGTAAATGGGTTTAGGTTTGTGTAGCTTGGCCTTGTAATGCTTCTTTTGTAATTAGCTGAGATACTTACATCATCTGAAATATTGTGAGTTAAGCTAGCATTAGGAAACCAATTAAAATAATCTTGCGTATTTGTTTCGTTTAATGATATTGATGTCCCTTCAATATTGGTTTGTTCTGTTCTAACACCTAAACTTAAGTCCCATGTATCCCATGATTTACTATAATTGGCGTAAACAGCAAGTACTTTTTCGTTGTATTTAAAGGCATCTGAATTATCCTCATCCAAAACATCATTGCCATTGATGATATTCAATCGTACAATGTCACTTTCTGTATTAACGTTAGAATATTTTACACCAGTATCAAAACTAGACGACTCCTCAATCGGCAGACTGTAATCCACTTGTCCAGTCAATATTTTTGTATCCTGATTAGCCAATGTATTAAACTCTGAGTCATTTAAAATTCCTGGTTCGTCTTGAAACACGTCTTGATTGCGCTCGTAGTCAAAAATAGTAAAATGACCATTGAACGTTATGTTGGAGTTATTATCAAAATTGTGCCTAAAAACCAAATCGGTCCCAATGTTATACTTATTGTCAAGAGAGAGATTATCTGCCTTAAAACTCGATTCAAAGCTTCCATTTTCATCAAACTTATCTGTTTCGTTTTTGACTCTATATTTAAAATAAGGCATATATAAACCTGTACTTGTCAAACTTAAGGTGTTTTTGTCATCAATGAAGTAATCAAAATTTACATTCAGGTTGTGGGTTTCGGACCATGTATTTCTGTTAGTGTTTGATTTCCAAATTTGGTCTATTTCATAAATCTCTTCTCCGTTTGGGTTTGGATTTGTGTTTTCTAAAAAATTAACAATGTCGTCTTGATCTCTATTGATCTTTTGGTTTGTGTAATTATAATTAAGATTAAGATTGACTTTATTGTTTTTAAAATAATGGCTTGTACCTGCATTATATCTGGGGAAAACACCTTGAGTATAATTGGTTTGAACACTTCCTCTGTAACCAGTCGCTAAATTTTTACTCATTATAATATTTATAACCGATCCGCTATCTGCGTCGTAACTCGCAGGTGGATTGGTAATAACCTCTATAGATTTAATACTATTGGCAGGAGCACTCTCAAGTAGTTGCATTAACTCATCAGACGTTAATTGTACTCGCCGTTCATTAATATAAATTGCTGCGGGCGCACTTTTAATATTAATTCCTTGTTCACTTACAATAACACCTGGTGTGCTTTTTAGAACTCCAAGCGTAGATCCTTCTACCAATGCTGTGTTTTCAACATTAAAAACTAAACGGTCTGGTTTTCTGGTAATTGTAGGTTTCTTTGCTACAATGGTGACCTCATCTAAACTTTCAGAAATTTCTTTGAGCAATATCGTTTTTAAATCTAAATCTCCTGTTAATACAATTTTCTGCTCAAATTCCTCTAAACCAATAAAACTTATTTTAAGGTAATATGTATTTTGGCTTAAGTTAACCAGATTAAAATAGCCGTTATCATCTGTAGATGTACCGATTAAAAATTCTTTTTCTTCCCCTTGCAAAAGAATGACATTCGCCAATTCTATAGGTGTATTCTCGGCATCAACGACCTTGCCTAAAATAGAAAAATTCTGGGCATAGGCACTAAATGAAAGCACAAAAAGAACCGCGCTAAAAAGAGAACGTAGGTAAACAGTCATTAGTTAGGTTTGTAGTCGCAATATAAACATTGTTTTTTACTTTGCATTACGGTTTTTGCGTAGTTTATCGGCTCTTAATTGTTATTATTTGTTGCTGTAAAGCATAAGAAATCGATTATATTTGCAGACTTAATGTCGCTTTAGAAAAAGAGAAATGAAGAATATTCGCAATTTTTGCATCATTGCACATATAGACCATGGAAAAAGTACACTTGCCGATCGTCTACTCGATTTTACTGGTTCTGTGACCGATAGAGAAAAGCAAGATCAGCTATTAGATAATATGGATTTGGAGCGCGAACGTGGTATTACCATAAAGTCGCATGCCATTCAGATGGAATATACCTATAAAGGTGAACAATATATCCTTAACCTTATTGACACTCCTGGTCACGTAGACTTTTCATACGAAGTTTCTCGTTCTATTGCTGCTTGCGAAGGAGCGCTTCTTATTGTAGATGCGGCACAAAGCATACAAGCACAGACCATTTCTAATTTATACTTAGCGTTAGAAAATGATTTGGAAATTATTCCTATTCTCAATAAAATAGATTTACCAAGTGCAAACCCAGAAGAAGTAACGGACGATATCGTAGATTTGTTGGGTTGTGATCCTTCAGAAGTT
The DNA here is from genome assembly GCA_030149175.1 of Winogradskyella sp. Classification (GTDB taxonomy): domain Bacteria; phylum Bacteroidota; class Bacteroidia; order Flavobacteriales; family Flavobacteriaceae; genus Winogradskyella. The sequence goes on along the minus strand of JASBSA010000157.1, from coordinate 20,697 downwards.
ATTCCTGCCAGTGGAAAAACAGGTCTTGGTGTTGATGATATTTTGGCTGCAATTATAGAGCGTATTCCTCCACCAAAAGGGAATATAGACGAACCATTACAAGCACTTATTTTCGATTCTGTTTATAACCCTTTTAGAGGCGTAGAAACCTACTTTAGAGTTATAAACGGCTCTATTAAAAAAGGACAAAACATAAAGTTCATAAACACTGGTAAAAACTATTTTGCCGATGAAGTAGGAACGCTAAAGCTCACCCAAGTTAAAAAGCAAGAAATAAAAGCTGGTGATGTTGGTTACCTAATAACAGGAATTAAAGATGCTCGCGAAGTAAAAGTCGGTGATACAATTACTGATGCTAAAGAGCCTACTAAAAATGCTATTTCTGGTTTTGAGGACGTAAAACCTATGGTTTTTGCTGGTATTTATCCTGTAGATACCGAAGATTATGAAGAGTTACGCGCTTCTATGGAAAAGCTTCAACTTAACGATGCCTCATTGGTATTTGCACCCGAGAGTTCTGCTGCTTTAGGTTTTGGCTTCCGCTGTGGATTCCTTGGTATGCTTCACTTAGAAATTATTCAAGAGCGACTAGAGCGCGAGTTTGACATGACGGTGATTACTACTGTACCAAACGTTAGTTACCATGCTTTTACAAATAAAAACCCGGATGAAGTTGTTATAGTAAACAATCCTTCAGACTTACCAGAACCCTCAACCTTAAATCGTGTTGAAGAGCCATATATCAAAGCTACAATCATTACTAAAGCCGATTTTGTTGGTCCTGTAATGAGTCTTTGTATTGAAAAGCGTGGGCAAATTACTAACCAAACTTATTTGACTACTGAACGTGTTGAGTTGAGTTTTGATATGCCTTTAGCCGAAATTGTATTCGATTTTTATGACCGTTTAAAAACAGTTTCTAAAGGTTACGCTTCTTTTGATTATTCGCCAATTGGTATGCGTGCCTCTAAACTTGTAAGAGTAGATATCTTATTAAACGCTCAAACTGTGGATGCGCTTTCTGCTTTGGTACATGCTGACAATGCCTACACAATTGGTAAAAAGATGACTGAAAAACTTAAAGAACTTATACCAAGACAACAGTTTGATATCCCTGTTCAGGCAGCAATTGGAGCGAAAATAATTGCACGTGAAACGATTAAAGCACTACGTAAAGACGTAACCGCAAAGTGTTATGGTGGTGATATTTCTCGTAAGCGTAAACTTCTGGAAAAGCAGAAAAAAGGTAAAAAACGTATGCGCCAAGTAGGTAATGTTGAAATACCTCAACAAGCATTTATGGCTGTTTTAAAACTGAATGATTAATCGGTAGTTCTTTTACCAAGGTACACTAATAGACTTTTAGAATCAATCTCCTTTTCTACATCGTCATCTAAAGAAGGAATAATGTGTATTTCACCTTTACTAGTTTTAAGAAATAGAGGGATCTGGTCGCTATCCGATTTTATCTGATTAAGAATGTTGTTATACGATTCTAAATCTTTTACAGCAACCTCGTGTATTTCCGGATAAGCCTCTGTTACTTCCATAAGATTGTTAAAGTCATCTGATAAAGTAAATACACCATCTTCTGGTGAAATGGAACTATTCTCTAATTCAGCCTTAGATGCCAATCTAAAGGAGCCGTTCTCACCAAATTGTGATCCAAATTTTTCTACAGCATATCGATTAATGTCTGCGTTTCCTGTTAACGCTAAAAGGTACCCTATATCGTTAAATTCAACATTATCTTTCAAGGTTTCTGAGTATATATTTTCAGTATGTGCCTCGATCCCCATTTTTTGGGCTTCACTAACATTACTTTGGTTACTGTCTACCAAAACAACATGCCTTCCATTATCTATAAGGTATTGCGCAACAATACGAGAGACTCTAGATGCTCCTATAATTAATATTCCTTCAGATTTTGATAAGAAAACACCTGAAATCCTTGCAAACAATCGTGCGGTTGTAGCATTAAGCAATACAGTTCCTAACACAATCATAAACACTAGAGGAGTAATATATTCTGCACCTGTAACACCAGCTGATCTTAGCTTACTACCAAAGAGCGAGGCAATACCTGCGGCAACAATACCTCGCGGTCCCACCCAACTTATGAACATTTTTTCATTAGTTCTAAGTGTTGAGCCTTGAGCACTAATAAATACTGCCAAAGGCCTTATTAGCAAAACTACTGCTAAAAAAAGTGCTAAAGTTTCCCATCGGTACAATAACATTAAATCTTGATAATTGATGTTTGCAGCCAGGAGAATAAATAGAATTGAAATTAATAGTACGCTTAGAGATTCCTTAAAGTACAGAAGTTCTTTAATGTTATCTAGTTTACTGTTTCCTATAACCATTCCCATTACAACAACAGCCAATAAACCAGACTCGTGAGCAAAAATCTCAGATTCTATAAATACTAAAAGCACAACAGACAACGATGCAACATTTAGAAGATAATGCGGAATGAATTTTTTATTTATTGCAAACACAAGGGCGTGGGCAAAGGTAAAACCAAACGTTGTTCCAAAGAGAATAATTTTACCAAACTCAATTAATGCCGTTTTGGTAAAGCCTGCTTCTCCTTCAACAGAAATAAACTCAAACACCAATACAGCAACAAGGGCTCCTATTGGGTCGATCAAAATCCCTTCCCACTTTAAAACTGTAGACACATCACGTTTTAAAGGTATATTTCTTAGTATAGGTGTTATAACCGTGGGTCCTGTAACAATAATCAGTCCTGAAAACAAGAAACAAAGGTCCCAACTAATACCAAATAAATAATGTGCTAAAACGGCTGCTCCAAAAAACGTAACGGCTGCACCTACTGTGATCAACTTTGTTATAACTGGCCCAACGTTTCGTATTTCACTTCGTTTAAGAGTTAGTCCACCTTCAAAAAGAATGATGCTTATGGCTAAGGACACAAAGTAAAACAGACCTTCCCCTGGGAATAATCCTTTTTTTTGCTCTTCATCCCAAATAGGCTCTATCCATTTTGTGCCATCCGCATTAATAAATTCGGCTGCAATTGGACCAACTAAAAGGCCTATAAGTATCAAAGGTAGGATTGCTGGAATTTTAAACTTCCAAGCTACCCATTGTGCTAATATTCCAAGAATAATGATACCTGCTAGCTCTACCATGTAAAAATTGTTTTAAAGACTTGCTTACCTAATGTAAGCTGTATTATTGGTGATTGTTTCGTTACTTATCTCGTTTCTTGTAACACGTTCAATGACAAGTTGAGTCTCTGTTAAAATTATAATTTTTTGACTAATTAATTCTATAGTCTCAAAATCTGAAATTGATGTGCCACTTCCTTCCTCTATAACTGCCTGTGTTAATTGATTAAACCTAATATTATTGCTGCTTAATTCATAGGTTCCAGTATATTGATAGGTGTCATTTTCATTATTATCACAAGAATTTCCTGAAGAAATCTTTACATAGGTGTCATCTTCATTAAAAGTGATGTTATTTTGGTTTGGGCACAAATATTCGCTATCTCTATTCCATGTGCCATATAACAAGTTTATATTTAGAGAAGTCTCGTTATCATCAGAAGAACAAGATATTATTATAACAAAAACTGTTATTAGTAAAAGTAGTTTTTTCATTGTGTGACAGAAGAAGTTATTTTTTGTGAAAATAGCTTTTTTTTAATAACCGCTAAAATCCTAATAAATTCAAAAAGGATATTCTCTTTTACAAGCTAATTTGGTAAATTGCGTAATTATGAAATTATACCCTATAAACGCAGGTAATTTTAAACTCGATGGAGGCGCCATGTTCGGCGTAGTACCAAAATCGCTTTGGCAACGTACCAATCCTGCTGATAGCAACAACATGATAGACATTGCGGCACGTTGTTTGTTAATTGAAGATAGCGATCGATTAATTTTGATCGATACTGGAATGGGCAACAAACAAAGCGAAAAATTTTACGGCTATTATTATTTGTGGGGAGATGACACTTTAGATAAGTCACTCGCTAAGTACGGTTTTCATAGAGATGATATTACCGATGTGTTTATGACGCATCTACACTTTGATCATTGTGGCGGTAGTATACAATGGAATAAAGACAGGACAGGTTACGAACCTGCTTTTAAAAATGCACATTTTTGGAGTAACGAAGCTCATTGGAAATGGGCAACAGAACCAAATAGAAGAGAAAAGGCATCGTTTTTAAAAGAAAACATTTTACCAATGGAAGAAAGCGGTCAATTAAAGTTTACGGCATTGCCAAAAGATAAAATTTTAAAAGGCTTTGATTTAGGTTTTGATATTTTTTATGCCGACGGCCACACGGATAAACAAATGATTCCTATGATACATTACAAAGGAAAAACCATTTGTTTTATGGCAGATTTATTACCTACAGCTGGGCATTTGCCATTACCGTTTGTAATGGGCTATGATACCAGACCATTATTAACTTTAGATGAAAAAGAACTGTTTCTAAACATGGCTGCAGATAACAATTTCTATCTGTTTTTAGAGCACGACGCCCATAATGAAATTATTACTGTAAAACACACCGAAAAAGGTGTTAGACTCAACGAAAATTATACTTGTAAAGATATATTTATTTAAAACTAAACATTAACACATGAAATTTAACATTAGACCATTAGCGTACCTACTTATTTCATCAGCACTATTTTTGGGCTGTGGCGGTACGGCAGATATTTTATCTACACCAATAGAAAACATTGATACTTCGCCATTAAAAGTTACTGAGTTAACCGAGGCAGAAAAGAAGAACTGGGGACATTTAGATTTAGAAAAAGACACCATACCTGGTATGGCTGTTGACAGAGCTTACGAGGAAATAATTAAGGGAAAAAAGGGTAAAAAAGTTATTGTTGCAGTAATCGATTCTGGCATAGATATAGACCACGAAGATTTAGATGATGTTATTTGGACTAACAAAGACGAAGTACCAAACAACGGCAAAGATGACGACAAAAACGGTTATGTAGATGATATTCACGGTTGGAATTTCTTAGGAGATGCTTACGACGAGCAATTAGAGTACGTGCGTATGATTGCCGCTAAAGATACCTCTAACCCAAGATATGAAGAAGCTCTAGCGCTACAAGCATCTGAATACGAAAAATGGTTGGGTCGTAAAACACAGTATGATCAAATTTACCAACAAGTTGTTTCTGCAGACGAAACTTTAGAGAAAGCAACTGGCAAAAAAGACTATACTAAAGAAGATGTTGATGCCATCAGCTCCGAAGATCCTGCCGTGCAACAAGCCAAAAGTATTGCACAATACATGTATAATAATGGCATTGAATCTATGGCAGATGCTAAAAAAGAAATAAATGACGCTTTAGAGTCTATTAATGAGCGTTTAAATTATAATTTAAATATTGACTTTTCAGGTCGAACAACCAAAGATGATATCAATGATTTATCTGATGTTGGCTATGGAAATGGAAATGTTAAGCATGTAAAAAAATCAGAATCTCATGGTACGCATGTAGCAGGCATTATTGCTGCTGAGCGCAATAATGGACTTGGCGCTAACGGAGTAGCTAACAACGTAGAAATTATGGTGTTACGAGTAGTTCCAAACGGAGATGAATACGATAAGGATGTTGCGTTATCTATTCGTTATGCGGTAGATAATGGTGCCAAAGTTATCAATGGAAGTTTTGGTAAATCATTCTCTCCACATAGTGCGTGGGTAAGAGATGCTATTAAATACGCAGCGGATAATGATGTTGTTTTTGTACATGCCGCAGGAAACGATAGCAATAATGTTGACGTGGAGCCTAATTTCCCTGATGATAATGTGGATTTTGTTGAAGTATCTGATAATTACATAAGAGTTGGCTCACTAACCCAAAATTATGGGTCTAAAATGGTCTCTGGCTTTTCTAATTACGGAAAGAAAAATGTAGATGTTTTTGCGCCTGGTTCATCAGTATACTCAACAACTCCAGAAAATGAGTATGATTTTAAAGGTGGGACATCGATGGCGGCTCCAGGTGTAGCTGGTATTGCAGCATTAATTCGTTCTCAATATCCAAAACTAACCGCAGCACAGGTAAAGCAAGTTATCTTAGATTCTGGCTTGCCTTTAACTACCAAAGTTGTTGTGGGAGGTGACGCTAGTAATGTAAAACCTTTTGCTGATTTATCTAAATCTGGAAAGATTGCCAATGCATACAATGCTTTAATTATGGCTTCTAAAATAAAATAGCCTTTTTTAGGAATTCTATGAGGTAACTATTCTGGGTGTACTAGAGTAGTTACCTTTTAATTTTAAATCATTTTGAAATGAAAAAATTACTTTTTAATCTAACCTTTCTTGCCCTAGTGCTTTCTTGTGGTGCTACTGAAAATCCAATTAAAAATACATCAAAATCCACTAAAAGTACATCGTCTTATGGCTATTGGCAGCAGCATGTAGATTATACCATGGACATAGATATGGACGTTGAGACATTTCAATACAGAGGCAAGCAAAAGTTGATATACACTAACAATTCACCCGATGTACTTAATCGTGTGTATTATCACTTGTACTTTAATGCGTTTCAGCCTGGAAGTGAAATGGATGTAAGATCTAGAACCATAGCCGATCCAGATCCTAGAGTTGGAGATAGAATAAGTAAGCTTCAACCAGACGAAATAGGGTATATAAACGTAAATTCATTAAAGCAAAATGGTAAAGCCATCTCTCATGAAACTGTAGGCACAGTACTTGAAGTAAAACTTAACCAGCCGATTCAACCAGGTGAAAGTGTAACATTTGATATGGATTTTGATGCTCAAGTCCCTGTTCAAATCCGTCGTTCTGGTAGAAACAATAATGAAGGGGTTGCACTTTCTATGACGCAGTGGTATCCTAAGTTGGCTGAATATGATGATGAGGGCTGGCATGCAGATCCTTATATAGGTAGAGAATTTCATGGTGTTTGGGGTGATTTCGATGTAAAATTAACCATAGACAAGGATTATGTGGTTGGTGGCACTGGGTATATTCAAAGTGAGGTAAAGGCTAAAAAAGGAAAGAAAACGGTTCATTTTAAAGCACCAAAAGTTCATGATTTTACTTGGGCCGCAGATCCGGATTTTATTCATGATACATTTGAAATGGAGAATGGACCAACTTTACATTTTTATTATAAAAAGGATTTAGAACCTAAGTACATAGAAAACTGGAAAAAACTTCAACCAGATACTGCAAAACTAATGACCTATTTTAGTGAAAACATAGGACAATACCCTTATGACCAATATTCTGTAATACAAGGAGGTGATGGTGGAATGGAGTATGCCATGTGCACATTGATTACAGGAAAAAGATCTTACGGAAGCTTACTTGGTGTAACAGCACATGAAATGGCACACTCGTGGTTTCAGTTTTTATTAGCAACCAATGAAGCTAAGCACGAATGGATGGATGAGGGTTTTACAAGTTATATCTCTACTTTGGCAGAAAATGAACTTAGTAGTAACAAAAGAGATAACCCTTTATCATATACATACAGAGGCTATATTGGCTTAGCCAACTCTGGTTACGAGCAGCCTTTAACCACCCATGCTGACCGCTATAAATATAACCAAGTTTATGGTTCAGCAGCATACAACAAAGGTGGTGTCTTTATTGCACAGTTAGGGTATGTTATTGGTCAGGAGAATTTAAATAAAACCATAAAAAAATACTTTGAGGATTTTTCGTTTAAGCACCCGAAACCTATGGACTTTATTCGCACTGCAGAACGTGTAACAAATTTTGAATTAGATTGGTACCTCATCGATTTTTCGCAAACCACAAATACCATAGACTATAGTGTAAAATCGGTTGAAGGAAATACAGTAACACTAGAGCGTGTAGGTTTAATGCCAATGCCATTAGACCTTTCTGTTACTTACGCTGATGGTACTACTGAAGATTTTTATATACCATTACAAATGATGCGTGGCGAAAAACCAACCTCAGCAACAATTATAGATGATTGGGCTTGGGCAATGCCAACTTACTCTTTTGAGGTTAATAAAGCTATTAAGTCTATAGAGATTGACCCCTCACAACTAATGGCAGATGTTAAGCGTGAAAATAATACGTTTACCGTAAAATAATAATTTATATCACTAAGGATTTTAAAACCGTAGCTGAATAACTACGGTTTTTTTTAATACCATTTTTCGTTTTTGTATCTCTCTTTTTGTGCAACACGTTCTCTATTGTATAGTAAGAGGTGATCTTTATCTATATGCTTGTTTCTGTATCCAAAAAGGTGAAATATAGATTTTGTTAAAAAACGTGCAACTTTTAAGTTAGCCTTTAGAATACCCTTAGTCTTATTGTGCCAAGTAATACCAGGTAAAAAGGTTAACACGTGATCTGCTTTTACTTTTCTTAGAAATTCTGATAATTTTAAAAAGAACCTTGGTATCGTTTTAATTATGAAAAAACCGTCCTTACCAGACTTTTGATATAATGGCATAAAGAGTTTAGCTGAGTAATTTGAGTAAATATCTTTTCCATCTGAATTAGCAAGAAGCGTACCCTTTTTTATGGGTTGAAAACTTTCAAAACCCTGATACATTTTAAAGTTTTCATCTGGTTCAATGTGATATTTAAAAACAACTTCAAAAATAGAATCAATGGATTTTGAAGCGCTTTTTAATTCGTTTTTATAGTCTTCAATTTTTTTTATTTCTGGATTTATTAAGTTATTGGTATAATTCAAAACTAGATAAACAAATGCTTCACAGCTTTGTATGGCTTGTGGGTCAGTATGCTGACCAGACTCAAAACCGAGAGATACATAGCCAAGCGTATTCAAATAGCTTAAAAGCGGGCCCTCTAAATACTCCTCTATACCAAGCACTACTGGTACGTTAAAGCAAGCCGAAAACTTACGATTAATCAAAGCATCATTAATGGTTATAAAAGGAAGTGTTTTACTAGATGTGGTATGTAAATCGATAAAATAAATTGGATGATCTGTAGAAGCTAATACGCATTTAATAAACCTGTATAAATCTATTTGCTCTAAGAGCTCGTTTTCAGGATTCTTTTCCTTCTCTAATTGCTCTAGTTGCTGTGAAGTCCATAATCTATTGAGGTCTTTATCTATAAATCGCCTATTAGCCTTTAGAGCTTTAATATTGCCATAAACTCCAAATATTTCACCTCTTATATCGTTTTTATTAAGCTTTGGTATTACAGTGTTGAGTGCATTTACTCCTGCAAATTCGTTACCGTGTATACCTGCGAAAAAAACAACTGTTGCTCCTGGCTCTTTTCCTTTGATATGGTGAAAAACCCTGTTTGAGGCTTTTAATGTTTTAATATGGTCTTGTAGGTTTAGGTTCATTTTTTAAAAATCCCTTGAAGTTATAATACCAAGTAGTTCCTTCTTTCTAACTACGGGTAAACAGTTTATTTTATGCTTTTGCATTAATTTTTTTGCTTTATCTAAAGGAGCTTCTTGCGTTATAGTAATTAAATTAGTTGTCATAACGTCTTTAATTCGTAGGCCCAAATCCTTATCCCCAAGTTTAATTAAATCTGTCCAGGTCAATAATCCTGTAAGTTCTTTTTTCTTGTTTATGATTGGCAAATGGTGGATATTTTTCCATTGCATAATGCTGCTCACCAATTCTAAACTATCATTTTGGTCTACCAGAAGTATATTGGTTTTCATATTGTGCTTAACTATACGACTCTCATCTATTTTTAAGTTATCATCTGGATTAAAAATATCCCATTGGTCTACAGTCTTGTCTTTGAGTTGATGTTTATACATGTAAGCTGTTATATTTTGTAGTGCTTCAAAATTGGTCTTTGTTTTTTGAAGGTTTCTATAATTATCAACAAGCCACTGTGCTCCTGTATGGGATTTGACTCGCGCTTCAATAATAGATAGATATTTTGAAATGTCAGCGGAGGCAATATCTGCATTTTCCAATCCTTTTATGGCTAAAGGTAAAAGTTCATTCAAAATAAGATCGTGGGCAGAGATAAGTTTGTTATTCCATTTAAATTGTGTTTCTATACCATTACGAGCTGCTTTAAAGAAGTTATTTTTAACGTCTTTAAAATTCATCTTTTCATCAACTTTATGATATGGCTCTGATTGACCTAACATTAGGCCTACCCAAAATACCATGTTTGCAATCTCATCCGTTAGTGTTGGTCCGGCAGGAATATAACGACACTCAATTCTAAGATGTGGCTTTCCACCTCCAACACCATAACAGACGCGGTTCCATTTATAAACCGTTCCGTTATGTAACTGTAGCGCTCTAAGTTTCGGAATTTTGCCTTGTTCTAATTTTTCTAAGCTATCATCGTGCTCATCTGAGGTTAGCAAACTTCTAAATCTCGAAATATGATCTCTAAAAATATCTGTTACTGTTCCTTTCTCCCAATCGGCACCAAAACTTACTCGAGATTGCTTTTCATTATGAATAAATGAATTTCTCCTAGTATCTATGCTCTGTGTGAAAAGCGCAATACGCGTTTCTGCCCACAATTCTCTTCCAAAAAGTATTGGCGAATTACTACATACACTCAACACTGGCCCAGCAATGGCTTGTGCCCAATTATACTTTTCTACAAACTCATTTGGATGAATTTGTAAATGGGTTTGAAAACTTGTGTTACAAGCTTCTAGCATTACGCAGTCGTGAATTAAATTAAGTTCATCAACACCTTTTATATGAATATTAAAGTGTTCGCGCCTAGAAGATTTTAACGAATTATTTAATACGTGGTATCTAGGTCTATCTGTCATATAGTTTTCACCGATATGCTTCAATCTTAGTGTTGGTAAAATACCTGTTAATACAATTTTAGAATGTTTTGCCTTAGCTCCTTTTTTTGCTTTTTTAAGTAACTCTTTGAGCTGTTGTTGTAAAAGGGAAAAACAATTATCTCTTAATAGTAAAGGATCTGAGTTAATTTCGAGATTATATCTTCCTATTTCAGTAGTAAAATGATTATCGTTAATAGCTTCTAAAACTTCTGTGTTGTTATTATTTGGAAAAAATCGGTTGTTTGTAATACAAAACTCTTGTTCTGCACCTATTCTAATCGGTTCTTTCTCAATCAAACCTTGTTTTAGCATTATATCTAAAGCCTCTAAATCTCTTATAAGATGGTGAATATACAATGCTTTTTCCTTGGGGCTTTTAAGTTGTTTTACGTCTAAATGTCCCATAATTACAAGGCTTCATTTGATTAGTATCTTGTAAGTTACTCTAAATAAAGTGCTTAAAACATGACTTTTATCATAGCATCAGGTTTCATTTCCTTTGGTAAAGAGGAAATACAGTTCTATTTTTACAAGCTACTATTTTCAATCATGCGATTTAAATACGGGAAAAAAGACAAGCTTAAAAGTAAAAAACACATTGAACAATTGTTTAATGAAGGTAAATCAGTGACGGCTTATCCTTTAAAGCTTATTTATCTTAAAACAGAATTTAAAGACAATAGCATATTAAAAACAGGTGTTTCAGTAAGTAAGCGGCTTCATAAAACTGCAGTTGCAAGAAATAGAATAAAGCGATTACTAAGAGAAGCTTACCGACTCAACAAGGCTTTATATTTTAACAATAGTTCAACATCTTATGCGTTTATGATATTGTATCTTAGTAAAGATGGAACAACTTTTGATGAAATTGATAACAAAATGAAACTACTATTTGAGAAGTTCTTAGATAAAACCAATAAAAAATGAAGAAAATCCTACACAGAAGAATAGTATTACCAATAATTGCAATAATTGTTTTTTTAAGTACAACGGCTTTTAGAAACGACTTTTTTGAAATTGCCAAGCAGATTGAGATTTTCACTACCATGTTTAAAGAGTTAAACATGAATTATGTAGATGAAACTAATCCTGGTGATTTAATGGATACTGCCATAAAAAGCATGTTAGATGATTTAGATCCCTACACACGATTTTATAACGAACAAGATGTTGAAGCCTCTAGAATAAACAATGCTGGTGATTATACAGGTATTGGAGCTAAGGTTTTAACATTAAAAGACAAATTAGTCATTGTAGAACCTTACAAAAACTATGCTGCCGATAAGGCTGGATTAAAAGCTGGTGATGAGATTATAAAAGTTGATAATGTTGTGGTTTCAGACTTCAAGGACGATGCCGCAAATCTACTTCAAGGTGCTGCTGGTACGGAAGTTAGTATCACTTATAAACGACAGGGGAAAACTAATACCGTAAAAATTATCAGAGAATCTTTAGAGATAAAAGCGGTACCTCATTACTCAATGATAGATGATAAAACAGGTTACATTGTACTAAGAAAATTTAATAATAAAGCGTCTTCAGAAACCTTAGGAGCACTCAGAGCACTAAAAAACCAAGGAGCTAAACAACTTATTCTAGATTTAAGAGGAAATCCTGGTGGACTACTAAACGAAGCTGTTAATGTTACCAACATTTTTGTACCGAAAAATCAACTTGTAGTTACTACAAAATCTAAAGTAAAGAAGTACAACAAAACATATTACACAAAGCGCGATGCTATTGATACAGAAATACCATTAGTAGTTTTAATAGATGGTCGTAGCGCATCTGCAAGTGAGATTGTTTCTGGTGCATTACAAGATATGGATAGAGCTGTTGTTGTTGGGACTCGTAGTTTTGGTAAGGGTCTGGTTCAGCGTCCAAAACCATTGACATATGGTACGCAAATGAAAATTACTATTTCGCGTTACTATACACCTTCTGGTCGTTGTATACAAGCCTTAGACTATTGGAATAGAGATGAAAACGGAAAAGCAACTCGTGTAAAAAAAGAAAATTATAATGAGTTTAAAACACGTAACGGAAGACCTGTTTATGACGGAGGTGGAGTACAACCAGATATTGAAGTAGAATTTGCTAAAGAGACACCAATAACAAAAGCAATTCTAAATGAGAACCTAGTTTTTAACTTTGCTACAGATTACTATTATAACAATAATGTTGATGATTTAAAGACGTTTACGCTTTCTGATAATGAATTTAAAAAATTCAAAAACTTTATAAAAACAACTGGTTTTAATTTTGAAACCAAAACTGAAAAAGCCCTGAGCGATGCCATGGATATCGCTAAAGAAGAAGAATTAGAAGGTGTAATTAATTCAGAATACCATAATTTATCAGCAGCCTTACAAGCCTATAAATCTAATGCTATTGATGCCAATAAAATGCAATTAAAATCTCTGCTAACGGACGAAATTATAAAACGCTATTTTTATAGCGAAGGCTTATATACGTATTACACAGCTAATAATCCTGAGATAAAAAAAGCAATTAGCATATTCAATAACCCTAATCAATATAGAAGTATTTTAAAATAGTGTATAAAGGTCTAATAACGAGTCAAATAAGTAAATAACAAAAAAATACATATATTTAGTGTGAAGTAAATTTTCTAATAAAATGAAAATTTAAAGAAAAATGAAGTCCCTACTCTTTGTCATATGCCTAAGTTTTCAGTTTGCTTTAGCTCAAAAAGAATTAAAGCATCAGGTTTATTTTTTAACCGATGAATACGAAATTCCCGAAACTGAAGAAAGCCGTTTGTTATTATTCCTATCAGAGATTGAAAATATGGATATTCAAAAAATATCTATATATGGTTTTTGTGATGATAGAGGTAGCGACTCTTATAATTTAGTACTTTCTCAACAACGCGCAGATGCTATAAAAGAAGTATTTTCCAATAACGAATTTGATGAATCCGTAATTACCAATGTAGATGGTAAAGGTAAAATTTTACTCAATGTTGTTAATGATAACGATCTTTACAAGATACGTGGCTTAAACAGAAAGGTTGAAATCATTGTACAGCCTTACGATCCTCCAAGAGAAAAAGTAGAACAACCTAAAAAGGAAACCACAGAAGAACTTTTAAGTGGCAATTTAAAGGAGGGTGATAAAATACAGTTGGAAAATATATTATTCCGTACAGGCTATAGTTACCTCACAAAAGAGTCTAAAGCTAAGCTTGATGATATTGCAAAAATATTAGTAGAGCGAACAGATATTTATTTTAACATAGAGGGACATGTCTGTTGTACTCAAGGAGCTCGCGATGCTATAGACCGAAAAACTAAAAAACGTAATCTATCTTTAGCAAGGGCTAAAACGGTTTATGATTATCTAGCAGACAAAGGAGTGAAACGTTACAGGATGAAATTTGTTGGACAAAGACGAAAATTTCCGCTAGGTGGAGAGCCAGAATTGGACCGACGTGTAGAAATTGTGGTAACACGAGTTATCAAATCTAAAAATTAACGATATCCTTTTTATAAACAATATTCTAATCTAGATTATTAATTTCACTGAAAATGAAACACCTTTACTTCTTTTTTGCACTTTTAGTAGGTTGCAATATTAGTATTGCTCAACAAAAATTTTACGAAACAAGCTGGAAATCCAATAATATAACCTATACAGGATTATTAATATATAACAATAATAATGATGCATTAATGCGTGTAAAATATTCTGTTAATAATTCAAATAAAGTAGCAGAGTTTAAATGTTATAAAATTCCCTTTAGTGATGGAGATATAAAAGGCTACTATTGGGATGGTAGAAATGCTAAATTAATTAAAGGCAATGGATCAAGCTATAATGCAGACAATTTTTACTTTATAGATAAAGGTGGATATTACTCTAAACCTATGCACATAGATGACTATGGGATGAGTCAAAGTAATAAAGCTAATTACTATAATAAAGTTAGTTATTGGAAAGAAATTCAACCTAATAGTTTTACGAAAAGTTATGTATCTAGTTTTTTCTACTCCTATGAAAATTATTACGACAAACTATTGATGTTAAAATTAACAAACAGTTCAAATCCAAAAAATTCACCATATAACGATAGTATTTATTCTTTATACAACACAGATATTTATTCTTTATACAATACAAATAAAAAGTCTTCACCTAATACTACTATTCAAGAAGATAGTGATTTAGGATCGATTTCTAATTATACTATTGGCTCTTACAAAGAAAAATGGATAATAAGATCCAAATTTCCTAAAACTGATATAAATGACTTATGGAATAGTGGTTATGATATTAATTCATTAACCTACAGTAAAAATAAATGGATAATAGATTTTACAAAAAAGAAAACTTACAATAGCCAAAAATGGTCTACTAGCAAAGAGTTTCCTAAGGAAAAAATAGGTAAAGGCTGGAAAGATGGCTATACAATTTCCTCTATTACTTATGGTAATGGTGTATGGGCTGTTAATATGTCTAAAGGAACTGGTTATTATGAACAAATTTGGAGAACAAGGAAATTATACCCAAAAGAAGAAATTGACAAGGCTTGGCAACAAGGTAAGCAAATAACTCAACTTAGTTATCATGATGGTCTTTGGGTTTTAATAATGTCTAAAGGAACTGAACTTTATGCTCAAAGTACTATAAGAGCTAAAGAATTACCCAGAGAAAAAATAAAAAAAGGATGGGATGAAGGAAAACATATCACTTCATTTACTTATGGAGATGGTAATTGGATTGTTGTAATGTCTAAAGGAACCAAGTATTCAACACAAAGGTGGAGAACTAGATCCTATTTTCCTAAAGAGGAAATTGAAAAAGGATGGAAAGATGGTTTTGAAATCACAGCCCTTGATTATAATGAATCTACTAATCTCTGGGGTCTAATAATGTCTAAAGTTAAAAATTAAGACTCTAAAACCATATTAACATGCGGAATACCATCCTCTAGGTACTCCTTTCCTACTTCTTTAAATCCTAAATTGTTATAAAATCTCTTAAGATAGGTTTGTGCAGAAATCCTTATCTCAGAAATTTTAAAATGTTTTTGAATGGCTTGTATAGATGTATTCATAATATCGTAACCATAGCCATATTGTCGCTGATTTTCTTTCACCACTACTCTACCAATACTAGCTTCTTCAAAATAATCACCTGGTTTAAAAATACGTGTGTAGGCCACTAATTTATCTTCTTTGTAACCTAAAACATGTAAAGCTTTTTGATCTTTTCCATCTATATCTTGGTAAACACAGTCTTGTTCTACCACAAAAACTTCAGAACGTAATTGAAGTAAATCATACAGTTCTTTAGTATTTAACTCATTAAAGGATTTAGTCTTAATTTCTAGCATTAGTCTTGTACAATAACTTCTTTAGGATCTTCTTTGTTATATTCTGGTTGTATAGTAACATGGTTAATATCAAATTCATCATGTAAAATAGCTTCTATTTGTAACAGCAAAGCATTGAAGTCTGTAGTACTAATATCTTCTGTAAGATCTAAATGAGCTTCGAGATGTAACTCATGGTCACTTAAATTCCAAATATGTACATGGTGTAGTTTATTAACTTTTGGTAATTTATTTACTGCTCTTACAACATCCTTTATATTGATATGTTCTGGTGTAAAAAGCATCAACATTTTTGTAGATGTTTTTAGTAAATCATACCCTACATATATTAGATACAAAGCAATTAATAGTGTCAACAAACTATCCACCCAAAATAGATTATAATATTTCATTAATAAACCACCTATTAATACTGCAACGCTAGCCAACATATCTGTCAATAAGTGCAAATAAGCTGAACGAATATTAATATTGTTTGTAGATTCTTTTCTTAATAACAAAACACTAAAACCATTAGCAAAAATGGCAATTAAAGATAACCATATCACTAAATTAGAATCTATTGACTGCGGATTTTGAAAACGTTCAATAGCTTCCTTTATTAAGATAATAGCAACTATAATTAAAGTAGAAGCATTAATAAAAGCTGCTAATATTTCCGCACGTTTATAACCAAACGTTCTATTTATTGAGGCTTTTTGTTGCGATAATTTTGCAGCAACATAACTCACAATAAGCGATAAAACATCACTAAAATTATGAAGCGCATCACTTAAAAGTGATAGACTCCCTGAAACCAGGCCACCTACAACTTGAGCTACAGTAATAACAATATTTAAGACTATTGTTAATAACAGCTTTTTACCTTTTAGGTTAGAGTGATTATGTGTGTGAGAATGACTCATGCCATACCAATATACAGATTGGTATTAACAAGATAAAGGAATTTTGTCAATACGTCTTTTATGACGACCACCTTCAAACTCTGTATTAAGAAAAATATCTACCATTTTTATAGCCTGCGGAATGGATGTGTAGCGTGCAGGAATACAAATAATATTAGCATCGTTGTGTTGACGCGCTAATTCTGCAATTTCACCCATCCAACAAATGGCTGCCCTTACATTTTGATATTTGTTAGCGGTCATAGCAACACCATTTGCAGTACCACAAATTAAAATACCTCGATCTGCATTTCCATCATTAACATCTTTTGCAACAGGATGTACAAAGTCTGGATAATCTGCGCTATCAGTAGTGTCTGTACCATAGTTAGTAATGGTATATCCTTTACTTTCAAGATGTTGCATTATAGCTTGTTTATACTCTGGTCCTGCGTGATCGTTACCGATTGAAATTGTCATGTTAATAAGTGTTTGTATTGCTCTGCAAAATTACAAATAATAAAATGTGGTTAATAGAATTTCTCATTACTTGTTAATAAGTGTTCACAAGTTTTGAAAATAAAAATTAGGATTGTAGCAGAATTTTTTCAAACAAGAATTGAATTCTAAAATCAAAATTTAATAATCATTTTTTTCGAGGAAGTTATTCATACTCCTAACAGACGAAATTAACAGTGTTTTTAAAATAAAATATGAGTCATTTCTATTAACATCAGTTATTAACAGTTGTTTACAATAATTTTACGTTTCTTATAAATCAGGTGTTTACATGTAAAGTTAATGTTAACTAAACCGTAATAAAGTGTAAACTTCAACTTATCAAAATAAAATTTAAAAAAGTTATACTAGTAATTAACACCCTATAATAACCATTATTTATTTTTTAAAATTTTAAAAGAAAAATGATAATAGTATATATAAATGTGAATAAGTGAATTTTCATTTATTTAACCTTAGAAAATTAGTTTAGATTTTTTTTTGCTTTATTATTGTAGGATAAATCTTTAAAAAATAGCCACATATGAAAAAAATATTACTCTTTTTTATTTTATTACCTTTTTTAGGTTTAGGTCAAGTTCAGATTGGTCAAGATATTGATGGAGAAACAACAGGTGACCAATCTGGATATTCAGTTAGTATTAGTGATAATGGTAGTGTTTTAGCAATTGGTGCTTTTAGAAATGATGCTAATGGTGATAATTCTGGTCACGTTAGAGTATTTGAAAATATTGGTGGTATTTGGACTCAAATAGGGAATGATATAGATGGTGATTTATCAAATGATTTTTTTGGTGTTTCTTTAAATTTAAATTCTAATGGAAATATTTTAGCTGTTGGTGCAAGTAATGGTAGTGTAAATGGTACTTCTTCAGGTTTAGTTAAAGTATATCAAAATCAATCTGGTAGTTGGATCCAAATAGGACAAACTATTTCTGGAGAAGTAGCTCAGGATAGGTTTGGAAGAGAGGTGAGTTTAAGTGCTGACGGTAATATTCTTGCTGTAAGTTCACTATATCATAACAATGGTAGAGGCCATGTACGAATTTTTGAAAATATTAGTGGTGTTTGGACTCAAATAGGTTCTGATATAGAAGGTGAATTTCAAGGAGACTTATCGGGATGGTCCTTAAACTTAAGTTCAGACGGCAGCATTGTAGCAATTGGAGCAAGAAATAATGATGGTAGTGGGAATTCTCGAGGCCATGTACGAATTTTTGAAAATATTGGTGGTGTTTGGACTCAAATAGGTTCTGATATTGACGGTGAAGCTGATGGTGATCTATCTGGTTCTACAATGAGTTTAAGTGCTAATGGTAGTATTGTAGCTATAGGCTCAATATTTAATAGCGAAAATGGAAATTCTCGAGGTCATGTACGAATTTTTGAAAATATTGGTGGTGTTTGGATGCAAATAGGTTCTGATATTGACGGTGAAGCTGATGGTGATTTATTTGGATATTCTGTAAGTTTAAGTTCTTCTGGTGATATAGTTGCAATAGGTGCTACTAATAATGATGGAAATGGCAATAATTCAGGTCGTGTTAAAATATTTCAAAATCAATCTGGTGTTTGGACACAAGTAGGTAATAATATTGACGGTGAAGCAGCTGATGATAGATCAGGTTATAGAATAAGTTTGAGTTCAGATGCTAATACTGTTGCAATAGGTTCTATTTATAATGATGGAAATGGAGATGATTCAGGTCATGTTAGAGCGTACGATTTATCAGCACTATTATCAGTAGAAGAACAAAAAGAATTAAGTTTTAGTATTTTCCCAAACCCAACTAAAAATCAATTTACAATTCAGCTAAAAAACTCACTATCCCTAAATAATGTGAATATTTATGATAATCTTGGAAAATTAGTATTAACTTCAAAAGAATCTACTATCAATACTTCCATACTATCTTCTGGTCTATACATAGTTGAGGTAGTAACCACAGAAGCAAAGGGAATAAAGAAACTAATTATCGAATAACTTAAACAATATTATTTTTAATATAGCACTGCAATTTTGCAGTGCTTTTTCATTTATTTAACCTTATCTAAACACTTTTAAATTATAATAGTGTAGCTTTGTAATAAACTTAATAACTTCACTTCCACCTTTATTAAGTTTTAAATTAAGAATTCCTAACACTTTTAGGAAATGAATATGATTACAAAATTAAATGACAAGAAAAAGAAAAAAGAAATCTGGTAAAAACAAGATTTCTAACCTTACAAATACAATCTTAAGTATTCTAAAAAAAGAAAGAAACAAGACTTTTAACTATAAACAAATCGCAGCTATTATTGGTGTTAACGACGCTAGCAGTCGCAACCAAATTATAAAAACCTTGGCTAAACTTGCTGCTAAGCAAGAGATAGAACAGATAGATCGTGGTAAGTTTAAAGCAGTAGTTACAGCAGAGTATCACACAGGTATTTTAGACTTAAGTTCTAAAGGAAACGGTTACATTATCTCAGACGATTTTGAAGAAGATGTATTTATAGCCTCAAATAATATTAATAAGGCTTTAGATGGAGATGAAGTAGAATTCTATGCTTACAAAAGAAAACATAGAGGAAAGCAAGAGGGTGAAATCACTAATATTCTCAAACGAGCTAAGACAGAATATGTTGGTACTATTCAAATTCATGATAAAAAGAATTTTGCTTTTGTAATTGCAGACAGTCCAAAAATGTATACAGATATTTTTGTACCAATTAATAAAACCAACAAAGCAGAAGATGGTGATAAAGTTTTAGTCTCGTTAGAAGATTGGCCAGAAAAGGCAGATTCTCCTTATGGAAAAGTAATTCAAGTTCTAGGTAAACCAGGCGAACATAGTACAGAAATTCATGCCATTTTAGCAGAATATGGATTACCTCACGAGTTTCCTTATGAGGTAGAGCAGTTTGCTAACAACCTAGATATTTCTATTACAGAAGACGAAATCGCTAAGCGTAGAGATATGCGAAAGGATTTAACCTTTACTATAGATCCTAGAGATGCAAAAGATTTTGATGATGCATTATCCTTTAAAGTTTTAGAAAACGGCTTATATGAGATAGGAATCCATATTGCAGACGTATCGCACTATGTGCAACCAGGAACAGTTTTAGATGATGAAGCTTA
>JASBSA010000155.1 GCA_030149175.1 Winogradskyella sp. | reverse complement strand
GAAAATATAGATGGAAGACTTCAAAATGAACAACACACATTAAGAGAAGACATGCGCACCTATATAAAATTACATTATGATCTTAAGGAAGAAATGATGGACTACTTTTTAGAAGTCCTTTAGTTCTATTCATAGCTTAATTTTTTGAATAAGCCACGATGATGAATCGTGGCTTTTTTCTTTATTAAGTTGAATTTTACAATCTATAATAACTTTGACTACTACCTTTAGTACAAGGACAATTACTAGCGCTTTGTAAAAGGTTTAGACCAATAGTTATAACATGTGTACCCGAATTAAAACCAGACAAGTCATTAAAGGTTAACTGGTAAGAGTATGCAAAATAAAGTTTATTATGAAGAATGCCTGCCATAGGCCCAAGATTTAAAGGATCTAAAAACTGATCATTTAAAAAACGGTATGATGCACCTATCCAATAGTAATCTCCATTTCTGTTAAACTTTCTATATTTAAAGTTGATGTCTGTAGCAGATCGGTTATCACTATCAAAAAATTGAAAGAAAACAGATGGTTCAAACTCTACATATTTATTATGCTTGGGAGTAAATACATACCCAGAATACATCTGATAATTTAATAGTAAACGTGGCTCTATTCCTCCAGTAAAATCATCAGTATCTTTAGATACAAGGTTATTGGCATTAAAACTAAAATAAAATTTGTTCCAACGATAAAGCAAACCAGCATCAAAATTATTGTTATTTATGGCTCTATCACCATTAATTGCTGGATCTAAAATTGGAATTTCATAAGTGGTATTAAAGTTTTCAATGTCTATTCTAAAATTATTGATGTTATACGACAAACCAAGCGATAAGTACTGTTTAGATTTCCAATCTAAAATCAAATGATGTGCAAAGGACAATTTAAGACCTTTTTGGCGTGTATTACCATTTTTGTCATTGTATGCAGATACACCAATACCAGAACGGTTAGAAATTCTAAAATCTGCATAAATTGATTGGTTATCTGGTGCATCTTTAATGCCCACCCATTGTGTTAGTCCGTTAGCTCTAATTTTTAAATTATCACCAATACCAGCATAGGTTGGTGAAATCACAAAGTCATTATCAGCCAAATATTGTGTCCAAACAGGTAGATTTAACTCTTGGCTAAAGCCTTGGGCTACCGTTAGGAAAACTATATATATTAAAATTCTTTTCATCTTAGTAGGTTTAGTTCATTAGATTAAGGGGTTATCTGTAAAGCGTAAAGTGGCCGACAAATTCTTTATTCACATTTGGATCATTTGTTTGTACAACAAACCAATAGTCACCAGTAGGTAGTTCGTGACCATTGTACCTGCCATCCCAAACTTCACCAACTCTATAGGTTGCTATTTTACGACCATAACGGTCAAAAATATCGAAGGTGAGGTTAGGGTAATTATCTACACAACCTGGTGCCCAAGTATCATATTCGCCATCTCCATTTGGAGTAAACCAGTTAGGTATACAAGGACCAACAAATTCTAGTTCAATTTCTGCCTCAGCAGTACAACCAGCACTATCGGTAACTGTTACGACATATACACCAGTCTCTGTAATATTATAAGTATTTGTACTACCATAGTTTTCATCATTCATTGTGAATGTATAATCTCCTGTTCCACCAGTTGCATTAGCAATAATTTCATTAAGCTCACCTTCAGCTAAGGTTAAAGCAACAGGCTCATAACCTTCAATATCAAAGAGATCGGTTCTTTGAATACATCCATTAGTATGTCTTACGTCTATGTAATGTCCTGTTCCTACAGGTACATTTTCAAAGACATTACTTAATTGATAGTCACCTCCATCTAATGAGTAATCAAATTCAGATAATTCTTCATTTGGAACATCAAGTATTACGGTTACCATATTACTTTGCTCATTATTCTCACAAGTATATTCTAAAGTGATCTCAGGGTTAAAGACTATAGGTTCTGGGAACGTAATGTTCCATTCAGATTCACAACCTTGCGCATCACGAACGTAAACAATGTGGTCACCACCTTCAAGATTAGTAAAATCAAATACGGTTTGTGTAGCACCTCCAGTAGTGTAAGGTCCTTCGTAGCTATCAAGGCTTACACTGTATGGTAAATTACCACCGTCTATTTCGATACTAAACTCTCCATTGCCATCACCTTCACATAGTTCTGGGAAGAAAGCATCAGGTAATATGGTAATAATGACAGGCTCTGGGTCTACGATTGTAAAATCAAACGTTAAATAACAACCTAATTGATCTTGAACAATTAA
>JASBSA010000154.1 GCA_030149175.1 Winogradskyella sp. | reverse complement strand
TTACAGGACGTATCATTAAAATAGTATTTGTGGTCTGTTGCATTATTCAATTTTTGAAAGTGATGCAAAATTAATCTTCTTTTTTATGCTTTTGAAATCTTAGATACAAAAAGTTTATTTACATATTTTGATTAAGTTTGGGATTATATACTTCGCTCACTATTATCTCGAGCGTAGTAGAGACATCTCAAAAAAAGTTTCTAAGTAATTACCAATGAAAAAACTTATAATTCTTCTGTTACTACTTGCGTCATGCACAGAAAAAAGTAACAATTCTGAAAACATCGATTTCACCACGACTTTTGAAAAAAGCAACGGAACCGAAACCGCAACCTACCAAGAAACCATTCAGTTTTATACCGATTTGGCTAACAATTATAGAGAAATCTCAATCCGTGAAATTGGCGAAACTGATTCAGGCGAGCCTTTGCACATTGTAATTTACAATCCAACTGAGGTTCATAAAGATTTCAATCTTTTAAGAGATAAAAACAGAATTATGCTTATCAATAATGGCATCCATCCTGGTGAATCCGATGGCATCGATGCCACTATGATGCTATACAGAGATTTAGTTCAAGGAAAAATTGAAGCACCTAAGCATACCATTTTAGTAACCATACCTATTTACAATATTGGCGGAAGCCTTAACAGAAATTCTGGCACACGCACCAATCAAAATGGCCCTAAAGAATATGGTTTTAGAGGCAATGCACGCAACTATGATTTAAACAGAGATTTTATAAAATGTGACACCAAAAATGCAAGGACCTTTGCCGAAATTTATCATTTGGTTCAGCCAGATGTCTTTATCGATAACCACGTGAGCAATGGTGCGGATTATCAATATACCTTAACACATTTATTTACCCAACATAATAAATTGGGCGGTAATATGGGTGCATATCTTCATTTGGAAATGATGCCAAAATTAGAACAAAAACTAGCCCAAAAAGACTGGGATATTACACCTTATGTTAATGTATTCAACCGTACACCAGAATCTGGCTTTTCGCAATTTTTAGATTCACCACGTTATTCTACTGGCTATACCACATTGTTTAACACACTTGGCATGATGGTAGAAACGCACATGCTAAAACCTTACAAACAACGAGTTGAAGGTACTTATGAGCTAATGAAAAGCATGATAGAAATTACAGAAGAAGATGCTGAAAAAATTGCTGAACTAAGAAAAACCCAACAAATTAAATGGAAACAAGGAGACAACTATCCTGTTGCCTGGACCGTAGATACCACCAAATCAACAACATTAGAGTTTAAGGGTTATGAAGGGGAAATGATTCCCAGTGAATTGACAGGTGCCCAACGCCTAAAGTATGACCGAAGCAAACCGTTTACTAAAGAGGTGAACTATCAAAACTTTTTTGTGGCAACAGATTCGGTTACTATTCCTAAGGCATACGTAATTCCACAAGGTTGGTATAATGTTATAGATTTACTCAAACTGAATATGGTAGAACTAAATCCGTTTGAAAGAGATACTACCTTAACTGTAGAATCTTACAGGATTGATGACTACAAAACAAGAACATCTCCTTACGAAGGACATTATCCACATTACAATGTTAAGGTAAAAACCTCCAAAGAGAGCATCACTTTTAGACAAGGAGACTACTTGGTAAAAACCGATCAAAAAGCAATACGATACCTTATAGAAACCTTAGAACCTACCGCTCCAGATTCATTTTTTAATTGGAATTTCTTTGACACCATTTTACAGCA
Organism: Winogradskyella sp.; assembly: GCA_030149175.1. Classification (GTDB taxonomy): domain Bacteria; phylum Bacteroidota; class Bacteroidia; order Flavobacteriales; family Flavobacteriaceae; genus Winogradskyella. The sequence continues at coordinate 6,676 of JASBSA010000154.1, read as the reverse complement.
AAAAGAAGGATTCTCACCTTATGTATGGGAAGACCGAGCAAAACAAGTACTTAGAGAAAACCCAAGATTACAAATTGAGTATAATGTTAAAATAAGCTACGATGAAGAGTTTGCTAATAATTGGTTTGCCCAACTCGATTGGTTACATAAAAAAAGTAAGCACTATGAAAAAGCGCATTTGCAGTATCCTGTTTATAGATTAAAACAAGAATTAAAATAAAAACAATGGAAACGATTAGTATATATGTTGAAGCAAAAAATCATAGAACTATATACAGGATATCATAAGGTTAGAATACTTGGCAGTTGGCTTGTTTTGCTTAATAATTTCAAAGTTTATTTGAAAGAAATAAATAATGGCAAAATAATAAAATGTAAAAACAAAATGATTTACCCAAATGATTACATTAACGGGAAAAAAACAAAAATATTTATTTTTTCACCCACGTAAAACCAATCAAAAAATACTATAATTTTGTATAAAATTTTAATAGCGTTATGCGCTCTAAATGAATAAATACATTGTCGTAAATCAGCCTGAAAACTGGAACTTTTCAACTGGCAATATCAACGTCATTTCCTCACAAGATTACCTTACCAATCCAAAATATGCCCTTTTAAAAAACGCACGTATTTTTAATTTGTGTAAAGACTATTCGTACCAATCCAAAGGGTATTACGTATCGCTTTTGGCTGAAGCGAGAGGGCATTTGCCAATCCCAACTACCAAGAACATAGTAGATTTAAAAACACTAAAACTTGTCAGAATTGTTTCGGATGAGTTTGATGATGAAATTCAGAAAAGTCTTAAAAACATCAAGTCTAGAGAATTTACGCTAAGCATCTACTTTGGGCAAAATGTAGCTCAAAAATATAAAGTGTTGAGCACACTTTTTTATAAACACTTTCAAGTACCTTTTTTGCGTGTTAAATTCAATTACAATAACAAATGGAACGTACAGAGCATAAAGGCAATTTCAGAATCTGAAATTCCGGTAGAACATATTGCTAGTGTCCGAGAATTTGCCAATGAGTATTTTTCAAAAAAACGATACGATACTGCAAAAGTAAGTAACTACGATTTTGACCTGGCCATATTGGTTAACCCAAATGATCCTGCGCCACCAAGCAATCCAAAAGCCTTGAAAAAATTTGTAGATATTGCCGAAAAGATGAATATCTACGCAGAAATTATAGAACCAAAAGATTTGTCGCGCCTTTCCTCCTTTGATGCCTTATTCTTAAGACAAAGCACCGAAGTAAATAATGAAGCCTACACCTTTGCCAGAAAGGCTCAGCAAGAAGGTATTGCTATTATTGACTATCCTGATGCCATTTTAAAATGCTGTAACAAAGTTTACATGGCAGAAGCTTTACAGAATGCTAATATTAATACTCCAAAAACGGTCATCGTCCATAACAACAATAGAAATACCGTTTTAAAGGAAACCGGATTACCTTGTGTACTCAAAGCACCAGATTCCACATTTTCCTTTGGTGTAAAAAAAGCTAATACTAAAGAGGAATTTGATACTCTGGTAACCGAAATGCTCAAGGAATCAGACCTCATCATTGCCCAAGAGTTTTGTCCTTCGGATTACGATTGGCGCATTGGTATTATTGATAACAGACCTTTTTACGCCTGTCGATATTACATGGCTAAAGACCACTGGCAAATCTATAATTGGAAAGCCAAAAAGAAAACCGAACAAGATGGTAATGCCGATTGTATGGCTATTGAAGATGTGCCAAAAAATGTTATAGATATGGCATTAAAATCTGCAAAACTTATGGGTAAAGGCCTTTATGGCATAGACATTAAGGTAGTGGACGGAAAACTTATGGTTATTGAGATTAATGACAATCCTAACATCGATTTTGGAGTTGAGGACCTACACTATGGAGATTTGGTTTATACCGAAATACTCACCGCATTAAAAAAACGATTAGACTAAAAAATGGCAAAAAAATATCATTTATTCGAGGTTTATGGCATAGAACTCGAATACATGCTGGTAAATAAAAACACGTTTAAGGTTGCACCACAAGTGGATGAACTTTTAACAAAAAAAGCAGGGAAAACCACTTCCGATATTGATAATGGAGACATAGCATGGAGCAACGAACTCGTGGCTCATGTTGTGGAATTGAAAACTAATGGACCAAGCTCAAACATCGATGATTTAGCGTCGAGATTTCATGAAAATATCCTTGAGATAGACGCTCTGCTGAGTAATCTTCAATTAAAATTATTAGGATCAGCTGCACATCCATTGATGAATCCCAATTTGGATACACAACTTTGGAAACATAGCTATAGTGAGGTTTATGCGCTTTACAATACGATTTTTAACTGTAAAGGTCATGGATGGAGCAACGTGCAAAGTACACATCTTAATCTGCCATTTAATAATGATAAGGAATTTGAAAAACTGCACGCAGCCATAAGAATTATGCTTCCTTTGCTTCCAGCAATTTGCGCAAGTTCTCCAATCTTAGAAGGAGAAATTACTGGCTTTATGGATACACGCTTAGAGTTTTATAAAACCAACCAAAAAGAAATACCAGATTTAACTGGTATGGTTATTCCTGAGAGGGTATTTTCAAAATTAGATTATCATGCGTCTATTTTTGAACCTATTAAGCGTGCCATGAGACCTTATGACAAGAATAAAATTTTAGATCATCATTTTTTAAATTCTCGTGGCGCCATAGCACGTTTCGACAGAAATGCGATTGAAATACGATTAATGGATATTCAAGAATGTCCAAAGGCTGACATAGCCATCTGTACTCTGGTAATCGAGGTGCTAAAAGCCATTATTGACAAACAATTTTGCACATTACAAGCTCAAAAACTTTGGACAAAACAAGACTTATTTTTGATTTTGGATGATGGTATTAAAAATGCTGAAAATAGCATCATTGAAAATATACCTTATCTAAAGCTATTTGGCTTAAATAAAGTTTCAACAATGAACGACGTTTGGAAACATCTCTACAAAAAGGTGAAACCACAAATTCATAAGAATCATCACGAATCTATTGAGCTCATTTTAGAAGAAGGTACGTTATCTACAAGACTTTTAAAAGCTATAGAAAATAACGTCTCTGAAGCACACATCATTAAAGTTTATCAAAAACTTCAAAGTTGCTTAATAGAAAATAAAATGTTTCAACCGTGAAACTTGTCTTAACCTGCGAGCATGGAGGTAATGTTATACCTAAAGCTTACACGCAACAGTTTACTGATAAAGAAGTTTTAAAGACCCATCGTGGTTTTGATATTGGTGCATTAGATGTATTTGAATATTTAAAACCTTTAGCTGATGCCTCATTTTATAGTACAGATTCGCGCTTATTAATAGAACTCAATCGATCATTGTTTCACAAACAGTTGTTTTCTGAATTTACAATAAATTTATCTAAAGCTGAGAAAAATAGCATCATAGAAACCTATTATTTGCCTTATCGCACAGCTGTTGAACATAAAATAGCGGAGTTAATAGCGAAGAAGAATAAAGTACTGCATCTATCCATACATAGTTTTACACAAGAGTTAAATGGTAATATTCGTAACTGTGATATAGGTTTGCTTTACGATTCTAAGAAAAAAGAAGAACAAGAATTTTGTAAACACTTTAAAACAGAAATTTTAAATCTTAATTCTAGTTTAAGTGTGCGCTTTAACTACCCATATTTGGGTAAGGCAGACGGATTTACAACATTTTTGAGAAAGCAATTTTCAAATAACTATCTAGGCATTGAGATTGAAGTTAATCAAAAGTATTGCAAAAACAACAAAACGGATATTGAAATAAAAGAAGTATTATTCAAGGCTATTCGAAACCTAATTGAATAAACAAAAAAAGATATTACACTAAAATTTTAATATTAGCATAGCTATTATCTAAAGCTTTTTGAGCAGTTTTGTTATCTAACCATTCTACTTTTGTAATGCCCTCCTTTTCTTGCGGGTAGAGCTTACCATCAAATTTGGTTTTCATCTCAAACCAATAGGTAATTTTAATTTTGTGCTTGCCGTTACGTTTAAAGATATGATATGTTGTAGGTAATGCCTTGGTAATTTTTAGCCCCTCAACGCCAGTCTCTTCTTCTACTTCTCTTATGGCAGTTTCCTCTATAGATTCTTTGCCTTCTGTCTTTCCTTTTGGCAAATCCCACTTGTTATTTCTGTAGATAAACAAAACCTCATTGTTTGTGTTATATACTTTTCCGCCACCAGCAACCACGTTTGGTAAAAGTTTTAGAAAGTGCTTTAGAAGTTTGTCTTGGTTTTTATGTATTAGGTGTACAGCATTTAAATCTGTACTATTTAGTATTTTTATAACCTTACCTATATTAACCGACTTAAGAAGGAAAGATTTAAAATCAGTTTCCTTTTCAACTTTTGTTGTTAAAATTATAGGCTTATCACCTACATAAATAGTATACATAGATTTGGTTAGTTATAACTTAATCAATTGTAAAAGTATTATTTTTTATTAAACTGCTTTTAAACTTAGAATTAAATTAGTTTTAAAATTTAAAAACTTATAAAATTCATTAATTTTACGGCATGATTTTTAATAAAGAAACCGCTAAAAAAACCGCAGAGGTTTTGTTGCAGATTAACGCCATAAAACTGCAGCCTAAAGCCCCTTTTACATGGGCTTCTGGTTGGAAATCGCCAATATACTGCGACAACAGAATTGTACTTTCTTATCCATTAATAAGAAACTACATTAGAGAAACCATGGCAAAACATATTGAGGCTCATTACGGCAAGCCAGATGTTGTTGCTGGTGTTGCTACTGGTGCAATTGGCATAGGTGCTTTAGTAGCAGAATACTTAAATCTTCCATTTATTTATGTAAGACCAGAAGCTAAAAAGCATGGTCGCCAAAACCAAATTGAGGGTCACATAGAAAGTGGTCAATCCGTAGTTGTTGTTGAAGACTTAATAAGTACCGGAAAAAGTAGTCTAAATGCTGTTGCAGCTTTAAAAGAAGCTGACGTTAATGTAAAAGGAATGGTGGCCATTTTTTCTTATGGATTTGAGGTAGCAGAAAAAAACTTTAACGATGCCAACATAGAATTACACACACTTGGCAATTACGAAAATCTTTTAGAACAAGCCTTAGAAACCAATTATATTACTAAGGCAGAGCAAGACATTTTAGCACAATGGAATGCTAATCCTAGCGAATGGAACGCTAATTGATATATTATCGTTGAGTCGTTTAGTTGTTGATTCGTTTAAATACATTACAATAAAGCGACATAAACTTAACGTATAAACAACTTAACATTATTAAACATGAATTTAGAATCACCAAAGGTAACTTTAGATAAATCTCCAGAAGACACATTCAACTTCTTATCAGACGTTAAAAATTTCGAAAGCTTAATGCCCGAGAATATCAGCAAATTTGAGCTGTTGGAAGAAGACAAATTCCTTTTTGCGTTAAAAGGTATGCCGGAAATAGTGCTTAAGAAAAAAGAAGAAGTACCTCACAATAAAATTGTTTTGGGTGCTGCTGGCGGAAAATTAGATTTCTCCCTTATTGGTCATATTACAGAAGTTGAAGCTAATAAAAGTGAAGTACAACTAACTTTTAGTGGTGAATTTAACGCTATGATGGCAATGATGATAAAAGGGCCTATAAACAAGTTTATTGAAACCCTAGTAGCCAATATGAAAACCGCAGTTTAGTAAAGTAAGCTTACTTCTTTTAAATCAAAGGTTTTTATGATATCGTCTTCCGTCCAGACGCTTAATTTACCTGTGTCCGTAACACCTTTTATAATACCCGAAAAGGTACTTCCATTTCCAATTTTAAAAGTTGAAGGCTTATCTTTTCTAAATAAAAGTGTCTCGTATTCAGATTTTATTTCTGCGTAGTTTTTAACTTCAAGAAACTTAAAATAAGTTTTTAATTCATTAAGTATAGCTGATAAAACTTCATCTTTGTTATACACAGCTCCCGTAAGTAAACTCATGGAAGAAGCATTAGGCAAACCTTCAAAATACTTTTGATTGACATTTAATCCAAATCCTATTATAGAACCTTTAAGCTGGTTTTGTTTTATTATATTTTCAATAAGCGTACCACAAATTTTTTTATTTGCTGACAAAATGTCGTTAGGCCATTTTATAGTCAGTTGCGGGATTTTTAACCTTTCAAGACCCTTACAAATTGACAAGGCTACAACCATACTTATATAAAATTGCTTGTCAATTTCTACAGAACCAACCTCTTTAAACACACTAGCTGTAAGGTTTTTACCATCTTGTGCTTGCCATGTGGTACCCATTTGCCCTCTTCCTTCTGTTTGACGATTGGCCACAACCACCGTAAAATCTTTTGGCAGATTAGCAGAGGTTAAAGCCTTTAGATAGCTGTTGGTAGAGTCAATGGCATCAAGTTTGATAATGTACATATAAATAACGGTCTATTTTTATAGTTTTCTTATGACATTTAGAGTTTACAAGAACTAAAAAAATAATAACTTTGCATAAATTTAAACCAATTTAATGACGAAAGAAAAAACTAGTGCAGACCAACTCATTACAACAATCATTGCTGGAATAGAAGAGGTTAAAGGAAAAGAAATTACAATTTTAGATTTAAGAGATATTGAAAATACGGTTTGCGATTATTTTATAGTTTGT
>JASBSA010000151.1 GCA_030149175.1 Winogradskyella sp. | reverse complement strand
TGAATACGTTGCATTCTCTATCTTGGCCACGGGTAATGTATTATCATAACCGTAGATATAGGTGATGTCCATGCCATCTGTTTTGGATACCTGTAGAATATTGCCGTCGCCGTCGTAGTCCTTGAACTCTATGCGGTCCTGAAGGGCTTCAATATTCTTTGCTGTTTGCACAAGGATAGGCTCGAGGATATCTCCGTCCCAATCATAGATTGTCTTTGTCCTGCTCAATCGTTCGGACAAGTCAAGACTTCCATCAGAATTAAGGTCCTTGAACGTATTGTTCTCCAGGGCAACGAACCTATGCTGTTCAGCCAATGCCCTTATTGGATTGGTATCATAGGTAGCGGGATGTACGGTATAATTGCTTTCCAAGTCCTGTGGATAGGTAAATGTCTGGATCACCGGGATACCGTCGCTCGTTACGCTCGTCACCTTTGCCGGCTGGTAGTGCTTGCCGTAGTCGAAGTCGGTCGTTGTTTCCGTCACAAGTGTTGGTAATTCATTTTCATCGTACAGGATCTCTAAATTTTTTCCAGTATCCAATGTTCCTCCCGTGCGATGGTATATCTTTATATAATAAGGGTTCTGACCGCTTATATTGTTCAATCTATATCGATGCACGAATGGGAGCCTATAGCTTGTGTCGGTTTTCTGATAAAAAACATCTGGCAATATCTGCGGAATCGAATCGATATGGTATGTCAAGGATTCCGGTGTTAGCAAATTATTGGGCGTTCCACCGGGAAATTCCAATGGTAATGGAAGTATGTCAGTATGTTCTTTATTAGAAGTTAAATATGTTGTCTCTGTTTTCTTGACTGCTTTATAGGAACCATTGCCCGTTACTTTATAATGGACAACCTCATATGGCAGTCCCCTTAACCATTCATTATCCGTTGGGGGTGTAACGGGATGGGAGAGATAGTCTCCAGTATCCCTTGTTACGATAAATCGATATGAAGTCTTGCCAATATTGTTGTCCTTGTCCCCAAGGTATTCCTCAACGAAACGATAGCCTATTGTATTGCCCTGATAGGTATTAAAAGGACTGCCAGGAATTGCCGGTCCACCAATAAGTCCACCTAAATGTCCAAAAGACGGGTGTGGAACTGCAAAGTAAGGGATGCTAAGAATAAGACCTGATTCGTTATAGTCATAGGTCTTTTTCGATACAACGTTATCACCGCTATCGAGGAATTCTATCTGTTTGATACGCTTTCCAGAAGAATAAAGCAGACCGTTCTGACCGACCACCTGTTCGTCCCATGAGAGACTTACCAAAAAAGAATATATCAGTGATTCTTGCGGTGAAAATGGTGGTAATTGCCAATTACCTACGAGTGGATCTACCGTCAACCTGTAGTTTCCCTGGGGAAGGTTCAAGGGCGAAGAATTGGTATAGAGCTGGTATACTGTTGAGTTGTCCAGATTTTCAAGTTGGATGGAGAATTTGCACTCACTAGTTGTAGGGTTGGCACATTCCTGATCTTGATCATGACCAGGATTCGGTGAACCTGGAAGATTCGTCCAATCCGGAAGATCAATATTGATGGTCGCCAGTCCACTTACGGGACCTAGGGTAAAGTCACGAACATATGCATCGCCATTATAAAAGGCCGTTCCGAAGTGCGTTAAACGGACTTCATCGTTAAGAGCGGTAGGATTGATATCAGGAAAAACTATATCGTCATATTCAGGACCTTTGAAGCCCTTATTATGCTCATAGGTAAACCGTGTACTGCCTCCGGTAGGATAGGTAATCTTCTTGAGCATACCTGCCTCTGCGAGTGTCGTGTCTATCACACGGCTCGCACCTGTAAAGGTCAAAAACCTTCCGTTGTTGGCGCCGTTATAATAGCCCCAAAAATCCTGTGAATTTGAAAACCTGTTCGGTAATACGGTACTATTATAGGTGAATTTATAAGGTGGCTTTTTGGTATTGTTACGACCGATCTGGACAATGGAATCCAGTACGAGCCGTTTTGACGATGAATTATCCAATTGGACCAATAGCTCGTGGTAATTCGATGTGTCCGTACTGTTCATATAGCTGTGATGAAGTACATAGGTCGAAATTAAAGTACCATGTCTATCATATATTTTTATAGCATCCAACTCCTTGGGGTAGGTCGATCCATCAAGCCTAACATCCTGTCGCGTATCGACGCTATCAAAAACAATTTTCTTGTAAAGGCTACCACTATCACTGTAGTCGTAACGGATCTCAGATAAGAGATACTCGGTAATCTTTGTTCTACTGGCATGGCAGATATAGTCCCCCATACCTTGGGGATCGGGATTTTCCTGGTCATGGGACCTTCTGATGGCATACGTTATTTCTTGATCATAGAAAAAATTGGCAAGGTCACCATTTGGACTGACAATGGAGCTAAGCACCCAAGAATTAATGGTCGGATTTGCCGAAGAACTGTTGATGGTATAGGTGGATGTATCCTCCGTAAAAATGTAGCTATCTTGTGGAAAATCAATATTTGCACTGCTAAAGGTATACTTGAATCCATCCTTGTCTATAACAATAAAGCCAGATAGACTCCCAGGAGTCCCTGTCTCTTTGATTATTATATCGTCGTACTTTTGGACCAACGGTTTGAAATCCTTGTAGTCAAAGAAAAATTTTGCTGACAGATTCCCTACCTGTAAGCTGAATTGATCGGGTATTTTGTCGGGGTCAAAACTACCGGTGGAAGAACAGCAACTATCAAGGTAAGATGCCACTTGAGCGGGATCCGACGGCAAATTGGCAAAATCACTTATGATCGAACTACCAAAATAACCATAACTATCATCATCAGCTTTCATTCTGACCTGCCTGGTTATCTGCCCACCTGCATTGAGCGCCCAGCCCAATCCAACACGCGATGCCGTTTCTGAGACCTGAATGCCCCTAGCGTGGTAACTCAAGGATACAGGGAAGGGTTTTCCCCCAACATCAAACGAGGTTATTGGAATGGATATATTAGGAAGACCTGTGTAATGCGAAATAGGTACTTCCGTAAATTTCCCCAAAGAGGCCGCTTCCGGTGTCGGGGGAATAACTTCTGGCATTTCCTGTGCCAAAACAAAAGATCCCAATGTCATTATAAATGCATTGAGGACAATGGATAATCTAAAATTCATGTGCTGTGATATTAAATTTTTGGTAAACATTCCATTTTAACCATTTGCTAACCTATGTTAATCCCGGAAATGGAATTTGTTTATAAATTTATGGCTGCTTTTTTCGATAGCGCTGTGGTTTTTGCCTAGAATTTCTAAGCAAAAACCACAGTCGATTGTCGTTTATCGCACCTATTTTAGTAGTAGTATTTATTGCACAATAATACCCTAAGAGCGTGAGTAAAAAATTATTATGAACAGAAAGATCAAAACGCTTATCATCGAGGACGAGCCGTTGATGATAGAACCAATGAAGGCCGCGCTCGAACAGTTGAACGAGTCCAACGGCCTTTTGGAATTTAACGTCCGTACCAGTCTGGACTGCGACTCGGCGGCCCAGGAGATAAAACGCGCCGTGAGCTCACGGCCCCTGGACCTTGTCATATTGGACATCAACTTGAAACAATCTTCGGACGGCAAGTATCTATCGGGTGAGGACCTTGGTGTGGAGATAAGGCGGTTTTTCCCCGATGCCAAGATCATCGTACTGACATCCCACAACAACAACTACAGACTGAACAATATTCTGAAGACCCTGAACCCTGACGGGTTCCTTATCAAGAGCGATGTGGACTTTGCCAGGCTCATCGAGGCGCTCAAGGCCGTTATTGAGGATACCCCTTACTACAGCAAGGCCATCCTGAAGCTGATGCGCCGCCATATCATAAACGAGTTTACGCTGGACCGAATAGACCGCCAGTTGCTGTACCAGCTTTCAAAGGGTGCCAAGATGAAACATCTCTCCGATATCATTCCCCTTTCAAAGAGTGCCATCGAACTCAGGAAACGCAACCTCAAGGAGGTCTTTGGCGTTGAGGAAGGCGATGATCGGAGCCTTTTGGTCAGGGCCGAGGAATGTGGGTTCATTTAAAAATTTAGATTATGAAGTTTATAAGATTGAAAACAAGGACAAAGGCGTTCAGCCTCCAGGAAGTGCTCATCGTGCTCCTTATCATCGGGGTGTTCATGCTCATCGCCCTGCCGAACCTGATGCCCTTGGTGGTCAAGGCAAAGAGCATAGAGGCACAGATGCAGCTGAAATACATTTACAACAACCAGACCTCCTACAGGTACCTGTACTCCAAGTATACGACCGATCTCTACGAGCTCGATTTTGAGGCCCCGAAAACGGTCAGGGAAAATGGAACTAGCAATTACACCTACGAGGTACTGAGTGCGTCTAGCACGAGCTTTACGGCAAGGGCCACCGCGATTACGGATTTCGATGGTGATGGGGTGTTCAACGTATGGGAGATCGACCAGGACGGGACCCCAAAACAGATCGTCAAGGACTGATGCTTGCCATAAAGACCATATTGATCGTTTGTCTGGGCATGATCGTTTACCAGGACCTTAAGGAACGCCAGGTGTTTTGGTTTCTCTTCCCAATTTTTGCTTTGAGCGGCGCGGGTTTATTCTATAAAAACACTTTGCCAGAACTATTCTATATATCCGTTGGCTTGAACTTTATGTTCATTACAATTTTATTGTTGTTTGTCTTTTTATATGCAAAGATTAAGCTTAAATCTAGCTTTAGCCAGGCTTTTGGCCTTGGTGATGTACTTTTGTTTATTGGATTGGTATTCTCATTTTCCACTATTTCATTTTTGATCGTCTTCGTGTTTTCACTGTTGTTCTCTTTGGTCGTGCACCTTATCGTTAAGCAATTTTCGAAATTTCAAACGGTACCACTAGCTGGATATATCAGTTTGTTTTTTGGAATGATCTATTTATCCAATTGGTTTGGAATAATTTCTTCTTTATACGCTCTGTAAGTTATGGTAAAGGAAGATTTTAAAATATCTGTTCATCTAACACAACTGATCAGTAGTGAGCAAGCCTATCAGTACAATATCGTACCTATTGATGAAAATATAGATGGAATCACATTTAAATCATCTGATATTTCTAGTACGCTAAAACAGGAGTTGGAAATCGTATTGGGCAAAACCGTTACCTTGATAGAAGAAACAGAAGACAACATAAAGCAATATCTTTCATCAAATTTTAGAAAAAGGCAACAAACGTATTCAGAAGCTTTCCATTATTCATCGGATTTCTTGAAAAAACTTCTGGCCACGGCCAAGCACATCGGCAGTAGTGATATCCACTTTGAAATTTATGAAGAACGTTGTCGTGTACGCTTACGATTGGATGGGAAGTTAAAGGAATATTTTGTTATTGAGTCTGACGAATATCCTATTATCGTCAATAAACTTAAGATAAAAGCAGGACTGGATATCTCCGAAAAAAGGCTGCCTCAGGATGGCCGTATATCCATTAAGAACGAACTAGAGGAATTCGATATAAGGGTATCTTCCCTACCAACACTTCATGGTGAAAAAATGGTACTTAGAATCTTGAGCAAAGATGCTGAGTATATTGAATTGAAGGACTTGGGATTTACTGATAAAGAGCTTAATTCGTATCTGGAAACCATAAGAAAGCCAAATGGTATCGTGCTTATATCCGGTCCAACGGGTTCTGGTAAGACTACAACGCTTTATGCCACTCTAAAACTTTTAAATAACGAGACTACCAATATCCTAACTATAGAGGATCCTATTGAATATACCTTGGAAGGTGTCAATCAAGTACAGTTAAAGGAAAATATCGGTCTGGATTTTTCAAGCACGTTAAGAACATTTCTCAGACAGGATCCAGATATCATCATGGTAGGTGAAATAAGGGATGCCAAAACTGCTAATATGGCAATAAGGGCTGCACTGACAGGGCATTTAGTGTTATCTACAATACATACCAACTCGGCGTGGGCAACAATTTCCCGTTTGATAGATATGGCCATTCCAGCTTTTTTGATAGCAAGCACATTAAATGTAAGCGTTGCACAACGATTGGTAAGAAAGCTATGTCCAAACTGTAAAACAGAAAGACCTTTGAAGGTATCTGACTTACCAAACCAATTTGAGGTTCCGAAGAATCTTGATATGATTTTTGATCCCATAGGCTGTCATGGCTGCCATTTTACCGGTTATCAAGGTAGAAAAGCCATATATGAAATCATACCAATAACCAAGTCCTTGGTAGAACATATAAAAAATAATCGTTTAGAGATTGATGATTATTTAAAACAAAAGGGGATAGCAACGCTACAGAGCAATGCAATACAGCTTTTGCGGGATGGGGTTACCTCAATTGATGAAGTGTACCCACTTTTAATAGAATAAAACAAACAAATGAGATTACTTATAACCTTTATATTTGGATTTTTGATTATTAGCCTTTCCTATGCACAGAGCAGCCAAAGACTAATTCATATAGATGAGCAATTACAACTACTGTCAACCGATAATTTAGGACTGTCCGAAAAACTGGATGCCAATATATCACTTAACGATGTGACATTGCCCAACTTCCTATTGGCCGTATCAAATATCCATAAGGTTAATATCAATGTATCACCAGAACTTAGTTCAATCAATATCAAGAACAACTTTTCCAACGTGATAGTATCCGATATGCTGCTTTTTTTGTGCAAGGAATACAGCCTAACAATCGAGTTTACAAAAAACATACTTTCCATAAAACCTTATATAGAAGAAGTGCCCGAAGAGGTTTATCCCTATAAGATTGATTATGACCCAGAAAATGAAACAGTAGCCATAGATGTTAATAGCAATGACCTTTATGAAGTCTTTAAGTCGATTATGGACAAGAGTGCCAAAAATTTACTTTATGCACCAGGAATGGAAAAACTAAAGCTAACCGCCTACATCAATCCAACAGATTTTAGTAGTGCGATGGATAAGTTAGCTTTAGCGAACAATCTTACATTGACAGAAACAAAGGATAACTTTTATGTTTTTGACATAATCACAGATAATAATGGTCAAAATAAAAGTATGAGCCTTAGCAGTCGCATGAGCCCAGACTTAAACTTCAAGATTATAGATACATCCCTTCAATTGTTGGAGGTAGATTTTAAAAATGTGCCCATCCACAATATCATAAAAGAAATCAGTAGTGCCTTAGATATCAATATGTTTATGGCATCACCTTTGGAAGGTTCTGGGAATACGACCTTAAAAACCAAATCTATAAGTTTTGATAACCTATTGGTAAAGCTTTTTGAACCTCAAATCAAAACCTTGTCAAATTCTACCGATGTAAATAACCAAGTTAGAAACAATAACACTTCACCTCCTTCAGATAGATATACCTTCAAGAAAGAGGACGGTATTTATTTTTTTGGAACCGAAAAACAGCTTAGTGTAAGAAAAGTGGAGATCATAAAGTTAAAACATCGTTCGGTCAATATGATGTCAGATCCCCAAATGATGATGGGCAGCAATGATATTAGGGGCAATTACCAAATAGCCGAACAAGGGTTTAGAAACCAACTGAACAACAATTTTAACAACAACAATCTCAATACAAATGTAAGACCACAGAATAGAAGTTTTAATTCGAACTCTAATCACTCTCCAAACAATGAAAACGCTAATAACATACTCGACCTGATTCCAACCGAGGTTACAGGAAACTTGGACTGTCAAATTGATGTTGAGCTTAACAGTATATATGTAACGGGTACAGGTGCTGAAATTGAGTATTTCAAAAAATTCATCGAAAGTGTCGATAAGGCGATACCGGTAATTCTTATTGAGGTCATGATAGTAGAAGCCCAGGTTTCCAATACCGTTGAAGCTGGTGTTAGTTGGGGCATTGGAAACGAGCCGACTACTACCCAAGGGTCTCTTTTTCCAACTACTGATTTGAATGTTGGAGCAGAGACCATTAATAGAATAATCAGTGGTTTCAGTAGCACTTCGGTATTTAACTTTGGAAGGCTTATACCCAATTTTTTTGCCACTGTAAAAGCTATGGAAACCAATGGAGACCTTAAGATTAAGTCTACACCAAAACTTGCGACCTTAAACGGTCATCGTGCATCTTTTTCAAACGGACAAACATCTTATTACGCCATTGTGCAAAGAAATATCATAGGAACTGATAACCCACAGACTTCAGAAATAAGAAACTATTTCCCTATCGACGCAAAATTGGGCTTGGATATCAAACCTTATGTCACAGGAGATAAACAAGTATTGTTGGACATAAATGTGATTCAATCCAGTTTTGGTCAGCGTATAGCGGATGACGCACCACCAGACATCAATTCACGTAATTTCTCATCCGTGGTTAGGATGAAAGATCAGGATATTGCTGTTCTTGGTGGTTTAGAAGAAAATTATTCAAATAATTCTGGTTCTGGAGTGCCTTTTTTAGCCAGAATCCCAATTATTAAATGGCTGTTCAGTAAACGTGTACGTGAAGGACGAAAATCCAAGCTTACGGTATTCATAAAACCAACGGTTATCTACTAAATGAAAGAAAAAATTATTGCATACTTGAAATATGGAAATCGTTTTTATGGTATCGAACATGCACAGAAAGGCGGGAAAGATATTCTTTATGGCTCGGTTTTAAAAAGGAAAAATAAACAGTTGGATCTCGAAACGAGTTTTGAGACTGAAAGTATCGATGGTCTTAAATCTTTGATTCCAAGAGGAAGGGCAATAAACCTTGTAATCAATAATAGTTCGGTACTTTCAAAACGAGTAATAAGTAGGGGTAAAGAGGTTCAAAAAATAGTTTATGAAGCTTTTCCTAACATTAAAATCGAGGATTTTTATTTTCAAGCAATACATACTGGCGAATATAGCTTTGTGTCCATATGCAGAAAATCGTATGTCAATGATCTGCTCAATAAGTACCAAGTTAAGGGACTTCTTGTAATTGACTTCACTTTGGGCAATCTTATATGCTCAACTTTGGTAGAGTTTTTGGATTTGCCTAAGGTCGAATCATCCAATGCTGTTATCTCTCTGGAGAATAAAACCATTACTGATATTACTTTTGATGGTTTAAGTTCAACATCAAATTACACTTTGAATGGTCTGGATATAAAAAACAATGAGCTTTTGAGTTTTGCAGGTGCATTAAATCTATTGCTAAAAGACCAAACCCTTCAATCTAGTTTTAGTGATTTAAAAAAAGAGCTGAACATAGCATTCAACCAAAAGCAGTTTGCCAGCCAATTTCCTAAGATCGTGTTGAGTACTTTGTTTATAATACTACTGATCAATTTCTTGTTTTTCAATCATTATTACAATGAAGTAAACACTCTGAGGGAAACCGCTCTTGTTGTTGAGACTTCAAAAGAAAAATTGCTTCAGCTTAATGAAAAAGTAGAGAAAACAGAAAAAATGGTCAACGATGTCTTAAAAAGTAGTTCCTCTAAAAGCTCATTTTATGTCAACGATATAGTCAAAGAATTGCCGGATCATATTTTATTGAAGGAGTTTAACTATCAACCACTTTTAAAACGCATAAAAGAGGATAAGCCTATTGATAATCAAAAGAATGTTATACTCATTTCTGGACAGACCAACAAACAAGCACTATTTTCTCAATGGATATCAAAGCTTGAAAATAAGTCTTGGATTAGTTCTATTGATATCTTGAGTTTTGAAGACTCAAACAACAATCTCTCAAATTTCACCATAAAACTCAACATGGATGCAACAGAAAACTAAGAACATAGTGCTAGTTACCTTATTCCTTTTAGTGGTTATTGTTGCTTATAAATATGCTATTTCGAATACCCTTCAATTAAAAAAGGAATATGGTATTTTGCAAAAAGAAGCCTTGGTTTTTGATAATTTGCCAACTCAGCTCTCAGCACTAAAACAAAAGGAAAGGTACTTTGACTCACTTCTCACCACTTATCAGTTAGGAGAAAGCTCAGTGCAAAATAGTATGCTCAATACTATCAATACTTATGCAGATGCACACCAATTAAAAGTTGTTGATTTTATTGAGCCTCATAAGATTGAACAACAAGATCTGACCATCAATACTTATCAATTTACTATAGAAGGTAACTACAATTCTATTCTGTCTCTTGTTCACCAATTTGAGCAACATACCAAATTCGGTGAGATTATTAACCTGAACTTTAAAAAAGAGAAGAATTATAAAACAGGTAAATATTATTTGCAAGCTAGTATTCTTTTACGAAGTTTTAGCTAATTTTTACATAGATACTTATGTATCATATAATCTGTGATTGGCTTGAGTGTTTTGCCTGTTTCTGGATGTAAACCAAATGATGTAAAACACTCTAATTCTTTATCGTTATTCTTACCATACCAAACCCTAACACTTCCATCCTCATTAAAAAAATCATATGAGCAAGTAGGATTATTTATCTTTTTGAAAAACTCTATGCGTTCTTCCTTGTAAACTTTTAGCTGATTAACATTATACTTCTCTAAATCAAACTTTACTTCTACATAATGATCTTCTTGCCAAATCATCCAACGTTGTCTGGTTAAAGAGTTATATATTATTATACTAGTTATGATAATTAAAGAAACAATTATAGTAATCTTATTTTTACTCCATAAAATCTTCATTTTACCACCCTCATCTAATTCATTTGTTTTATTTGCAGCCAAAAAAGTAGGATAGTCTTTGTAACCTAAATAATGGCTAAGTGCTTCTTCAACATGCTTTTTTAGTCGGATTTTGGCTTCAGAATCATTTATTATTAAGTTATACTTACCTCTCAAACTTTTCTCACCGTATTGTTCATTACTATCTTCAAAAATGAAATCAGAAAGTAACTGTGCTCTAGGAGATACCTTATCCGTTTGTATATCATCTTTAGCTTTTTGAAAGGCTTGTATGAGTAGTTTTCTATGCATTTTGTTAGGATTAATACATCTTAAAGTTACTAATTTATTTATGGAAAAAGATTGGAAATTCATTTCCTAAATCTTTCCATTTTATTTCCATCATTTCCAAAGTAATCTCACTTCATTTGTTATAGAATTGATTACCACCTTAGGCGTAATAAGGTTTACGAAAATCAATTCAAATAATGGAGCTGCATAGTAAAATGGTATTGCCATTTGGGAAGTAACAATTCTGTTTTACTTCTGCACTCCACACTTCCCAATGAAGAGATATCTCTTCAAAATTTAGTAGGTGTTGCTCTGCAATAAATAATCCGAAAAAATCTCGGACAGCAACACAATTGTCAAATTTTAAATCATAACAAAATGAAAAAAATATCTATAATTCTGTTTACGGTTTTCCTCAATATGGCTTTCTTTTCGTGTAACCCTGAGAGTTTAACTGATGAAGTCGCACCTCAAGCGTGCTGTGGAGAAGGTGGAGAAATTCCACCACCTCCGCCACCTCCACCACCAACAGGCAGTGGTGATTAATAATCAAATAGTTATTACTTTAGAGGAATGAAACCAATCAAAACTTCATTCCTCTATTTTTTAATTGTAGGTTCTGCATTTAATATATGCGCTTATGCCCAAAGTAGTGTAGATAGTTTAAAGTATTATTCTGATTTAGCAATAAAACCGCAAAATGCTACTGATTTAAAAAAAGCTTTTGATTATTTTGATAAAAGCTTTCAAATAGCAATCGAAGAAAATTATAAAGACAAAGCCATTAATTTACTTTACTATAAATGTAGTTTATTATACAAAAATGGTGCTTATGATGATAGTAAAGAAGTAGCTGTTAAAGCAATAAAACTAATGAATGGTATGAAACCTACATCATATCACTTATCTACAAGAAAAAGTTTTTACAATCTTTTAGGGCTTATTTACATAGAACAAAGAAATTATACTAAAGCTTTTGAAATGTATAATAATGCTTTAGAAAGCTCAGAAACATCAGAGGATAGTGCCAAAATATACAATAATTTATCATTGGTGTATAAAAGTATTGATAATAACAAAAAAGCTAAGGATGAGATATTAAAAGCTTATAAAATTATTCCTAGAATTAAAGATACATTAACCATGGCTTTGGTGATTGACAACTATGGAGTTTTAGAGTCTGAAATAGATAAAGAAGAAGGATTAAAATTATTACAAAGAGCATTAAAACTGAGAAAAACAGTAAATGATAAGTCTACAATTTACACGAGTTATTCTCATCTTTCTGAATATTATTATAAGAACGATAACTTAAAAAAAGCTAAAATTTATGCCTTAAGAGCCCTAGAAATTTCAGATATATTAAAATCATCCTCTTACAAAAATAATGCTTTAGGTTTGTTGATGAACTTAAGTGATGATAAGCATGCAAAATCATATAAAAAACTTAACGATAGTCTATATAAAGCAGAAAAAGAAGCTGATAATCAATTTGCTTTAATGAGATATGATTATTCGGAGTTTGAAAGAAAAGCTGCTGAAAGTGAGTTAGTTGAGAAAAGAGCTCTAAATAGACAACTTCTTTTCCTCATATTAGCCATTTTAATCGCTTTTATCGCTGTTATTGTATACATTATTCAAAAGTCCAAACACAAAAAAGAAAAACTACAACAAGTCTTCGATACTGAATCTCGTATATCAAAAAGAGTACATGACGATATTGCTAATGATGTATTTCAAGTTATGACTACATTACAAGCTGATAATGATTTAAACCAGAATATAAAGGATGATATTGAGCTTATTTATGATAAAGCCAGAGATATATCTAAACAGCTTGGTGAAATAGATTTAGAGGGAGATTACAAAACAATACTTAATGATCTATCCTTAAGATATAATACAGATCACACAAGCGTCATTGTTAAAGATGTTTCTAAAATAGCTTGGGATAAAATTTCAAAAGCAAAAAAGACTGCTTTATACAAAGTCTTGCAAGAACTATTAATTAACATGAGAAAGCACAGTGAGGCATCTGTAGCAGTCATTGCATTTAACAGCAAACAAAAAAAGACAGTCATCAACTACAGTGATGATGGTATAGGTTGTGAACTAAAGAAAAGCAATGGTTTACTTAATGTGGAAAACCGTATTATAGCTGTAGGAGGGAATATTACTTTTGAGTCTAGAATTAATAATGGCTTTAAAGCAAAAATTGAAATTTGAGTATGTTTAAAAAAGTACTTATTGTAGATGATCACGACGATATTAATAGAGGAGTTTTAGATATTTTAAAAACCTATGGCATAACTATTATTCATAATTCTCAATACTGTGACGATGCATTTTTAAAAATCAAAAGAGCAGAATTAGATAATGACCCTTATGACCTTCTTATTACAGACTTATCTTTTAAGAAAGACCATCGCCAATGTGAACTTACTTCTGGTGAAGAGCTAATTGCTAAATTGAGAGAACAAAACAACATTATACCCATCATTGTATATTCAATGAAAGACCAATTACAGAAAGTACGTTTATTGGTCTATAACTATGACATCAATGCTTATGTCTGTAAAGACCGAAAAGGCTCAAGAGAACTGTCTGAAGCTATAGAATCTGCTTATAATAATAGATTATTCTTATCACCTCAGGTAGCCAATGCGTTGAGCCCTAAAATCGATTTGGAAATTACAGACTATGATATAGAACTTACCAAACAGCTTTCATTAGGATTGGACCAAAAAAGGATTAGTCGCTATTTTATTGAAAACAATATCTCACCTGGTAGTGTGAGCTCTATAGAAAAACGGATTAACAAACTACGTATTAAATTCAAGGCCGACAATGCCACTCACCTAATCGCTAAGATGAAAGACTTAGGACTTATTTAAAATCTTCAATTATATACTTTCATCTTATGTGGTTTTCCGTAAGGAATACTCTATTAATGGCTTTAAGTTTGAGTATCATTAATATTAAAAATTTAAAGCTATGGCAGTAAAACATATACCAACCAATGAAGTTCACAAGGGAAATAAAGGTGGAACTACAGGTTGTGGCACAGATACAAAAAAACATTCAACTCATTGGGTAGATACAACTGCAAAAATTACGTGTGATAAAAATGGATGTAAAAATTAATTTGGTTTATAAACAAAATTAAAGTGTTAAAACCTTGTTCTCTTGTAGCTTTATGACCTTTCTAATTTTCTAACTTTTCAAAATCAATAAATAATGGAATTAAAAAGAGTTTTATTAGTATTACTAATTAGCATTAATTATTCATGTATGTCGGTCAAAACATTAACATATGAAGGTGAACCTTTGACAGAAACAATTGAACTAAATTCAAGTAAAAATTCAAACTATGTAAAAGCAAATGAATGGATGGTGGAGACTTTTGGAAATGCAGAAAGCGTTATCCAATTTATTGATAAGGAAGCAGGAATTATTAAGGGCAAATATATGATGTATCAAGGACAAACAGGTTCTCAATATTCTCCCCCAACTCAATCCTACTTTGCAATGATTACAATTAGAGTAAAGGATAAAGCTGCTAGAATTGAAGTTGACCCAACCTCTAAGTTTAATGTAACAAATTATATGGGTTCGAAAATTGGATTCACTCCTGAACTATTTAAATCATCCGCACAAAACCTAATTTCTGACTTTTCAATAAAAATGAAAAGCCAATCTAAAAATGATGATTGGTAAAAGTAGACAATTTTCAATTGAGTTTTAGGCCTTACGGAATACCGTAAGGTTTTGTTTTGTAATGGGTTTAAGTTTGGCTTAAGAAAATTAAATAAATTATGGCAGAAAAATCATTTAATCAAGAATTTAAAGGTTATTGGCGAGAGGTTAATAAATCAAGTGTTCCTGTATATTCAGGAGTTTATGTTGTACAATCGTGCACATACAATAAAAAGGAAGGAACAGTTTTACTTAAAAAACTAATCTATATTGGAAAAGCTAATAATATTAATGAAAGAATTAAAGATCATGAAAAACTAGATGACTGGAAAAGAGAGCTAAAATTTGATGAAGAATTGTGTTACAGCACAACAGAAATAAGCACATTATATAACGAAAGAGTTGAAGCTGCACTTATAAATTCCAATCAACCTATTGTAAATACTGAGTATAAAGATTCTTTCCCATTTGATACAACACATATCAATTCTAGTGGAAGTTATTCAACTTTAAAGGAAAACATAACAGTAAGAAGGCATTAATAATATGGAATATAAAGTAATACCCTTCGTAGCCTCAATAGACTCCAAGAGTGGAAATTCGACACATGTAGCTGAGCAACTAGAAGAAATTATAAAGCACCACTCAAACAAAGGTTGGAAATATGTAAGGTTAGAGAGCGTTTCAACGTATGTGCAACCTGACACAGGTTGTTTTGGATTTGGTGCTAAACCAGGTTATACAACATCAAGACAAATGGTTGTCTTTACTAAAGACCAATGAAGATATTCTTATTAGCTATAATAAAACTCTATTGGTTTTTAATCCCAAAACAAAAGCGCAGAAAGTGTCTGTTCAAAACATCATGTTCAAATTATGTTTATGAAAAAACAAAACATGAAGGTCTAATTTCTGGATTAAGGGCTCTAAAATTCAGAATTAATAATTGTAATTCTAATTATATGATAATAGAAATTCATGGTGAAAAGGTCTTAATAACTAGAGCCAATAATCTTATTAAAAAGGAATTAATAAACAAAGCTATTTTAAAAAATGTCTAGTCAATCAATTAAAAAAAAAAGGTATCCAAAATATGATAAACACGGAAATGTCAGGCCATTTCAAGATAGACCCTTTGTAGATGAATTAAATGAAAAAGAAAATAAAGAAGAAATTTTAATGTGCCTGTGGAGAATCGAAAGTGAACAGTTGAAACACGTTAAAAAAATCCTCGAAATTAATATTATCTTAAAAGTATTTTTAGTATTAGTAATTTTAAATATTATTTCAGAAATAATTATTGTGTTATTCATTTAGACGAACTTAAAAGTTAAATTAGCTCAAAAATATGTTGAGGTTTTATGCAAAAACACTGGTTAATCTTCTTATTAGCAATATCAGCTTCACTTTTAGTCAATTCAAAATCAGTAAATAAAGAAGCCATCATTGGCAAAGTAGTCGCTATTACCGATGGAGACACCTTTAAACTTTTAACCAAAGATTCTACACTGATAAAGGTGCGATTAGCCAATATTGATTGCCCAGAGCGAAAACAACCATTTTTCAAAAGAGCAAAACAGTTCGTTTCTGATGCCATTTTTAGTAAGACCGTAACATTAAATGTTCTAAAAAAAGACCGATATAGGCGCTACGTTAGCAATGTTATTTATGATGATTCTTTAAGCCTTTCGCATGAACTCGTTAGAAATGGGTTGGCGTGGCATTACAAAAAATATTCAAAAGATAGCCTTCTTCAGGCATTGGAAGATAATGCTAAAAAGAACAAAGTAGGTTTATGGCAAGATAAAAATGCTATTCCACCGTGGGAATGGAGAGACTTACGAAAGAAAAAATCAAAAGAATGAAAAACCTTAGATTACTTATTCTTTTCATTTCGTTTGCCTTTGGTAGTAGCATACTAGCACAAACAGTATATACAACCAAAACAGGAGAAAAATATCATAAAAGTAATTGCCGTTATTTAAAATATTCTAAAAAGGTCATAAAACTCGATAAAGCTAAAGAACTCGGTTATCAAGCATGTAAAGTATGTAAACCAACATCTGGAAAAACTAATGAAGAATCCAATTCGTTAATTTCAGAGAAAGAAAAACAAAATAAATCAACAACCACTACTAAAAAGACAACGGCAACTCAGTGCACAGGTAAAACCAAATCTGGAAAACGCTGTAAACGGAAAACAAAAAATGCTAGTGGTAGGTGTTATCAGCATTAGACAAATACATAAGTTTACCTTTTTTAGCAACATAAAGAGCTATTTTCTTTAATAGTGAGTTGTTCTCTATTAAGTGTTATTGATTAACCCTAGTATTTAGAAGTTAGAGTTTGTACGCTTTTTTAAATAAGGAAATTGAACTTAACTATTAAATGCAGTATTTAGTATTTTAAAATACACAATTTCACTCTTTACAAAATCATAATAAGGAAACTCACCAAACTCATTACGAGGTAAATTTTTCACATAGAGATAACGACCACCAAGTTTTTCTAATAGTAAATCTATATCACCTTTAGTGGCAGGTTTGCTCTTTCGAGGGGTAAGAATTGATTTTACACCATCAGCAGCTAAAGATCCTAGGGCAGCATTTCCTACACCTGCTGCTGATATTTTTTCTGTTTTTTGAACTTGAGGTACTTTAGAATTTGTAAGAGTAGGTAAGTATTCATTATTGTTTTTTTGACTTGCTTTTCGTCGTTGGAACGCAGAGGAGCGACAAGAATTACTACAGTATTTTTGTACGCGTCTACGCTTTGGTTGAAATTCTTTAAAGCAATACTCGCAAGTGTAATATTTGGTCTCTTTCATTATTTAATCGTAAATTAAACGTTTAATTTATGCTAAATTATCATTTTTACCGTTTCTAATCAATTTAGAATCCACATTAAAAACATTAATTAAGAGGTCTGCATCTACATTAACAACATTTGGCGATGCCTTTTTTGTTGTTGGTTTTGATTTTCCTGGCATTAGTCGCTTAACAGGATTTTCATTAAGTGATTTTGGAATTGTTATTGGTTTTCTATTTTTAATGTCTTCGAAAGATGGAAGCTTAACATTAAAGGTTTTATTGAGGTTTGCTATTCGTCTCCACTCACCAAATCGTTTAACAAGATCTGCTTTATGATCTAAGGTAATTTTGTGTTGTAATTCTAAATAACTTTGAATTCCTGATAAATAATTTGATGCCTGATGTTTAGCATCATTTTGTGTAAGCTCTGTTATTCTTAACCAGATATCTAAATTTTGAAAGTACTTATTTAAAAAGTAAAGAAAACTCTCTTTGTCTAAAGAGTTACTCATTTTTAGAATTTCAAATGTATTTGAATCTAGCAATTCCTTATTGTTAATAATTAGCATACCTTCAACAACAGATTCCAGTGGTTTCATTTTACCAATAGAATTTCTAACAATTAATGTATTGGTCATACCAATCGAATCCAATTCTTTTAAATCCATGCCTGATAGTTCTTCAAATATATTTCTTGGATAAAAGAATATGGCTGGCTGAGAAATTCTTTTAACCAAATTTTCTAATGTTTGATAGTCCATAGCTTACTTCTTTAATAAATTTGAATAGTCTTCTGGTAATTCAGCATCAATATCTCTAAGATATTTTTCCAAAGCAGCCATAGTACTATGACCAGTGATTAGCATTAATCTGCTTTTTGCTTCAAAAGGGGAAGAGTCTTTAACCATTGCCCTATATAACCGTGTAATAAATGTGTGCCTAAAGCTATATAAGGTATAATTTTTATTAAATCCTAAAGCTTTTTTTATAGCTGAAAAACGTTTACCAAAATTAGTTCTACGATTTATTTCTGTAGCCTTCCATTGTCCACCAATTTTTTTTGGAGTAAACAGTAAATCTTCAGGTTGACATTTTGAGAGGTCTGGTAACTCATCAAACAAAATATCAGGTATTAACTTTGTTTTTAACACTTTGTTTTTGGCTTCAAACTTTAGTGTCTTTTCATCAATATTTATATCCTTAATTTTCAGCCTACATACCTCTTGAGGTCTAAGAAAATTATAAGAAATAAACTTTATGTAGAGTAGAAGTATAGGATCTTCCTTTTCTAAATACTCAAAAATATATTCTTGCTCTTTATTGGTATAGGTTTTATGACGTTGTGGCTTTGACTTTAGAGGTTTGATAATTTTTATAAAATTACGCTCTATAATTTCGTTGTCTTCCAAAACTTGGAAAATACTGCTGAAAACACTTCTATAGTTATTTCGATTTCTTGGTGATGATTGAAGTTGTACCTCATTTAGAAATTCCAAGATGTGCCTTTTTTCAATATGCTCTATATGAGTAATCTCTTTATGTGTTTTCTCAAGCCATTTATACAGTTTGTAAATGCGAGATGTATAGTCTTCGAGTGTTTTTGCTTTGGTAACGTTGGTTTTTAACTCTAATGCTTTATTAAAAGCGTCTAAAACCTTTGGATATGAAGGTTTTGGTGGTTTTTCTTCTTTGGGTTTTAACGGTGTTTTCCTATTGGTTTTTGCTTCAACTTCTTGTGTTTTTACAGAAACGTGTTCCTGTTCGTGTTCGTGTTCATGCTTGTTTTCGGTAACTACAGGTTTGGTTATAGATTTAACCCCTAGTGTAGTAACTTTCTGGGTATGTTTTTGGTAGAGTTCCGTATTATCTTCAAAAGGATTATAACCTTGCTTTAAAAACCGTAACAAACGCTTTTTATATAAATTGAGCACACTATAGCGTTCCGCTTTGGTTTTAAACCTATTTGCACCTCCATATATATTTTTCATACGTTTCATCCGTCCAGTTTCAGGATCGCGAAATGAAAAATAGACATACCAACGCTTCTTTAAATCGCCATCTGCGTCAAATATTTTTGGTGTCGAAAATTTCCTTTTGTGTTCCAAATCGTGTTCCAAATCGTGTTCGTTTTGACACTCTAAGGTAATTAATTTGTAAATAGTTTGCATGAAAAAACGGTTTAGAGTGAACTAAACCGTTAATTTTGGGTGATTTATCTATTAGTAGCGAGATCGAGATTTGAACTCGAGACCTCCGGGTTATGAATCCGACGCTCTAACCAACTGAGCTACCTCGCCATTTTTGCGGTTGCAAATATATAAACAAATTCTAGTACAACAAACAATACATTCTAAAAAATATTTTTATTCTAAAGTTTTGAATTGTGTCATAATTGCATATATTGAACAAATAATTTTATGCTTCTATGGACGATAAAGAAAAATATGAAATGGAGTTTGTTATTCAAGCATCTCCTTCATTAATATATCAATATATATCTACACCTTCAGGCCTTTCAGAATGGTTTGCAGACAATGTTAACTCGCGTGGAGAACTATTTACATTCATTTGGGATGGTTCTGAAGAGCAAGCAAAATTATTGACTAAAAAGAGTGGTGAGCGCGTAAAATTTCGTTGGTTGAGTGATGAAGAAGATGGAGCAAGCTACTATTTTGAAATTAGAATCCAAGTTGACGAAATTACAAAAGATGTTTCTCTTATGATTACGGATTTTGCGGAAGAGGACGAAATTGATGAAGGCAAAATGCTTTGGGATAATCAAATATCAAGTCTCAAGCAAGTTTTAGGCTCACGATAACCAGTAACTAACTCAACTATTATATCTTTGTCTCGGTTTAATTTAAAACTAAATCGAGACTTTTTTTATGGTAAATTTTAATGGAAATCTTATTGATTCAAATAACACTGTTCTAACTTCTGAAAATAGAGGCTATAAGTACGGAGATGCTCTTTTTGAAACTTTAAAAGTGGTTAATGGTAAAATCTTTTTTTGGGAAGATCACTACTTTAGGCTTATGGCATCAATGCGTATAATGCGTATGGATATTCCTATGAACTTTACTATGGAATTTTTGGAGGCTGAAATTCTAAAAACGATTGATGCAAACAATCTACTGAATACTTCAGCCAGAGTACGATTGAATGTTGATAGAGGAAAGGGTGGTAAATATCTACCATCCGAAACATCTAAAGTGACCTATAATATTATTACTGAAGTGTTTGATGAGCCATTTTATAGCATTAAAGACAATCAAAGCTATGAAGTCGATTTATATAAAGATTTCTTTGTATCTCCTGGTTTACTTTCAGGTTTAAAGTCTAATAATAAAGCAATTCAGGTTATTGGTAGCATTTATGCCAAAGAAAATGATTTAGATAATTGTTTAGTTCTCAACACCAACAAATCTGTAATTGAAGCTTTAAATGGAAATTTGTTTTTGGTTAAGGGAGATAAAATTAAAACCCCTCCATTAGAGGATGGTTGTTTAAAAGGTGTAATGCGAAAACAAGTGTTAGAAATTTTATCTAAAGATGTTAATTTATATACAGAAGAGACATCTATCAGCCCCTTTGAACTTCAAAAAGCTGACGAACTATTTATTACTAATGTTATTAAGGGTATTGTGCCAATATCAAAATATCGCAAAAAGACATATGGTTGTGAATTTGCTAAACAGCTAACCAATAAGTTAAACACAAAGATAAGGTTGGGATCTTAATTGTAGCTAGGGTTTTCTGGTGCATTAGACCATATCTTATACTCACCGCCAAGCTCTAACATTTTTTCGCGCCAAAATGAATTACAAGACTTTGCTATAATTTCGTTGTTATAAATATTTTCTGAAACAAGCCAAGCATTAGATTCTAGTTCATTATGTAATTGCTGTTCTGCCCAGCCAGAATAGCCTAAAAAGAATCTAATATCATCCTTGGTGATTTTGTGACTGTTTATAAGGTCTAAAACCACAGTAAAATCACCTCCCCAAAAAATACCGTTTGATATTTCTATACTATTTGGAATTAGTTCTGGAGATTTATGAATAAAATACAGGTTATCCTGCTCAACAGGGCCACCATTATAAATCGTAAAGTCAGAGTCAGTGCCTTCAATGAGATCTTTTAAATTATATTCTAGAGGTTTGTTAAGTATAAACCCAACAGATCCCAAAGCATTATGATCTGCTAAAAGAATCACAGCTCTGTTAAAAGATATATCTCCGATTATGGATGGTTCTGCAATTAGTAAACTGCCTTTTTCGGGTTTAATCATTTTAAAATTCCTCTTAATCTTAACTAAATCTAGGCTATTTTTATCATTTAAACAACTTAAAAGTATTAAAATTAGGGCAAAAATAAAGCCTGCTCATTGAGCAGGCTTAATATTATAAGAAAAAAATGTCTTAGTTTACAGCGTTGCTTAAGTCAGAACCTGCCTTAAACTTCACTACATTTTTAGCTTTAATCTTGATAGTTTTACCAGTCTGAGGGTTTCTTCCATCTCTAGCAGCTCTTCTAGAAACTGACCAAGATCCAAATCCTACTAAAGAAACTCTGTTTCCTTTTTGTAAAGCTCCTTCGATGTCAATTAACATAGAATCTAATGCTTTTTTTGCAGCTGCTTTA
>JASBSA010000144.1 GCA_030149175.1 Winogradskyella sp. | reverse complement strand
CGTTTTTTACCAAGCTAATAAATACAGAATTGGTTTAAAGCTGAACAATGCTTTTAACAAGGAATATTACAAAGGTTGGACTACCATAAATCCACAAACGCCAAGAGCATTATTGGCAAACATTTCATATCAATTTTAATTTGTGAAGTGAAAAAGAGCAAGTCTTAAAATAGGGCTTGCTCTTTTTAAATTTTTATTAATGAGCTTAAAAAAATTCATATTTCAGTTACACAAATATCTAGGTCTAACAACAGGCTTGGTAGTTTTTATCGTGTCCATAACTGGTTGTTGTTGGGCTTTTAGAGATGAAATTGAAAGTCTTTATGATGACTATAAAAAAGTAGTACCACAAAATGCACCTATTTTAACGCCCACAAAAGCAAAGGAGTTAGCCAAAAAGGTTTTTCCGAATAACACAGTTCACGGTACTCTATTTAAAAAACAAGATGATGCCATAGAAGTAATTTTCTATGATGCCGAACCCGAATTTTATCAAAGTGTTTTCTTAAATCCATATTCTGGCGAAGTAATTCAAGTAGATAATCATCTATCAGGATTTTTTGCCTTTATTCTAAAAGGACATATGCGACTTTGGTTGCCAAAAGCAATTGGCGAACAAGTTGTTGGAGTTTCCATTTTAATTTTCATAGTAATCATCATTTCAGGATTTATTTTATGGTTGCCAAAAAAGCGCAAAAACCTAAAGCAACGTTTAAAATTTGATTGGAAGAAAACAACACGATGGAAACGAAAAAACTTTGATTTGCACACAATTGTTGGCTTTTACATTTGTTCTTTAGCACTCATTTTGGCTTTTACAGGCTCAATGATGTCTTACAATTGGCTAAAATATGTCGTTTACAAATCTACAGGAGGTGAAAAAGTTCCTGCTTTTATTATTCCTGAAAACGAAAGTAAAATTGAAGAAAGAGAATATAAAATTCCAATGGATTATTTAATTGAAAAATTATCTAAAGAAAATCCAAATGCAGAAAGCTTTGAATTGCATTATCCTAAAACAGCAGACGAAAGTATTTATGTAGAAGTTTCAAACAGTGAGGGATTGTATTATGATTCCGATTTTAGATTTTTCGACCAAAACACGCTGGAGGAAATAGAAACGTCAAGTATCTACGGAAAATACAAAAACGCAAAAGTTGCAGACAAAATTCAGAGAATGAATTACGACATACATATTGGAGCAATTGGCGGAATTGCGGGAAAAATTATTGCGTTTTTGGTTAGTTTGCTAACTGCGAGTTTACCTGTAACTGGAGTTCTATTGTGGTACGGACGGAATTACAAAAAGAAAAATGTTTTAGGAAGCATTAAAGTGTAATACATATATTACCATTCCACAGACTTTTACGCCAACGCTACATCCAAGCAAAAAAGAGTGTTCCATTACATCGTAAAAGAAACATTTTAGAAGAAAACTTTTGAGTAAGTCATTTGCATATTTACTATGGCTTGTGCTATCTGATTAATCTTTTAAAAATAATAGATTGTAAACTTAAGATGTATATAAAACATAGCTAATACAGGCTTTACGAGAGATTTTTGCTAATTTGTTAAGTCCGCCAAATTTTTATTTTTGTACATTTAGAAACCAAAAAATAAAAATTCGGCTCGTGCTAAATCCGATAAATTAGTGTTTATTTATACGCTACGTTTCATATACGAGACCGATAAGCGTAACCAAAACGTTATCCCACAATCTTCCCATCAACCATAGTTAACTTACGGTCTGCCATATTGGCTAAATCTTGGTTATGGGTTACTATAACAAAGGTTTGTTTAAACTCGTCTCTCAGCTTAAAAAAGAGTTGGTGTAATTGCTCTGCAGATTCACTATCTAAATTACCAGAAGGCTCATCGGCAAAGATAATATTGGGTTGGTTTATTAAGGCTCTGGCTACAGCCACACGCTGCTGCTCGCCACCAGACATGCTGTTGGGTTTATGGTTTATGCGATCCTTTAAGCCTAAATACTCTAACAATTCTATAGCGCGTTTTTCGGCTTGTGCTTTTGGTGTGTTATTTATAAATGCAGGAATACAAACATTTTCTAAGGCTGTAAATTCTGGCAGCAACTGATGAAACTGAAAGATAAAGCCAATGTGTTTATTCCTAAATTTAGCCAAGGCTTTATCGTTAAGAGCTGTAATGGATTGCCCGTTGATTTCTAATGTGGTATCACTTTTAAAATCGGGTTTGTCTAAGGTGCCCAAAATCTGTAATAAGGTGGTTTTGCCAGCACCAGAAGCACCAACAATAGAGATGATTTCACTTTCGGCAATGCTAATATCCACGCCTTTTAAAACATGCAATTCTTTATACGATTTGTGAATGTTGGTCGCTTTTATCATACAAGAGCGAAAATACTATTTTTTTAGATTATTAGATGGTTGGACTGTTAGACTTTTAGATTTTTTGTGATAAGCGTTTGGATATATGTCTACCGAGATATAGGCTTGAACTGACCTAGTTTTAAGAATTGAATCTAAACCTGTTTCTAGGCGAAACATAGGTGTTCGCTTGTCCTATTTGTGGATTATTCCTCTTTTTAAAAATAGATTTAATACCGTTAAAATCTAAGAAATACTGTAACCTCACCGAAATAGTGTGCTGTATCGGCTGGTTGAAAAGTGTGTCTAAGCTTTGAGAATAGCTATCTTGAGACATGGTATCAAAATTAAAGAGTTGGTTTCTGTACAACGCTGTTAAGAAGCTACCTGGTGCAAATTGCCAAGAATAGCTGAGGTCTATATTCCACGTACTAAAGTTAATGTTTGGAGATTCGCTAACATTATCTACAGTGTACCCTTGCTCAGTTGTAAGACGACCATTATCTAGTAATGTGAACAACTCATTATCATAGTTTACAGTATCCCAATAATGCCTAAAGGTAAGTGCCACAGAATTAAATGGATCAAAGGTGTAATTGGCAGAAATGGTATTGGTAATTCGTTTTCTGTTGCGCTCACCAAGGATAGGTTGGTCATCTTCAAAAGTGGCATAGCCACGCGATCCGTTAGACATGTTTAGGCTAAAACTGTAAATCATAAGCAGCTTATCGCTTGCTCTAACTCTTGGACTTAAGAATATATTGTAGCCAAATAAATCCCTGCCTTCCTCGAAGATTTTAAAAATACCACCATCAATATCAAAAGCAAAAACTTTGTTGTAGTTAGACGAGTAGAAACCACCTACGCTAGCAATGTTTTCAAAGATAAAAGGTCTGCCATCTCTAGACTCAAAATAATCGTATTGCTTACCTGGTTCTATATTAAAGTTAAAACCATAGGCATTTAGATTTTTGGTTTGTGCAAAATAGCGTCCGCCAATATTCATACCTGTAAACACGCCCGGATTTGCGAGATTTCTGTAATTAATCCATGCATTTATACGATAACTATTAAGGTTGCCCTTTGGCTCAAAGATTTGGTACCAAATGTCCGCACCAAAATTGTTAAAGTTATTTCTAAAATTAAGACCTAAGTCGTTGATTTCGTATTTGGTATCTGCAAAGCTATGATCAAAGCTATAACGAAGATTACCATGGGTTTTTGCAATGTAGAAAAAGGTGCTAAAGCCCGTTTCGCTTTCTGTATTTTGATAGTTAACGTTACTCATTTTGGCCTCTGCATTTATGACGTAGGTGTTTCTTTTGTTTTGCAGATTGGTAACGAGCGCTGTGGCATTTCCATCTCTAAATTCGCCTTCGCGCATTACATTGGTATTGATTAGGCTAATAGAAGAATTGCCATTAAACTGTTGGTCTACAACCAGAATATTGTAATTGGTAAATGGCTCAACGACCTCACGACGTTTTGTAATCAACGTATCTATAACTTCATTATTTTGATTAAAAACTTCTTCGCTTCTGGTGATCGTCGCATAAGTTTTTTCGGTAATGGCATTAAAAACACCAACACCAAGACCTCCTTTAGTTCGTCCAGATACTTTTACGGCATTTAAGACCTTTACTTCGTCTGGGATATCTGCTTCTTCGTTGTCATCTAAAGTTAGTTCTCCACTAGGTGCATTACCCACTCGCCTCGAAAAAAATAAATTTCCCTTAGAAAACAAATCGACTCCTTCGGTAAAAAACTGACGTTGTTCTGAAAATGTCTGCTCAAAAGGGCCTAGGTTTAGAACAACTCTATCAAAGCCAGCTTGGCTAAAATCTGGTACCAAGGTCGCATCGAGCGTAAAGTTATCCGTAATACCGTATTTTACATCCATACCAAAGGTAAGGTCAACTTCGGTATCACCATCAAAACTATCTAAAATTCCTGTTGAAAAAGGGTAGAGGTTAAGCCTAACAGGTGGTTTAAGATTTTTTAAGCCTTTTAATTCACCGTGGTATAAGCCAATGTTACCTTGTGTTGGGTCTAACTCATTCCAAGTGTATTGCGAACGGTGTCGTCTAAAGTGTCTATGAAATTGAAGTCCCCAAATTGGCTCTTCCTGATCTGGAAAACGTAAGGTTCTATATGGTATTTCTATTTCTACAATCCAACCATCATCAACAATTTGCACGGCACTTTGCCAAACGGCATTCCAGCTAAAATCCTCACCAATACTAGGGTTGGCTATAGCATCTGCTTGTTGGCCAGAACTGAACACAAAGAACTCAGTATCGTTTTGTGCATCGTTATTTGGGTTTAGTATAACAGCAAAAAAGTCGCTTTGTCCAAAATTATCTCTACTTGTGAGCTGTTTCATAATTTTAGACACGTCGTCGTAGAGGTATGCTGCGACATATATGGCCTCATCATCAAAGGTCATTTTAACTTCTGTTCGTTGTTCTTTTGGCAAGGTGTTACCGATATCTGGCTTAAACTGAATAAAGTCTGTAGCGATTTCTGCATTTTCCCAAGCTTTATCATCTAAAACACCATCGATTTTTGGTTTTGATGTAGCTCTGGTAATATTGAGTGATTTTTTGGCTTTGGTTAATACGGCGTTTTCTTGAGTGTACGCAATACTGTAAAAACTAAGGATGAACAGAATGAGAATAGAACGTATGTTCATAATGGTTGATTGACGAATTCTTTGGCTTTCTTATAAAGATGAATGCTTTAAATTAATGTTACACTTTTTACGTTATAATAAATGTTATTTTTCTTACGCTAGCATCAAAATTTTAAAGCCAATTCTATAGAAAGACCATAATACTTGCACAAGGCTAAAAATTTTTACAAATCTAATTTTTGAGGTTATGCGAGATTCATAACTAAACGTTAAAAAGGATTAAAGTATGTTAACAGAATTTTAGTAGGACGAATTGGCACTAATCCGTTTTGGAATACTTATTGCTCTTATCTTGATAATTAATTATTAACATCTTATATGAATAAATATAAAATACTTACACTGAGCATATTATTTGATGCTTTAGGTTATGTATCTTTTGTTTTTCCGCCTTTTGATTTTATTTGGGCACCACTATCAGCCTATTTAATGACTAAAATGTATAAAGGGAAAGAAGGGAAAGTAGCAGCGGTTATTGCCTTTATAGAAGAAGCCTTACCTGTTTTGGATGTTGTGCCAACATTCTCATTAATGTGGTTATACACATTTGTGTTTAAATCAAAAACCTCTGTTTCTAACGCATAAAAAAAGCACTCAATTTGAGTGCTTTTTTTAGTTTGTTATGACAATTAGTTTACATCAAAACTAAATGTAGCTTCAACGTCTGTTTCGCCGTCTGCATTAGCAATAGTGCCATCATTTGGCTTAGTTGGCTCGTGCTTTAATACAACGGTTAATGTATTTCCTGTGGAAGCTGCACCAGCATTTAGAGTAATGTTAACACCTAGAGGATTACCATTAACATCCTGATCATTATAAGTTATGCTGCTTCCAGATGTTCCTGTAAACCCATAAAATACTTGGTGTTCATCATCCTCTTCTATCACTTCTAAAGTAATGTTTTCAGCTGGACTTTCTAATTCATTTAAGAATACAACACTACCATTATAAGTAGTTGAAGCCTGTAAAGCTCCACTAACTGTAATCATAGGTGCATTAGGACCATCTCCATCTAAATCTTGAGATTGAAAAGTAACAGCAGTTCCACCTCCTGAAGGAGTTAATGTTAAGGTCATTGTTGTTATTACCTCTTCTTCATTTACTGGGTTTGGAGTATCATCATCATCTGAACAGGATGTAATTAGTCCGATGCTCATAAATACGATTAAAAAATTCTTTATTGTTTTCATTGTTTTGGTTTTTAAAATTGTTTATTAATAATTGAGTTGTAATTGTAACATAATATTTCTTCCTAAGTCATCAGCAAAATAACGTAGTCGGTTTAGGTAAGCTCTATAGCTTGTATTAAAAATGTTATTGATACTCAATGCTATGTTTAAATTGTTCTTTTCATTTAGAGGTAAAGTAACTTCACTATAAAAATGTAGTAAATGAAAGGCACTAGGTGGTGTGCTGATATCAACCAACACATCTTCTTGAGTTGTGGCTATAAAAGTTTCAAAATTAAAATCAGGAAATTGTGTTTGCTCAAAAACCCATTCAGATTTTAGGCTTGCCTTAAAACTTCTCCATTCTTCTTTTGTAAACGTTATTGTGTTATTGGTGTTAAATGCCGGAATGTCAATTAAGTCAATACCAGCCTTTATATCATTTCCTTTGGTGTATGAGGACGTATGTCTCCACGCTATATTGTCGTTAAATTTATAGTTTGATGAAATATCGATACCATAAAGTTCTGCATCGGTTTTTTGATATTCCCATACAGGAAAAGCACCTCTAATGGTCTGCTCAATTCCAGACGGTCTTAAGTACATAAAGTCATTGATGCGGTTGTAGAATAGATCCACAACTAAATTAAAATTAGATGTATTTAAGTTATACGTTGCAGAAATACGATTAGAGATTTCTTGCTCTAGTCTTAAATCGCCTAGCTCAACCCTTGCAGCAGAATGGTGTAAACCATCACTAAATAGTTCTGATGGGTTTGGCGGTCTGCTTGACAGTGCATAGTTACCTAAAATAGTATTATTGTCATCTAACTGATACTTTAAACCAGCCGAAGCCGAGAAATTATGGTACGTAAAAACAGGATTTGTTAATAATTGGGTACCTAGATCTTCAATAACTATATCCGAGAAATCTTCATCATAGCCACGTTCTTCCCAACGCGACGTACGGTAAAACTTTTTTGCATCAATTTTATTGTAATCGTAGCGTACACCAGCGTCAATTGTAGTTTTGTCATTTACAATCCATTCTGTAGTGATATAAGTACCAAAATCAAACTTTTCGTAATCTGGAATAAGGCGCCGAACACCTGTATCTGGATTTGCAAAATTATCCTGATAGCGACCCATTACACCAACATTAATTTTGTATTGTAAATTAGCGTCTAGATTAAGGTCTGCCGTAATCGTATGCGTTTGAAGATTTAAATCTAAAGCTGCCTTATTTCTGTCATCACCAACTCTAATATCAAACTCAAAACGTTGGTTGTTTTGGTAATCGTATTGGAGATTTAACTTACCGAAGTTTTTAAATCGCTGATAATACAAAGCCTTTGCCAAATGATGGGTTACATCTTGTTTTGGTGCGTTAATATCATAGCTAAAATCATCAGTGACTAAGGGCTGTTGTGAGTTAATAGCATTTATTAAATCACTTATATTACCAATGTGAGATGATCTTAGAATCCCAATTTCATTATTGATGTAACTGTAAAACACTTCGAATCCTCGTTCAAAATTTTTACGTCCTGCACTTACGGTAAAACTATTGGATTTTAAACCTGTATTGGTTAAATAATAATCGGGAGATTTAAAATCTCCATTTTGCTTCAGTGTTCCTTGAACACTAACAAACCAACCAGATCCAAAGCCTTTGTTTAATGATGACGTAATACCGAAACCTTTGCCATTGGTTTGTCCACTTACTGTAGTTTTGCCATAGAGTGTATCAATTCTAATAACTCTATTTGGGTTTATTACTACAACACCACCAACAGCATCACCACCAACAGCAAGTGCAGCAGCCCCTTTTATCACCGAAATATTATTGGCACTATTGATATCAATATTTGGAGCATGCTCAATTCCCCATTCCTGATCTTGCAATCGTACGTTGTTGTTAAGAATTAAAAGCCTACTACTATGCAGTCCATTAATCATTGGTTTTACAATAGCATTACCGGTATTTATAGACGAAACACCTGGCACTTCTTTAAGCGCATCACCAAGGCTAAGAATACTATATTGCTTAAGCACGTCGGCTTTGATAACACTTTCTTGAGCGGTATTTGTTGTTTTTCGTTCATTAGATTTTAACGATACTTCATCAAGCTCTTCAATGTGGTGTTCTAACGAAATACGTTTAAAAATATCACCTTCAATACTGTATGTTAGAGTTTTAGTTTCACAGCCAACATGAGATATCACGAGTGTTAATTCTCCTGTGCAAAGGTTTTCAATTTTAAATTTGCCATCAAAGTCGGAGGTAGTATATCTATTTAAATTTTGCATAAATATAGTTGCTCCAACAATTGGAGTATTGTCGTGAAAATCTTTGAGTTCGCCAAGAAATGTATAACTACACTCTTGTGCATAACTCATTTGAAATGTTATAAAAAGTATAAATAAAGCCTTAAGCCTCATAACTATAAATTATAGGGTACAATTATTACCAGAAATTTTAAAATACTGGTAGTAGATATGTTTTGTTTACCGAGGTTTAGACTAGAGTAGGTGGTCCTCTTAGATAAGACGTATTTTGCTGATGTGCTCTTAAGAACAAATAAACGCAAGAGTTAACCTTGCTGAAGTTATTTTGAATTATGGTTTCAAAGGAATGTAAACCAGAATAATAATTTGTGTTAAGTTTGAATTTGTAAAACTCACAGTCAATATCTACCTGGTGATAATGGGTAGTGCTATTACTATCATTTTTACAAACCTCATGACTATGATGATTGAAAGCATGTGTAAGCTTAACTGCAGAAGGCAATAATACCGCAAGTATTAAAGCCAAAGCAAGTATTTTTGTAGTAGGTTTTATGATAGTTTTTTTACTCAATCTACAAAGCGTTTTAAGCCAAATCGTTTCAACATTTTTTTCTCAAACTCCCAAAAGAATTGAAATTGACCAAACAGCCAACCAAAAGTAACTAAAAGGATTTGATAAAAAATCAGTCCAATGATACTAAATAATATCCAGTAGAGTATGGGATTTAAGTTTTCTTTAGTAATTCCTAATACTTTTATTATTGGTCTACCAACATATAGTGAGGAAGAACCCGTTACAGCAAAAACTATAAAGACTCTAATCATTTCCCATCTGTAATGAAGTTTCCAACGTTTTTCAAGAAATTTAAAAAGCTTTAATGTTACTATTAATACAGCAACAAATAAGGTTATTGAAGTGATAATGGTTACAATATCTCCAAACTCACCAAATAAGACGACGGCTAATTTATAGGAAGAATATCCTAAACCTAGTATACCAATTAAAGGAAAAATTAATTGCCAGTTATGCTGAATTTCCCAATGTTCTTTAAACCTTTTCATAGCACCTTTAAAGTGCTGCAAAATTACACTAAATTCTAGGAATAATTGAGGTTAATTGTTGTTTATATTTTAGCTGAAAGTATAAAAAGTAGTTGTACAACTTATAGTTAACTTCATAACCATAATCTGTACGTGTATCGTAGTCTATTCTTACTTGATACAAGTTTGGGTCGTAACTATGCGGTTGAAGGTTTCTTTGATTCCAAGCTTGCACAAGAAAAGCATTTCTGTCTTCTAACCATCTTTGAGAATGAAATCCTCTTGGTCTAGCAGTGCTGGCCAACCAAGCATTAAAACCTGGTTCTATGATGATAATTTCGTAATCCGTCTCATCACTACTAATAGAAACGGTATCATTTTCTACTAAAGCACTTTCATTTCCGTTATTAATTGTAGGGTTGCTATTGTACGATTTACAACTTGCAATGAGAGCAATTAGAATAACAAATGGAACTATTTTTTTCATAACATTAAAGATATTAATAATTTTAATCATTGAAGAATTATTGATGTTTAAGACAAAATAAATTACAAATAGAACGGTACAAAACACCAAATGAGTGACTATACCCATTCAATGAGTGAAACAGTAGATAAACAAAAACAAAAAAAGCAGCTCAACTGAGCTGCTTATGTATATAAATAAACTTTGGATTTTACTTTCCGAATAAACCTCCTAAAAGACCACCAAGACCACCTTTTTTCTTAGCACCTCCAAGCACCATTCCTGCAACATCATCCACAACACTACCATCACCATCGGCATCTAGTATTTTTTCTAAGAAACTTTGCTCATTTCTAGTATCGTTACCACCAAGTAAGCCACCTAATAGTCCTGTAAGATCATTTTGAGAACTCACATTATTCTGACGAGATTGTTTTCCTAAAACTCCCATTAAAATTGGTGCAGCAACCTTAAGAATGTTACCCACAGAACCTGCGTCTAATCCAGATTTTTGTCCTATGACTTGCTCTACACCTTGGCGTTTTTGTCCTAATACATGACCAAGAATTTTATCTCCATCAGTCTTAACATCTTCATCAACTCCGCCACCAAATAGACCACCTAAGTTATCTAAGATGCTACCATCGTGCTTATTGCTTAATGCTCCCATAAGGCCTTGGGCACCTTCTGGTGTAGAAGCGTTACGCTCCATTGCTTTCATTAGAACCGGTAAAGCCATTGTTAAAACGCTACTTGTTTTGTCTTGATCCGTTCCTGTAGAACCAGAAACACCACTGATTATGGTTTTTCCTAAATCACTATTTAATAAGTCTAATATTCCTGCCATTGTTTTATAAAATTAAGGTTAATAAATTCAGTTAAAAAAGGTACAAAAAAAGTCCCATACAATTATAGGACTCATTTTGATTATTAAGGTCACATTTATTTTGTTAGCCTAATATTTTTATGATTTGATCTGCCAGTTCTACACCAATTCTATCTTGTGCTTCATTTGTTGCGGCACCTGTATGTGGTGTTAACGACAATGCAGGATTCATAAGTAATTGTACTTCTGGCTGAGGTTCTTTTTCAAAGACATCTAGTGCAGCTCTTGCCACTTTACCACTTTCTATAGCTTTTACCAAGGCAATTTCATTTACAACTCCACCACGAGCAGCGTTGGCTATGATGACACCATCTTTCATTAACTTAAAATCTGCTTCATCAATAACATATTCCTTTTGGGCAGGTACGTGAAGCGTTAAGAAATCAGCTTCTTTTAAAACGTTTTCTTTAGAAACGGTTTTAATATTAAAACTAGCTTTTTGACCATCAAAAAAGTCTAATTCTAGGGTGGCTTCTTCAATAAACGGATCAAAGGCTACGATCTTCATGCCAGCACCAATACCTATCTTAGCTGTAGCTTGTCCTATTCTTCCAAAACCAATGACACCTAAAGTTTTTCCTTTTAATTCTACACCTTTAGCGTAGGCTTTTTTAAGTGCTTTAAAGTTAGCATCTCCTTCTAAAGGCATGTCGCGATTAGAGTTATGAAGGAACCTAGCTAAGCCATAGAAGTGACCAAAAACCAATTCTGCTACAGAGTGTGACGACGCAGCAGGAGTATTGATAACCTGAAGCCCTTTTTCTCTTGCATACTCAACGTCTATATTATCCATACCAACACCACCACGACCAATTATTTTGAGGCTTGGGCAGTTGTCGATTATGTCTTTTCTAACTTTGGTAGCACTTCTTACTAGCAGTACTGCTATGTTATTGTCGTTAATGTAGTTTTGTAATTGTTCTTGTGCAACAGTTGTTGTTAACACTTCGTAACCAGCTGCTTCTAAAGCGTCAATACCACTTTGTGAAACACCATCGTTTGCTAGTACTTTCATGTAATTGAAATTCTTTGTATTGTTTAGTTTAAGCTTTTCTTTCTAATTCACTCATTACTTCAACAAGTGCTTTTACGCTGTCTAGACTAAGCGCATTATACATAGATGCTCTGTAACCACCAACGCTTCTGTGACCATTTAGACCGTTAATTCCGGCTTCTTTCCACATGGCATCAAATGTTTCCTTTAGGTTTTCGTTTTCTAGGGTAAAGGTTGCATTCATCGTAGAACGATCTTCTTTTACTGCATAGCCTTTAAAAAGGGGATTTAAGTCTATTTCTGAGTAGATTAAACGTGCTTTCTTTTCGTTTTCTTCTTCAATAGCTTTAATACCTCCTAAGTCTTTTAACCATTGTAAAGTTAACATAGAGGTGTACACAGCAAATACAGGAGGCGTATTGAACATGCTTCCTTTGCTAATATGTACTTTATAGTCCATCATTGAAGGTATTTTACGAGATACTTTACCTAAAATATCTTCTTTAACAACCACTAGCGTTGTACCGGCAGGACCCATATTTTTTTGTGCACCAGCATAGATTAAATCAAACTGGGTAAAATCCAACTGACGAGAAAAGATATCACTACTCATATCACAAACCATAGGAATTGGTGAGTTTGGGAAACGTTTCATTTGTGTTCCGAAAATGGTATTGTTAGAGGTACAGTGGAAATAATCGTAATTTTCTGGGATATCGTATCCTTTTGGTATGTAATTAAAGTTTGCACTCTTTGAAGAGGCTACTTCGTAAATATCATCATAAATTTTAGCCTCCTTGATGGCTTTATCACTCCATGTACCAGTATTTAAGTAACCAGCTCTTTTTTCAAGAAGGTTTAGGGCTACCATTAAAAACTGTGTGCTTGCTCCACCTTGTAAGAATAAGGCTTTATAACCTTTACCTTCTAAACCTAAAAGTTCTAAAGCCAAGGCTCTAGCGTTTTCCATAACGTCTACAAAAGGCTTGCTGCGATGCGAAATTTCTATAAGCGATAAGCCGTTATCAAAATCTAAAAGGGCCTCAGAAGCTTTTTGAATTACAGATTTTGGAAGTACACATGGACCTGCACTAAAATTATGTTTTTTCATGAAGAGTAAAGTTTCATTTCTGATGCTTCAGAAATATGTTGTTTTTTTGTTTGATATGTTACAAAGGTGCTAATTAATTGGCTATAAAGCACTAATTAATTCCTAATTTTTGTATCAAATTTTTAACAAGAAATCAACAGTATCAACATTGTCTGCATAATCCCAAAGCTCTGGTTTTTGGGTGTTCCCAAATGCCACTTCATTTTTTGTAAAGCCATCCGCTACAATACACTGTATTTTGTCTCTGTCTTCTTGTGTTTTAGTCTTAAGATTTTCTGTGAATTCATAATACTCATAAAACACTGTGGCAATAGGTGAGGCATAGCTTTGGTCTTCTTTTATCATTAGGAAACCGTTCTCTAGCATGTCGAATTCGCTCATAAGATACACGGCTTTGTTATAGTCGTAGTTGTTGGCATATTTGGCTTCGTGAATAACTGGGTGCCACTTGTATACGGCATTAAAGAAGGCATCGAAATTATAGTCTTTGGGTACGAATAATTTTGAAACATTTCTGCACCCTAATCCGTAGTATCTAAAGATATCATCTGATAGGGCTTCTAACTGGTCTTTAGACTCTTTACCTGTAAGAATGGCCACAGAGTTTCTGTTTTTTCTGATGATGGATGGTTTGTTTTTGAAGTAATATTCAAAATAACGTGCTGTATTATCGCTACCTGTTGCAATGACTGCATCAAAGTTTTCGAGCTTGTCTTGCGAGAATGTAATCTTGTTTTTAAAGCCTGGTTCTACTATTTCGAGATACTTTGCTAAATAGGGTAGCAGGTGCTTGTCGTTAGAGGATTGCTTAACCAGTACGTTGTGCCCAGACATTAGTACAGATAAGAAGTCGTGAAAGCCTACTAATGGTATATTGCCAGCCATAATAATACCTATGGTTTTTGGCTCTACATTATTAAAATTGTAGCGGCTTACCCATTGGTTGATGTTGCTTGTTGTAAGTGCATTTGCCCAAGACTCTAAACTAAAGTATATGTTTGCTTCTGTAAACCAGCCGTTATGTTCTTTAGCTAGCTTTATTTGATGTTTGAACCCATCAAAAAAAAGGTCGTTTGCTTCAACAGTGTTGTCTTTTTTGATGCCATTAGTAGTAAATTGACTTAAAAACTGACCTATTTTAGAGAAAGCGTTAATTCTTTGTTGTAAATCCATGTAGAGTTTGGTAAAACGCCATTTTGGCTTTATTTTTGCAACTGCAAAATTAAGCAATAAAAACCTAAAATTTACTATGGCAATTATAATCACGGATGAATGTAT
>JASBSA010000141.1 GCA_030149175.1 Winogradskyella sp. | reverse complement strand
TTATACGATTGTTCGTCAAATGTTGAAACTTCAGACGTTGATGAAGACGATTACTATGATGATTATTACGACGACTATTATGAAGATGATGTATATGCTTCCGAAGACATCTCTGAAGAAGAACAAGACTTAAGAGAAGAGCGTTATTGGGACAATCTTACTTATAGTTATAAGAACAGAAACTACAACTATCGCGAAAGAAATAATCCGTGCACAGAATCGTATTTTAATTATGGCAATAAAGGCATTGCTGCCAACCTAATTGGCTCTAACCTTGGTGTTATTGCTAAGCAAGGTAACGACAATACCTACTTTTTTGCGGTGACCAATATTTTGGACACCAACCCAGAACGTGGCACAAAAATCACATTATACAACTATCAACAACAGCCTTTAGCAGACGGCATAACAAATCAAGATGGTATTGTGGAAATTGACGCCAAAAAACGAGCGGCTTTTGCGGTTGCTGAAAAAGGCAACAACGTAAGCTATGTAAAATTGTTTGATGGCAACTCGCTTTCGCTAAGTAAATTCGATGTATCTGGAAGCAGATTACAACGAGGCCTTAAAGGTTACATTTATGGAGAGCGAGGTGTTTGGCGACCTGGCGACAGTCTGTTTTTAACCTTTATGCTAAATGACAAAGCGAACAAATTACCAAAACGTCATCCTGTAAAATTAGAAATCACAGACCCAGTTGGTAAGTTGGTGTATCGCAAAATTTCGGTAGATAACATCAATAATTTCTACGATTTTAAAGTGCCTACTTCAGCAGATTACAAAACAGGAAATTACAATGCTAAAGTTTCGGTTGGTGGTGCCAATTTTACCAAAAGTTTAAAGATTGAAACGGTAAAACCAAACCGTTTAAAAATTAAAATAGATTTTGAAGACAAAGTGTTAACCAATAACAAACCGCTTCAAGGCGATTTAAATGTAGCCTGGCTTCACGGTGCACCAGCAAAGAATTTAAAAGCTGAAATTAAAGCGAAATTCACAACAAAACACACAAGTTTTGATGGTTATAAGAATTATGAATTCAACGACCCAACACGCAATTTCAGTACTGAAGAAACTAATGTGTTTGAAGGCAATCTTGATGCTGAAGGCAATGCAAAAGTCAATTCAACATTAAATATTGGGAAAAATGCGCCAGGAATGTTAAATGCACAATTCCTAGTCCGTGCTTTTGAAAATGGTGGCGATTTTTCACTCGATGCATTTACGGTTCCGTATGCACCTTATGAGAGTTTTGTTGGTCTGCGTTCGCCTGAAGGAAATCGCTATGGTTCATTCTTTACAGATGAAAATCACACCTTTGATATTGCTACGGTTGATGCCAACGAAAAACCTATTCAGCGCAAAAAACTTGAAGTTAAAATCTATAAAATTGAATGGCGTTGGTGGTGGAATTCCTCTTACGATAACCTGTCGAGCTACGTGTCTAGCAATTACCACAGGCCAATGCAGCAGTATGATATTGATACAGATGCCTCAGGTAAAGCGAGCTTCAAAATCAATATTCCTGAAAAAGATCGTGGACGCTACCTCATAAGAATTGTAGACCCAGTAAGTGGTCACGCAACTGGTCGTACGGCTTACTTCTATAAAAATTGGTGGTCTAACTCGCCATCTGGCGACAAGGATGCTGCTAAAATGTTAGTCTTTTCAACCGACAAGGACAACTATAATGTTGGCGAAACGGCAAAATTAACCTTTCCATCTGGTAG
The DNA here is from genome assembly GCA_030149175.1 of Winogradskyella sp. Lineage (GTDB taxonomy): Bacteria > Bacteroidota > Bacteroidia > Flavobacteriales > Flavobacteriaceae > Winogradskyella. The sequence continues at coordinate 24,271 of JASBSA010000141.1, read as the reverse complement.
TGAAGGTAGAGCATTAATCAGCATAGAAAATGGCACCGAAGTCTTAAAACACCAATGGGTAAAAACACAACCTGGCGAGACTACAGTTGATATTCCTGTAACGCCAGAAATGGCACCAAACGTGTTTATCAATATTTCATTGTTGCAACCTCACGCTATAACGTCTAACGATTTACCGATTCGTTTGTATGGTGTTATTCCTATGATGGTAGAAAATCCTGCCACCAAATTAGAACCGCAAATTAAGATGCCAGATGTTATAAGACCTGAGCAATCTTACGAGATAAAAGTATCTGAAAAAAACAACAAACCAATGACCTACACTATTGCGGTTGTTGAGGAAGGTTTACTCGATTTAACTCGATTTAAAACACCAAATGCTTGGGATAGTTTCTACGCTCGCGAAGCTTTGGGTGTAAAAACTTGGGATGTTTTTGACGATGTTATTGGCGCATATTCTGGCAGTATAGACCAAGTGTTTGCTATTGGTGGTGATGGTTCTGCAGCCAAAGGCAAGAATAAAAAAGCCAATCGCTTTAAACCAGTAGTGACGTATTTAGGACCTTTCCTTTTAGATGCAGGAAAAACACAAACGCATCAACTAAAAATGCCAAATTATATTGGTGCTGTGCGCACAATGGTTGTGGCAGGAAACAATAATAAAGAAGCCTACGGAAGTGCTGAAAAATCAGTTCAGGTTAAAAAGCCTTTAATGGTTTTGGCAACCTTACCACGTAAGTTGAGTCCTGGCGAAAAAGTAACGCTTCCTGTTACTGTTTTTGCGATGGAAAACAAAGTGAAGAACGTCAACCTATCCTTAAAATTAAGTGAAGGCATTACGGTAAAAGGTCAGCAAACAAAATCACTTCAATTTAATAGACCAGATGAAAAAATGGTATATTTTGAACTTGATGTTTCCAAAGCAAAAGGTATCAATACGATTGAAGTTATCGCTTCAGGAAATGGCGAAAAGTCCAACTACAAAGTGGAGATTGATGTTGAAAACCCTAACCCAATGACTTCTCGAGTTATTGATAAGGAATTGGCTGCCAATGGAAACCAAACGATAGACTTCTCAACCTTTGGCGAACCAGGCACCAACTACGCAACGGTAGAATTTTCAACCTTGCCACCAATGGATTTCTCTAAGCGTATGGCATATCTCATTCGTTATCCTTATGGTTGTGTTGAACAAACTACATCTAGTGTATTTCCACAATTGTACTTAACGGATATTTTCGACCTCACGGACAAAAAGAAAAAAGAAGTTCAGCAAAATATTGAGAATGGTATTCGTCGTTTGGGCACATTCCAAAATCCTGATGGTGGATTAGGGTATTGGCGAGGCGAGCGTACAGCAAGTGATTGGGGAACGAGTTATGCAGGACATTTTATGATTGAAGCTGAAAAGAAAGGGTTTGTTTTACCATGGAGTTTTAAGAGCAACTGGATTGCTTATCAACGTCAAGCAGCTCGCAACTGGCGGCCAAGCTACAGACATTACAATAGTGACTTAACGCAAGCTTACAGATTGTATACGTTGGCATTGGCAGGAAGTCCAGATTTAGCAAGTATGAACCGATTACGTGAGTTTGAAGACATTTCTAATGATGCTAAATGGCGATTGGCTGCAGCTTATGCTTTGGCAGGACAAAAGGAAGCGAGTCAAGCGATAGCAAAAACAGCAAATATCGATTTTCAACCTATCAATTCTGATAATTATACCTATGGTTCGTTACACAGAAACAGAGCTATGGCTTTAGAAGCAATGTTGCTTACCAACGATTCTAAAAAAGTAGAATTGGCTAAAAGCATTGCAAAATCGTTATCTAGTGATAGATGGATGAGCACGCAAACCACAGCCTACAGCTTACTGGCAATGGGTAAACTTATTGTTGAAAATGGCGGAAAAGATTTAAAACTAAGTTATTCCATAAATGGCAAATCGGAAACTATCGACACTAAAAATGGTATTGCTCAACGTAACATTCCTGTGAAAGATGGCGCAAATCAAATTACAGTCAATAACAGCAGAGACAATGTGGTCTATGTTAGAATTTTAAACTCTGGTAAACTGAAATTAGGCGAAGAATTGCCTGTGCAACGTGGTTTTTCAATTTCAACAGTCTATAAAGATTTACAAGGCAAAATAATTGATGTTCGCAAATTACAGCAAGGTCAAGATTTTGTAGCAACAGTAAGTATTTCTAACCTCACTAGTGATTATGTAAATGATGTGGCGCTGACACAGATTTTCCCATCAGGTTGGGATATCGTCAACACACGCTTTACTGATTTTGGCGACACAACGGTAAGCCAAGCCAGATACACAGACATTAGAGACGACCGTGTCAACTTCTTCTTTGATATGGACAGAAGCGGTACTCGTGGCACAAAGACCTTTACAGTAATGCTCAATGCTTCGTATTTAGGCACCTATTATTTACAAGGCGCGCAAGCCGAAGCGATGTACGATAATGACGATTATTTAGTACGCAACAAAGGGCAATGGGTTACTGTTGAGAAGTAACCGAATGAAAACTGTCATTGCGAGGAATGAGGAACGAATGACGCGGCAATCTCATCAAAATAAGAACTAATAACAAACAGATTGCCACATCACGCAAAAAAGCGTGATTCACAATAACAAAACTAAACTACTTGTCGTCCGGAAGACAAGCATCCTAGAACGTAAACCGCTAAAACGTTAAACTTAAAAACAAGTAATTATGAACAATTTAAAAATGATTTTAGCGATTGGATTTGTATTCAACATCCTAGTAGTAACAGCGCAACAAAGCGCTTATGTATCGGCAGAAAGCGGATTATCATTAAGAGACCAACCTGATGTTAGCGGCAAAATGCTAACAAAATTAGCCTATGGTGAAGCCATTGGTGTGTTAGAAGAAACAGACAAAAATTTAGTGGTATTAGATGGTGGTGAAAAAGTTAGTGGAAAATGGGTTAAGGTAGAAACTAGAAACCATATTGGTTATGTGTTTGATGGCTATTTATCATCAGAAAAAATTGCCAAAACCATTCGTTTGAAATTAAAAGATTTAAACGTTGAAATTAAAAATCTAGCGACGAGTGATTACAAACGTTCGCACGATTTAAATAATAGCGAAACGGCAACCATCAATGTTGACACAGACGCAACACCAGAAGGCAAAAACATTGTACTAGTGGATAGCGACTATAAACACGTAAGCTTGTTTCAACGATATGAAAATAGCTTCTCGTTTATGAGTGCAGATGCAAAATGCAACACTAACGAGTGGACACAATTTGACACCGAATGGAAACCATTAAAGCAATTGAATTCTAATACTTATGAGACTTTGACATACTCTGAAAAGGATTGGATTACATTTATTGAAACAGCAACAAAAGATTTAAAAGATGATGTAGTAGATAAGTGTGGCGAAGATTGGTTGAATTATGTAAAAACCATTGATAACGTTAAAGATTTTCCTGTGAGTGTAGCGACAAATCGTGTGTTTATCAAAATGATTTTAACCGATTTTGAAGATAACGTAACAGAAAAAATTATTGAATTTGAAATGCCAAAAGGCTCTTGAAATGAAGATGTCAGGTTGAGCGCAGTCGAAACCTATTGAGACCTGCAAGGTTTTAAATACCTTGTAGGTCTTTTATAAAACACGAACATATACCTACACGGTTTTGGAAACCTTGCAGGAAATAAAAATAAGCTATGCAGATGTCAAAACCCTACTACGCAGTCATATTCACATCAACCCAAACCGATGACACTGAAGGCTACTCAGAAATGGCTGAAAAAATGGAAACCTTAGCCAGACAACAAGAAGGTTTTATTGGAATTGAAAGTGCTCGCAACACTTCGACTGCGCTCAGTGCAGGTACTGGAATAACTGTCAGTTATTGGAAAAGTTTAGAAACCATAAAAAACTGGAAAGCCAATACCCAACATTTACTCGCACAACAAAAAGGTCGTGAGCAATGGTACAATTGGTATAATGTTAGAATTTGTAAAGTGGAACGTGAGTACGAATTCAAAATAGATTAGCGCCTTATAGCAAAGTGCCCTTTAACTTCTCGTCCATCTAAAACAATGCGATACCAATAATCAGATGCTGGCAGAGTACTGCCATTATAAGTTCCATCCCAAAACACATTGGTGTTTATTGCACTATATAGTAGTTTACCATATCGGTCAAAAATATAAACTTCTGAAGACGTGAAAAACTGCGCTACATTAAAAATAAAGAAGTCATTATCTCCATCTCCATTTGGTGTTATGAATTTTTGAATGTAAAAATGAAAATGGTCATGGAATATTACAAAATCACAGTCAGGAGACTTTACATAAATAGTATATAAACCACTTGGTTGGCTATTAAATGTATTGCTGAATTGATAGTCTACACCATCAAGCGAGTATTGATACTCTTCGCTGTTAACTAAGTTTACAACGATTGAACTTCCATCTGAAACTATACTTTCTATCTCTGGAATTTCAATTTCAGTAACTATAAACGTTATAATTTCCGTTAAGCATCCATCGGTCACCTCAACAACATAATTTCCTGCAACATTTATCGTGATTGACTCAGATAGCTCACCTGATTCCCATTGATATTGAGGGTTCGAAATAGAAGTAGTGGCAACAAGTTCTACTTCTTGTCCTTCACATAATAAAACAAATTCATCCCTCAACTCTAAGGGTTGGGTTCCTTGAATTTCCCACTCACAAGTATCTTCATTAAAGAATGTATTTTCCCAACATTCTAAATCCGTTGGTTCTGTTGGTTGTGAACCCGTCACTTCCCAACTACAAGTTGTATTATTGAACGTTGCAATCTCCCAACATTCTAAACCAGTTGGCTCTTCTGGCTGTGTGCCTGTAACTTCCCACGCACAAGTCGTATTATTAAACGTGGCTGTTTCCCAACACTCTAAATTAGGCTGTACAGGTTGTGAGCCTGTAATTTCCCAAGAACAGGTGGTATCATTAAAGGTTGCTATTTCCCAGCACTCCAAACCAGTCGGTTCTGCCGGTTGTGTTCCCGTAATGTCCCAATTACAAGTTGTATTATTAAACGTTGCTGTTTCCCAACATTCTAGATCTGTCGGTGCCAATGGCTGTGTGCCTGTAATTTCCCATGAGCATGTTGTATTGTTAAAAGTTGTGCTTTCCCAACACTCCAAACCTGTTGGTTCTACTGGCTGTGTACCTGTAACTTCCCAAGAACAAGTTGCATTATTGAACGTGGCAATTTCCCAGCATTCTAAATCAGGTTGAACGGGTTGCGAGCCTGTAATCTCCCATGAGCACGTTGTATCATTAAAAGTTGTTGTCTCCCAACATTCCAAACCTGTAGGTTCTACTGGCTGTGTACCTGTAACTTCCCATGCACAAGTCGTATTATTAAAGGTTGCTGTTTCCCAACATTCCAGATCTGTCGGTACTGATGGTTGCGTTCCGACAACATTCCAACTACAAGACACGTCATCAAACGTTGCCGTTTCCCAACATTCAGTAGTTGGAGGTGGTGGAGCTTGGTTTACTGTAATTTCATAAACATCTGATAAGGTTATACAATCAGAATTACTCAGGTTTGCTTGAAACTCAGCAACTTTAGCTCTATAGTAAGTAGTGTTTGTAATTCCTGCAACGGTAATTGACTCATTGGTTTCGCCAACGACATCCACCCAAGTATTACCATCTGCACTAACTTGCCATTGATAAAAGTGGGAACTAAAAACCGAGTTGTCTGGCACAGCGGTTATTGTGTCTGAATAAGGCGTTTGAGAACTACAAATTGTTATGCTATCATTACTACTAGCATCTTCAACTTCAATTAAATCACCACAACTTTTAAATACGATATCGTCTATGGCTAAATCATTGCCACAACCACCAGCACCATTATTAATCATTTTTAATATTACTGATGTTTGACCTGCTAATGTTTGAAAAACCAAACCATACTGTTCCCAGGTTGGTGAGGGTGTACTGAAAATATTCCCAGTATCTCCACTTGCTAATAAGTTAGTATCGGTAATATCCCAAATTTCAAACTTTACATTAACAGGAATGCCATTTCCGCTACAGCCCGAACTTGGTAAAATATTTATAAGCCATGAAGAGAACTCATAAGTTGTATTTTCACACAAACCATTAATTGATGTGGTATAAAATTCACCAGTTGTAAAACTTGCATTAACGATTAGTGCTTTCCCATTTGTATCTCCAGGTGTATGATCATTTGGGAGATTCCAACCATAAGCAAATGTATTGCTACCCAATGTATATTCTCCATCTTGAGGACCATTGAAACCGACAAATGTATAGGTAGTCGTTCCAGCAGGTAGTGGTGGTCCGTAGTCCGTACCAGTACCAAAATCCTCTACAAAAATAGGATCACCAGAATTACCTTGGCAGAAGCCTAATTGAGCAATTGCACTCCATGAAAATAGAGAAATACAGAAAAAAAATAGAAGTTTGAAGTCTAATCGAGATTTTTGCACGTTTAAATATATAGATATGTTTGTGTTTTGCTAGTGTATTTTCGATAAAAAGGATATAAAACAGCTTCTGTATAGGTTATGTATAGGTTAATTGAGTATTTAAAAAGGAATAAAGTAAAATCGATTGTGATTTTTGCTCTTTTCTTGGTGTATTATTTCTGCCTCCCAAATGAATTATTCAAAGATCCAACGGCCACAGTAATCACAAGTCATACAAATCAACTTTTAGGTGCAAAAATTGCAGACGATGGGCAATGGCGATTTCCTGAAACCGATAGTGTTCCTAAAAAAATTAAAACCTGTCTTCTACTTTTTGAAGACGAATATTTCTACAATCACCCTGGTTTCAATCCAATTTCAATATTTAAAGCTTTAAAGGAAAACGTAAGTTCTGGATATGTGAAACGTGGCGGAAGTACACTCACGCAACAAGTTATTCGCTTATCTCGAAAAGGACAATCTAGAACCTATCTTGAAAAATTGAAAGAACTAATTTTGGCGACGCGATTAGAATTCAGACATTCAAAAGACGACATTTTAAAACTGTATGCAAGTCACGCACCCTTTGGTGGTAACGTGGTAGGTATTGATGCCGCAGCTTGGCGTTATTTTAATAGAGAAGCCTATAATTTATCTTGGGCAGAAAGTGCGACCCTTGCGGTTTTACCCAATGCACCAAGTCTTATTTATCCAGGGAAAAATCAACAACGATTACTCGATAAACGTAATCGCTTATTAAAAAAGTTGTTAGATAATGGTACTATAGATGAGCTCACTTACGAACTTTCAATCGCTGAAACTTTACCACAAAAACCGTATCCTTTACCTCAAATCACACTGCACTTGTTGCAAAAAGTGGCGAAACACAATAAAGGGAAACGTTTAAAAACCACAGTTGATATTGCCTTGCAAAGACAGACTAACCACATTGTAAAGCAACATTACAACAGTTTGAAACAAAATGAGATTTATAACATCTCGTTATTGGTTTTAGACGTTAAAACCAGAAAGGTCTTGACTTATATTGGCAATTCGCCAACAGATAATGCACATCAAAAGAGTGTGGATATTATTGACAAACCCAGAAGTACAGGCAGTATTTTAAAACCGTTTTTATATGCCGCTATGCTGGATGCTGGCGATTTGTTACCACATACTTTGGTTGCTGATGTTCCCACACAATTTGGTAGTTACCAACCCGAAAATTACGATAAATCTTACGATGGTGCCATACACGCCAACGAAGCCTTATCGCGCTCATTGAATGTGCCTGCCGTACGAATGCTTCAGGATTTTGGTTTGGATCGTTTTTACCATTATTTAAAGCAATTACAGTTGAAGGATTTAAAGTACAGCGCCAATCATTACGGCTTGTCTTTAGCACTTGGTGGTGCCGAGAGCAATCTTTGGGATTTATGCAAAAGCTATGCTGCAATGGCTTCGATATTAAATCATTTTAATGACAATTCCAGTGCATATTTCACTAACGAATTTGTAGAACCTGTTTACAATTTTGAATCTGAAGTTGACTTCGGAAATCTTGTTTCTGAAAAGTCTGTTTTTGATGCGGCCTCTATCTATCTCACGTTTGAAAGTATGAAACAAGTCAACAGACCAGAAAGTGATGAGAGTTGGGAATTTTATGATTCGTCTCAAGACATTGCCTGGAAAACAGGTACCAGCTTTGGGTTTAGAGACGCCTGGGCAATTGGCACAACCAAAAATTATGTGGTTGGTGTTTGGGTTGGTAATGCTGATGGCGAAGGACGTCCTGGTTTGGTTGGTGTACAAACGGCTGCGCCAATTTTGTTTGATGTGTTTGACATTTTACCAAAAAGTGAATGGTTTGCAAAACCTTATGATGAAATGATCGAAGTAAACATCTGTAAAAAAAGTGGTTATAGAGCTTCAACCGTTTGTGATGACATAGAATTGCAATTCATTCAAAATTCTGGACAAAAAACAGCACCTTGTCCGTTTCATAAACTGGTACATTTAGATGCTTCTGATCGGTTTCAGGTAAATTCTTCCTGTGAATCGGTTTCAAACTTAAAAACATCATCTTGGTTTGTTTTGCCGCCACTACAGGAATATTATTTCAAAACTAAAAATCCGTTTTATAAGCCTTTGCCGCCTTTTAGAAAAGATTGTATGAAAACTTCAGCGATCCATATGGAATTTATCTATCCCAATCAGCAAAACACTATTTTCTTGCCCAAAGATTTTGACGGCAATACTAACGATTTGATACTTAAGGTAGCGCACTCAAAACCTGAACTTAGCTTATACTGGTATATTGATAATGTCTATATTGGGCAAACCAAAGACATTCACGATATGGCGGTTCTACCACAAAAAGGCCAGCATACAATAACTGTAGTTGATGAGTTGGGTAATGAGATAAAGCATCGGATAACTGTTGCAAATTAAACTAGATTCTTATTTTCAAATCCTTATTTTTGTAATCTAAAATTCAAAAGATGGAAACTATTCAATTTATACATTCGGGTTGGGCATACATTGTTTTATTGGTATTAATCATTGCCACATTTAATGCACTAATCAAATTTTTTAGCGGTAAGGAATATGGTGCGATAGACTTCCGGTTTTCATTATTTGCGTTGATAACAATGCATATTCAGCTATTGATTGGTATTATTTTGTTTTTCACCAAAGATTACTTTAGTACTATTGAGCAAGTAGGTGGAATGGGAGAAGTAATGAAGAATTCTCAATTAAGAAATCTAATCGTTGAGCATCCTTTAACTATGATAATTGCTGTGGCTTTAGTGACTATAGGCTATTCAAAACATAAAAAGAAATTAGTGTCTAAACCTAAATTTAAGCTTCTGGCTATTTTTTACACACTAGCTTTAGTGTTAGTACTAGCTAAGATTCCTTGGAACTTATGGTTTAATTAATTCAATTAACCCTTAGTAGTTTCTTCTTCAGTATCTTCTTTTGCTTCTTTAATCAGATAAACATATACAGGGAAGTGATCGCTGAAACCATTGGTAAAACCGCCATCTGCAAAACTTCTGAGCGGATAGCCTTTGTAACGCCCACGTTTATTGAACATATAAGAAGGATTGTATATTCCTGCTTTCCAAAACCTAAAGGAAGAATAATCATCTTCGATTAAGGGTTTAGTCATCATGATCTGGTCAAATAAACTTAATGCATCTCTGTATGCTGTTGTTCCCCAACCTTTTTCAGTAAACATTTTTTCGTAAGGGTTGTAAATACCTTTAAAAGGAACTTCATCCTTTTCTTTTTTGGCTTTTAAAACTTCCTTAACGCTATCATTCGTTGGGTCGTCATTTAAGTCACCCATTGTAAAGATTTTAGCGTATGGATCTATAGATTGTAGTGAGTCTATAATACGTTTGTTCAGCTTTGCAGCTGCAACACGCTTAGGACGGCTTCGTGCTTCTCCTCCACTTCGTGATGGCCAATGGTTAACTATAATATGTATTAAATCTCCATCTAATTTACCACTAACCAATAACTGATCTCTAGTATAATCTCGCTTTCTAGACGAACCATTATACAGTATTAACTCATGAGAGCTAGAGTCGATTGGTTTAAACAATGCTTTTTGGTACAATAGGGCTACATCTATACTTCTCTCATCTGGTCCTTCAAAATGAATAATGCCATAATCCTTACCCAAAAGGAGCGGATCATTCACTAAGTCTTCTAAAACATCTCTGTTTTCTATCTCACAAACACCTATAACTGCTGGTGAATTGTTTGCCTTATCAGCACCAATATTAGCAAGGACCCTTGCCATATTCTTAACCTTTTGTTTATAAACTTCTGAGCGGCTACCCTTTATTTCCATAATAGGACTCCTTTCATCAAACTTTAAGGGGTCATTGATAGTATCGAAAAGATTTTCTAAATTGTAAAATGCTACTGTATGAATTTTGAAACGCTTTTCTTCTTGTGCCTCAATCAATGAAATATTCATTACTATAAGCAGAAGCAGAAGAGATTTTAAGATTTTCATTTTGTAATTTTTATTTTTGTTTTTAAATCAGTGGCAACACCCTTGCTTTATAATATTAACTAAACAATATGAGTTTTAAGGTGTTGCATGCTTATTATATTATGTAATTGTTATATCCAAAGCAAATTGCTTGCCAAAAGTATATAATTATTATAAATAATGTACATTTGCACGCCTTAAATAACTATTATTTAATCTACTGTAACAATCAATTTAAAATTAGGTATGAAAAAAAGTTTTTTATTATTTCTGTTCTCAATCACCTTTTCTTTAGCAAGTTTTGCACAGCAAACGGTTGTTAAAGGAAGTGTTTTAGACGGAACCACAGGAGAACCTATTCCTGATGTAACTATTACTATTGAAGAAACTGGACAGACCTTGAAAACAGATGCCAAAGGTGAGTTTAGTTTTACTCAGAATGTTCCTTTAGGAGAGCAAGTTCTGAAAATTGAAAAAGTAGGATATGTTACCAAACGTTACCCTATCATTGTTAATGAAGGACAAACTGTTGACATTAGCGGTATGACTTTAGACTTTGATACAAGTGACAAAAAAGACCTCTTCATTATTTCTATTTCAGATGATAATTTAAATAGTGAAGACGACGGTTTAACAGACAATATTTCAGGTCTTTTACAAGCCTCGAGAGATGTATTTCTAAGCGCAGCCGCTTTTGATTTTAGTGCCACATTTTTTAGACCAAGAGGTCTAGATAATGCCAACGGTAAAGTACTTATCAATGGTGTTGAAATGAACAAACAATTTAATGGTAGACCACAATGGGGAAATTGGGGAGGATTAAATGATGTTCAGAGAAACCAAGAATTCTCTATGGGTATGTCTGCTAATGACTATAATTTTGGCGATTTAGCAGGTACCAATAACATTATTATGCGTGCCTCTAAATACAGAAGAGGAGGACGAATATCTTATGCTTCTGCAAATAGAAGCTATACTGGTAGAGTAATGGCAAGCTATAGTTCTGGTTTACTTGAAGGTGGATGGTCTTATTCTGTTTTAGGAAGTAGACGTTTTGGAGAAGAAGGTTTTAGAGATGGTACCATATATGACGCCAACTCATTATTTGTTGCCGTAGAAAAGCAACTAAACGAAAATCACAGCTTAAACTTTACAGGTATTTATGCGAAAAACAGACGTGGTCGTTCTACTGCAATTACACAAGAAGTTTTTGATTTAAAAGGTCCAGAATACAACCCTTTTTGGGGATTATTAAACGGAGAACAACGCAACTCTAGAATGCGCGAGATCAATGAGCCTATTTTAATGCTTAATCATTTTTGGGATATTTCATCTAAAGTGAGATTAAACACTAATGTCGCTTATCAGTTTGGTGAAATTGCCAATACAAGAATAGATAATGGAGGAACCAGATTAGTTACAATAAACGGCGAAAATGCTTACTTAGGTGGAGCAAGAAATCCAGACCCAACATATTATCAAAACTTACCGAGTTTCTTTTTACAAGATGCTAACCCAACGGCCTATGATTATCAACAAGCGTATTTAGCAGAACAGGCATTTAGAAATGATGGTCAGTGGGATTGGAATGCTCTTTATGAAGGTAATGCAACACTAAGAGCGCAAGGAGGCAATTCTTTATATGCGGTACAAGCTGATGTTATAAAAGACCAACAACTAACATTCAATTCCATCTTAGATGCTGAGTTAGCAGACAACATTAGATTAAATGCTGCTATCAACTATAGAACACTAAAAAGTGAAAATTTTGCCAGATTAGAAGATTTATTAGGTGGTACTGGCTACTTAGATGTAGATTTCTTTGCTGAAGAAGACGACAATTCTACCATTAGTGACGAAGTTGCAGCCAATTTAGCACAAAGTGATGTTAGGAACCCTAACAGAATTGTTGGAGAAGGTGATCGTTATAAGTATAACTACGAGATAAATGCTGATGTTATTAGTGGTTTTGCTCAGGCACAATTTAAATACAATAAAGTAGATTTTTATATTGGTGCTAACTTATCGAAAACCACATATCAAAGAACTGGTCTTTATGAAAATGGATTCTTTCAAGGCGGTGGCAATGAAGGTTCTTTTGGGGATAGTGACAAACTAGATTTTTCAAATTATGGTGTTAAAGGTGGATTCACCTATAAAGTTACTGGTAAGCACCTTATAGATGTTAATGCAAGCTACTTTACAAAAGCACCATCAATAAGAAACTCTTTTAGTAATGCAAGACAATCTAATGCTAAAGTTATTGGTCTAGAGAGTGAAAAGATTCAATCCATTGATGCAAGTTATATTTTTAGATCACCAATTGTAAAAGCTAGACTTACAGGTTTTTACTCAGGATTTCAGGATGGGTCAGACATCGGATTCTATTTTACAGAAGACCTAGCAGGTTTAGGTGTAGACACTGGTGATGCTTTTGTGCAGGAAATCCTAACGAATATAGAACGCAGACATGTGGGTATTGAATTTGGTATAGAAGCTCAGGTAACTCCCACAATCAAATTAAAAGGTGCGGCTTCAGTTGGTCAGTACACGTTTCAAAATAACCCGAATTTATATTTAACTAGTGTAGATTTCTTAAATAGAAGTGACATAGACCCTCAAATTACATTTGGTGATGGCACTACTAACTTAGACGGCTATCATGTGGCTGGTGGGCCAGAGCGTGCTTTTCAAATAGGATTTGAATATAGAGATCCTGATTTCTGGAATATTGGTATTACCAGTAACTTCTTCTCTAATGCTTATTTAGACGTTAGCAATTTAGCAAGATCTGCCAACTTTACATCAGACTTTGATGGCAACACATTTAATGATTATGATGAATCTATTGCTAGGGATTTGCTAAAGCAAGAACAGTTTGACGACTATATGTTGGTTAACATTATTGGTGGTAAATCATGGAAAATTGATGATTACTTTGTGGGTTTCTTCGCAACTATCAATAACGTATTTAACGAACAATATAAAACAGGAGGTTTTGAACAATCGCGTTTAGCAAACTTCCGTCGTATGCAAGAAGACCAATCAAGGGATAATGGTCCTATTTTTGGCCCAAGATACTTTTTTGGTAACGGTACAACGTATTATCTAAACGTATACGTAAGATTTTAAAAAAAAGCTATGTCAGAACAAAATAAAATACACAAAATGAAAACTTTAAAAATTAACAAATTAATACTATTACTAATCGGATTAGTAGTATTTAACGGCTGTGTTGAAGACGATGACTTTGATACTCCAAACACGTCTATTGTAGAGCCAAATATACCTGAGACTTCAAAGGTTCAAATCAGTGCACTTGCTGGTGAATTATCTCAGGAACAAGGCAACACTTCGTTAGATTACACAGACGAGGACACCACTTACTCTTATACCTTTAATGAGAATGATTTATTTATGGAAGGTTACGTTGTTTCATCAGATGAAGGCGGTAACTTTTTTGAAGAAATCATTATTCAGGATAATTTTGAAAACCCAACTATCGGTATTAAATTATTGATAGATGTGAACCCACTATTCATTAGATACGAACCGGGTAGAAAAGTTTATGTTAAGCTAAACGGTCTATCTGTTGGTATTACAAATGGTGTATTAACACTTGGGGCTTTAAACGGAAATGAAGTTGATAAAATACCTTCTGCTTCAGAAAGTGATATTATTTTTAGATCTTCTACTATTGAGACCTTGGTTCCAATGCCATTAGAATTCTCTAATTTCACAGATGATAAAACCAACTTATTTGTTCAATTACAAGATGTTCAATTTAATAGAAACGTTGTTGGCGACAATGCACAGACTTATGCTTCTGAGGAATCAGATGAGTTTGACGGTGAGCGTATTTTAGAAAGTTGTGCTACTGGCACTTCCGTAATTTTTAGCACTAGTACATTTGCAGATTTTAAAGGTTTAACTCTTCCTTCTGGTAGGGGAAGTATGAATGCTATTTTAACTAAAAATTTCTTTGGAGATACATATAATGTCGTTGTTAATTCACCTGAAGATATAAGTTTAGACGGCTCTGATCGTTGTGATCCAGACTTTTTAGAATGTACAGGTCCATCTGGTGGCGGAAGTGCTATATACTCTGAAGACTTTGAAGGCTTTGGTGGCTATGCTGCAGAAGGTTGGACAAATGTAAATGTTAGTGGTGGAAGTACAACTTGGATAACTGGAAGCTTTAGTGGTTCTACTTATGCTCAAATTTCTGGTTTTAACAGTAATGAAGATGAAATAAATGTGTGGTTGGTATCACCAGGTGTTGATATGGACAATACAGATGGAGAAGAAATTAGTTTTGATATTCAGACTAATTTTGACAATGGAGAAATATTATCTGTCTTAGTTTCTACAGACTTTACTGGCGACCCTCTAACAGCTACATGGGAAATTTTGGACGCAAATATTCCATCAGGTCCTGCTAGCGGATTTGGAACCTTTACAGGTGTTGGACCAATCAATATTTCGTGTGTAGATGGCACAGCTTATTTTGCCTTCCTTTACGAAGGTTCTGACCCAAGTGCAACAACTAGATACCACGTAGACAATATTGTTGTAACAGGTAACTAAAAAAATCTTATTTCATATATTTAACCACGCCATGTTTTAATATGGCGTGGTTTTTTTTATAAAATAGTTTATGTTAGACTCATACTATATTTCTGTCTTTAACTATTACAAGAAGCACTTTAAGAGACAAAGCCATAAGATTGCTTTACTGTATATTAACCTATTAGAAGTTTCTCTTTATTTAGCTTTAGGTTCGTTTTTTTTGGCTTTTGCCAATCAAATGAAAATAGTAACAATGTCTTTATCTAAATTTTGGTTAATCTTTGGGTTGATTTCGACGTTTATTGTTTTTAAAAATTGGATGCGCTATAATGGTAAAAAAAGAAATATACTCAAAGCGAAAGCTAAGACTAAGCACTCTATATACCTTATATGGCTTTTACCCTTTGCCTGCTCTGGTTTTGCCTTTATATTTTTTAAAGTACTATAAAAAAAAGCCATCTTTAAAGATGGCTTTTTAGTTTAAAGTTATAATACTTTATTATTTTGTTTTCTTTTCTTCCTTCTTACAGCATGCTTTTTCGCAATCTGCTTTACAAGCTTTCTTTTCGGTTTCCGTTTTATCAGCACAACAGGCTTTATTACAATCTTCTTTGCATTTTTTAGCCTGACCATCAAAGCTGTCTACAACTTTCATGTCTTTAACCTTGTAAACATCACCGACTTTCGCTACAGCTTCCTCTAAAGATTTTGGTGTTACTTTAGCTTCATCGTACTCTACCATAGCTAAGCGTTTGTCAAAATCTACTTTTGCAGATTTCACACCATCCATTTTAGCCATTTTCTTTTCAATGGTTTTTGCACAACCCATAGCACATGTCATACCCTCAATGCCAAATTCTACTTTTGCATAGGTAGCATTCGGGTCTAAAGTTTTGGCAATTTCTTTGCTATCTGCCTCAACATCTACGGTCTTTATTTCTGGCTCGGTATTACTTTTACAAGAAGCAAAAGCCAACATTACTGTAAGGACTACAATTACATTCTTAACATTTTTCATAAGTCTGAACTCTTAAATTTTGGATAAATCTAATAAATATTGCTGTTTCTTGCGAAGGAATTAACGATTTTTGTGATTCCTTTATATAGTCTTTGTATGAAAAACCCTAATATTAAATGGATTTTCCTCATAATTCTTTCAATAATTTGGGGGAGTTCATTTATTCTTATTAAGAAATCACTATTAGGACTTAGCCCATATCAGTTGGGTGCACTAAGAACTATTTTTACAGGTGTAATATTATTATCCGCAGGATTTTATCATCTAAAGAGCATTCCTAAATCTAAATGGAAGTGGCTTCTTTTATCAGGGCTATTAGGATCTTTCTTTCCTGCTTTCTTTTTTGCTATAGCTGAAACTGAAATTGATAGTGCTGTTGCGTCAATATTAAATTCTTTGGTACCATTAAATACAATTATACTTGGGTTTGCTGTCTTTAACATTATATCTACAAAACGACAAACTATTGGTGTAGTTATTGGGTTTATCGGCACAGCAATTTTAATTTTAAAAGGTTCTGAACTCAATCCTAACCAGAATTACTTGTACGCTGGTTTTGTTATTGCATCTACATTAATGTATGCTGCCAACGTTAATATTATAAAGCGTTATTTACAAGATGTAAAGCCTTTAGCCATTGCTGCTGGCAACTACGTATTTATTATTATACCTGCTTTAATTGTATTAGTGTTTTCAGGGTTTTTTTCCTCTGAGCGATTGAACCATCCTAACTTGGTTCAGTCACTGGGTTTTGTAGTTATACTGTCGGTTTTTGGTACAGCTATAGCCAAAGTGGTTTTTAATAAACTGGTTCAAATTTCTACACCTGTATTCGCTTCTTCTGTTACATACATAATGCCTATAATCGCACTGATTTGGGGAGTGTTAGATGGTGAATCTTTCAGTGCTATTCAAGGTTTGGCTGCTCTCCTAATTTTAGTAGGAGTCTATTTATCGCATAAACGTAGAGCATAAAAAAACCGAAGCTCTCACTTCGGTTTTTTACTTTATTTAAAACTTATTGACTTTAATTAAAATCCTCGGCGGTTACACCTTCATTAATCTTCACTTCTGTAGTTTCAAAAGTAAACGCTTGTGGTCCAGCAGTAACTTTCATGGTATGTGGCATCATTACACCATCTACTTCTTTGTAGTTAGAGTAGTCCGTTACCGTTGTAATAGATTGTCCTTGAGCTTCATTGGTCTCTTCAGTTCTCAACAAGTAACCTGTCTCAACGTCATAATATCTATAAGAAGATTTATCATCTTTTGTTACTTTTATCTTATAAACGTCTGTACCATCTATGGTTGTTTTACTATCCAATTCAAGATTTGAAGATTCCATAAATAATTCTTCAAACAGGCCTTTGGTAGATTTTCTAGAGGATACATCTTTTTCGTCCATTGGTATTTTTTGTCCTTGCTGAACCATGTATCCTTTTTCTCCGTCAAAATTTTGTTTCATTAAGGTTCCCATACCCTCAGCTACAACTTCCATAGAAAATTTGTTTGGAGACATTTGTTTAATGACTGCCTTTGGTTTAAATGGCGCTCCTGGAATTGTCATCTCAGATGTTGTAAGCGTTGTATTTACAGCTCTAAGTACTTCCTCACCTCCAACAGCTTCTACATAATTTTTAATAACAGTTTCTGCTGTTAAGCCTTCTGGTAATGGCTTAGAAAAAACTGGCTTTTCAGTTGCATTGGCATACGTGTCGTAATATTTGATAGGAATTCCTGTTTTCTCAAGGTTTTCTAGCACTTCACTACCTTTACCAACAACTACAATACGTGCATTTTCTGGCTTAAAGTGTTTGTTGGCAACACGCATTACATCTTCTTTTGTAACCGCATTGATTTTCTTTAAGTACGTAGAGTAAAAATCTTCTGGTAAATTATTTAGTTTAATGTTTAAGGCATAGTTTGCGATAGTTCTCGGACTTTCTAAATCTAGAATAAAATCACCTACATATTTGGCCTTAGCATTTTCTAAATCCTTAGTGTCAACAGGCTCAGTTTTAATTCTGTTGATTTCTTTAAGTGTTTCCACAACGGCACTGTCTGTAACCATATTTCTTACGGCTGCACCTGCTGTAAATCGCGAAGCATTCCAACGGCTAGGGCTAATGCTGGTTCGCGCTCCATATGTATAACCGTGTTCCTCTCTAAGATTCATATTTAAATAACTACCAAAACCTCCTCCTAAGATTTTGTTTGCAATTAATACGGCGTGGTAGTCATCATCATTCATTTTAAAATCTACATTATTGGTCAAAGAAATGTTAGACTGTACCGCATTTGGCATATCTACAAAATTAATCTGTGTGTACTGGGCATTTGGCATAGGTTTAGGAATTGTAATATCTACACCTGCTGATTTTTCCCACTTACCAAAATGCTCTTTTATTTTTCGTTTAACATCTCCCATTTCAACATCTCCAACTATAACTAAATACGCATTATTAGGATTGAAATATTTTTCATAGAACGCTAAAACATCCCCAAATTCAATATTGTTAACCGTTTCTTCAGTCACAAACTCACCTATAGGGTGGTTTTTACCATAAGACAATGCAGAGCCTACTCTACCTGCAACAGCATCAACACTTTTTTCTTGCGATTTTAAATTCTCAATAAGCTTTTCCTTCTCTTTTTCAAACTCTTCTTTTGTTAATAACGGATTTATAGCAGCATCCGCTAATAATTCAATTATTCTGTCGGAATATTTTGAAAGTGAACTAGCAAAGGCGCTTTGAGAACCAAATCCTAAATTGGCACCTAAGAAATCTATTTCGTCATTAAATTCATCTTTAGGGATATTGGTAGTTCCATTTCCTAGCATAGCTCCAAGTATGCTAGAAACACCTGCTTTCTTACCTTCTGTAATTGGTTTGTTATCTATTCTTAGAGAGATAGAAACTCTTGGTAATTTATGGTTTTCTACAACTAAAACTTCGATACCATTATTTAATTTAAATTCACCTGGTTTTTCTAAGGTAATCTTTGGTGCAGGTCCTGGTTTTGGTTGCTTGGATCTATCTATTTGTGCATTTATTACACCTACTGCCATTAAAAACAATACAATAAATGCTGATATTTTAGTTTTCATATTGCTGTTCATTTTTATTTTATTGATCATTTTTCTTTGGTAAGTATTCTAATATTAAACGTTGATTTGGATTTAAATACTTTTTAGCAACGTCTCTCATTTCTTCTCTTGTAATAGAGCGATAAATTTTGATTTCGTCGTTTATAAGATTTACGTTATCATACAACATATAGTATCTTGCCAATGAGTTAGCAATACCCTCTATACTAGAGTTTGAATTAACAAATTGATTTTCAAATTGATTTTGAAGTTTTTGGTAATCTCTCTCAGAAATTAACTCTTCTTGAATCTTTACAATTTCTTCGTCCATCTCGGTAATTAAAGTGTCTAAAGACACATCTCCCAATGGCAAACCGAATAACGCGTAAATCCCATAATCCTCTTGACTAATATTTACTGCCGCAACTTGTAGAGCTTGTTTTTGTTCATCTACCATTTTCTTGTACAATACAGAACTTTTACCACCGCTTAAGTATTGAGAAATCATGTCTAAAACATAAGCATCTCTGTCCTTAAAAGACGGAGTTCTATACGCTGCGATAACTGCAGGAATTTGGATATTTGGGTCATAAGCCTTATCTCTCATAGACTCGGTGATTGGCTCTTCCCTTGGAAGATCTCTAACAATCTCTTCACCTCTTGGAATTGGTCCAAAGTAATCTTGAATCATTTTTTTAACCTGAGGCTTATCAATATCACCTGCAACAACTAATACAGCATTATTAGGTACATAGAATTTTTTATTAAATGCTTGAAACTCCTCTAAGGTAGCAGCATCTAAATGTTCCATCTCACCAATAGTGGTTCCTTTGTAAGGATGCACCTTAAACATACGTTTTTTAATTTCGGCTAAGATGTTGCCATACGGTTGGTTGTCAACACGAAGACGCTTTTCTTCTTTAACAACCTCATTTTGTGTATCTACACCTACTTGATTAATTACAGGATGTAATAATCTTTCAGATTCCATCCATAAACCAAGCTCTACACTGTTAGAAGGAAAAACTTCGTAATAATACGTTCTATCATCTGTAGTATTTGCGTTATTACTCCCTCCATTGGATGTTACAATATTAAACCATTCGCCACGTGGGATGTTCTTTGTTCCTTCAAACAATAAATGCTCAAAAAAGTGAGCAAAACCTGTACGTTCTGGATTTTCGTCTTTGGCACCTACATGATACATCACAGATACAGTAACAACTGGTGCTGAGTTATCTTGATGCAATATTACATGCATACCATTGTCTAAATCGTACTCCTCAAATTCTACCTGCTGCGCATTGGCATAAGAACCAATAAACAACAAGAGTGCTAGAGCAATTAAGCTTTTTCTCATTATTAAATAGTGTTTAAATTATAAATTGTTTTAGTGTTTGTCTCAACAAAATGTGCATTGTTACACAAAGCCTTACAAAAATAAGGAATCAAAACGCTTTTTTAACATAATAAAATGTGAAAACTGTAATTAAGAAGTATCCTAATTAAAAAGTATGTAATTATTTAGCCTGAAAATATCCGAAAAGCCTTAAAACGTTTGTAGATTAGGAATTTAGGAGTATATTTGCATCCGCTTTCTGAGAAAAGCATATTTAATTACTAAAACAAATTAATAAAAACGTTACGCTATGTACGCAATTGTAGAGATAGCAGGGCATCAATTTAAAGTTGAAAAAGACCAAAAAGTTTTTGTTAACCGTTTATCTACTGAAGAAGGTAAGAAAGTTGATTTTGACAACGTACTTCTTATAGGTGATGGTAACAATGTTACTTTAGGCGCCCCAGCTATAGACGGAGCACAGGTAAGTGCAAAAGTCTTAAAGCACCTAAAAGGTGACAAAGTAATAGTTTTCAAAAAGAAAAGACGTAAAGGTTACCGTGTAAAAAATGGTCACAGACAAGCCTTAACCGAAATCGTAATTGAAGGCATTACTGCTTCTGGAGCTAAGAAAGCCGCTCCGAAGAAGGAAACTAAAAAAGCTGAACCTAAAGCTGAAAAAGCCGCTCCGAAAGCAGCAGCTAAAAAAGTAACTGGTAAAGCTGACGACTTAAAGAAAATTGAAGGTGCTGGACCTAAAGCTGCAGAAGCATTAGTAAACGCTGGATATGAAACTTTTGCTAAAGTCGCTAAAGCAACTCCAGAAGAATTAAGCAATGTTCTTTCTGAAGCAAGCTCTAGATTAGCACACATAGTTACAGATACTTGGCCAAAGCAAGCTAAATTAGCTGCTGATGGTAAGTGGGACGAACTAAAAGAATTACAAGACAGATTAGACGGTGGAATTGAAAAATAATTTCTCTAATCCATTAATATTAACAAAATAAAACCTTAAGACAATGGCTCATAAAAAAGGAGTTGGTAGTTCTAAAAACGGTAGAGAATCAGAATCGAAACGATTAGGTGTAAAGATTTTTGGTGGTCAAGCTGCTGTTGCTGGGAACATTATCGTAAGACAAAGAGGTAACACTCACCACCCAGGTGAAAATGTATACCAAGGAAAAGACCACACTTTACATGCTAAAGTTGATGGTATTGTACAATTTACAAAGAAAAAAGACAACAAGTCTTATGTTTCTATAGCACCTTTTGAGGCTTAAGAAACTTATTTCTTTATAAAATTTAAAAGCGGCTAGATTTTTTCTAACCGCTTTTTTATTGGTAACATTTTCATCATACAAACTATAGATTTAAATAACATTTATCGATTTACTTTACAAGTTTAAATTGTAGTTTACTTTGCTTCTCATTAAGTATCTTAGAATCCTTTTTCTCTTTGCATTTGTTTATTCACTGAATGCCCAAGAGATAAACATAGCCAAAGAAAGGGAACTCTTTTCTCTAAAAGCTGAATTAAAAAATGCTATTACAGAAAATGACTCTTCCAATATTGGTTTAGCTAATATTAAACTTGCAGATTTTTTTAATACCGCTTCCCTCTTTAAGGAAGCCACTCACTATTATCAGGTGTATTTAGAGCTTAACCTTCCAAAGGATTCTAATTTTGTAAAAGTCCATAATCAACTAGCTATAATCAATTTAGAGCTCAAACAATATAGTTTAGCAGAAAAACATGCTTCAATAGCGCTAAGCAGTTCAGAAAATATAAATTACAAAAAAGGTGAGGCTACTTCTAATGCTCTATTAGGAAGTGTATTTGAAAAACGCGGTGATTATAATAAAGCTTTAGAGTTTCAAGAAAAGAGTTTGTCGCTTTTTAGCTTATTAAAAGATAGTACTGGTATTGCCATTACAAACGAAAACATTGGTAGCATTTATGAAGATTTGGAGCAATACCAAAAAGCCTTAAACTATTTTAGTATTGCCAATCGTTTTGCCAAAAGCAGCCCATGGGATTTAAAAATTAATATCATTAACAATATTGGTGATGTCAACAGAAAAACTAAAAAATACAGTAATGCTATACTTTTTACTGAGCAAGCATTAGAGTTAGCTAAATCTGTAAACAACCAATCGCAGTTAGTGAGTGCTCTTAAAGATTTATCTAGAACATACGCTGATATGGGCAATTTTGAAGAAGCTTATAAATACCTAAACAATCAATATATTGCCAACGAGGAAGAGCTTGTTCAAAATAATAATGAAATAGTTAGCGCATTGCAAATTCTACACGATGTAAAAGAAAAAGAAAATGAGGTACAACTACTTAATAAGCAAAACGAAATAAACAAAGTACAGCAAAGCATTATCCTTATTGTTGCGAGTACTATAACCTTAGGTCTATTTGCGTTTTTTTTATACTGGAAGAAAAGAAAAAAACACGAAAAGCATATTTTAGAATACCAACAACAATTACTACAGGCAGATTTAGATAAAAAGGCAGCTAAAGAAATTGCTTTAAATAGAGAAATAGACATAAAGGTATCTGCTCTTACAAATTACAGCCTTCATATTGCACATAAAAACAAAATGCTTTCAGACATTTCTAAAACACTCTTTAAGTTAAAAGACCGCAATAGTGAACTCGTTTCTAAAAAACTAAAAGATATTGTTAAAGATATCGAAGCAGATTTAGAAAACAATAACGAATGGACAGAGCTTATGAGTTATTTTGGTCAAATACACCCAAGTTTCTTTTCAAAACTTAAAAATGATGCCAAGGAAAAACTCTCTTCTTCAGAAATGCGATTATGTATGTTACTTCGTCTTAATCTTTCGTCAAAAGAAATTGGAGACATATTAAGAATTACATCAGATAGTGTTAGAATAGCAAGATATAGGCTCAGAAAAAAATTGCCTTTAGAATCCAAGGACGACTTACAAGCTTATCTCCTCAATTTATAAACAATGTTTTGCTAACCTTTATGTAATGTTACGTAATTGTAAATGTTGCTATGTTTTATAGTGTTTTTAGACAGGTAAGTTACTTTTTGTTAACGCTCATTTTATCTACAAATGCAGTCTTCAAACTAGTTTTGATGAAAACAAAAATCAACCTTAAATGAAACATTATTTTACCCTTTTATTATTAACAATATCTTTCTTCGGATTGTCGCAATCTGGAAATATACAAGGTGTTATTACCGATCAGGATGGTCTTACCATTCCTGGTGCAACAGTTTCTATTACATCGCTTAGCAAAGGAACTGTAACTGATTTTAACGGAAAATATGTGTTAGTAGACATTCCTGAAGGAAATCATACTATTACCGTAAAATATCTTGGCTTTTCTGATGTAAACCAAGACGTGACTGTTACGCCTAATCAAACTGTAACATTGAATTTTACACTAAACTCTGAGGATACCGAATTAAAAGAAGTTACAATTAGTGGTTTTGGTCTTAGCGGACAAGCAAGAGCCTTAAACACACAAAAGAACAAACAAAACATTACTAATGTAGTGTCTACTGACCAAATCGGTAAGTTTCCGGATGCTAATATTGGTGATGCTGTAAAACGTATTCCTGGAATTACTATGCAGGTAGATCAAGGTGAAGCACGTAACATTATTGTTCGTGGTCTTTCTCCTCAATTAAACTCTGTTACCTTAAACGGAAGTAGAATTCCTTCGGCTGAAGGTGATAACCGTAACGTTCAGATGGATTTAATTCC
>JASBSA010000140.1 GCA_030149175.1 Winogradskyella sp. | reverse complement strand
TCATGGGTTAACGCAAGCTTACGCTTTTTAGACTTCTTTGTTAAGATGTGACTCTTAAAAGCGTGCTTTCTTTTAATTTTACCAGTGCCAGTTAGTTTGAAACGTTTCTTAGCACTCGATTTTGTTTTCATTTTAGGCATTTTGTCCTAGTTTTAATTTACGTTTCGCTTATCGTTATCCACCAAAGCTTTAGCGTAGGTGGGGTCTTTTTATTTACTTTTCTTAGGAGCTATGAACATAATCATTCGTTTACCCTCAAGTTTTGGCATTTGTTCAACCTTACCGTATTCTTCAAGGTCTTGCGCCAATCTTAGTAATAAAATCTGTCCTTGCTCTTTAAACACTATCGAGCGTCCTTTAAAAAATACAAAAGCCTTAAGTTTTGCACCATCTTTTAAGAACTTCTCAGCATGTTTCTTTTTAAATTCGTAATCGTGGTCATCTGTTTGAGGACCAAATCGAATTTCTTTTACAACAACTTTAGAAGCTTTTGCTTTTAAAGCTTTTTCTCGTTTCTTTTGTTCATAAAGAAACTTTTTATAATCCATAATCTTACAAACAGGAGGATTTGCATTAGGCGAAATCTCAACAAGATCTAATCCTTGTTCGTCGGCCATGGATAATGCTTTCTTAATAGGATAAATGCCTACTTCGACATTCTCACCTACCACTCGAACTTCTTCAGTTCTAATTTTTGAATTTATACGATGCTTGTCCTCTTGGGCTTCTCTTCTGTTGTAACTCCTTCTGTTTCTACGTATTGCTATGGCTTAAATTTTTTAATTAAACTTTATTTTACTAAAAGCTTTTTAAGCTTTCTTTTATTTTTTTATTAATCATTTCAGAAAATTCATGAACACTTATTGTACCAAGGTCTTCACCTCCGTGTTGCCTTACAGTAATAGTGTTATCATTTTCCTCTTGTTCTCCGACTACTATAATATAAGGGAATTTTTGAATTTCAGCTTCTCTAATTTTCTTACCTACAGTTTCGTTTCTATTATCTACGAGGGCGCGAATTTCGTTATTTTCTAGCAAATTTAAAACTTTTTCGGCGTATTTTTCATATTTCTCGCTTACGGACAGTATCATAACCTGCTCTGGTATAAGCCAAAGTGGGAAGTTTCCGCCAGTATGCTCTAAGAGAATAGCAACAAATCGTTCCATACTACCAAATGGTGCTCTGTGTATCATTACAGGTCTATGAAGTTCATTATCACTACCCTTATATGTTAAATCAAAACGTTCAGGAAGGTTGTAGTCTACCTGAATAGTGCCCAATTGCCATTGACGACCTAGAGCGTCCTTAACCATAAAATCTAACTTTGGCCCATAAAAGGCTGCTTCACCGGTTTCTACTACATAATTTAAACCTTTGTCTTTAGCAGCATTTAAAATTGCCTTTTCTGCTTTTTCCCAATTTTCATCACTACCAATATATTTTTCTGGTTTTTCTGGATCTCTTAAAGAAACTTGGGCTGTAAAATTCTCAAACCCCAATGAACCAAACACATATAATACTAGATCTATAACTTCTTTAAACTCAGCATCTAGTTGATTTGGTGTACAAAAAATATGTGCATCATCTTGAGTGAACCCTCTAACACGAGTTAAACCATGTAGCTCTCCGCTTTGCTCATATCTATATACTGTACCAAACTCAGCGAATCGCTTTGGTAATTCTTTATATGAGTATGGTCTGTTATTATATATTTCACAGTGATGTGGACAGTTCATTGGTTTTAAAAGAAACTCCTCACCTTCTGCAGGTGTATTTATTGGTTGAAAACTATCTTCACCATATTTAGCAAAGTGACCAGAAGTTACATATAAATCCTTATTGCCAATATGCGGGGTAACGACCATTTCATAACCAGCTTTCTTCTGAGCAGCTTTTAGGAAATTTTCTAATCGTTCTCTTAATGCAGCCCCTTTAGGTAACCATAAAGGTAATCCTTGACCTACTTTTTGTGAGAAAGTGAATAGTTCTAATTCTTTACCAAGTTTTCTATGATCTCTTTTTTTAGCCTCTTCCAGTAGGTGTAGGTACTCGGTTAACTCTTTTTGTTTAGGGAAGGAAATGCCATAAACTCTAGTTAACTGTTTTTCATTTTCATCACCTTTATAATATGCACCTGCTACACTCAGTATTTTTACAGCTTTAATGATACCAGTATTTGGTATATGACCTCCACGGCATAAATCTGTAAAAGAAGAATGATCACAGAAACTTATGGTACCATCCTCAAGGTTTTCGATCAAATCTACTTTATATTCATTCTTACCTTTATAATATGAAATAGCATCCGCTTTAGAAACATCTCGCATTTTAAAATCATGTTTGCCGCGAGCAATTTCCATCATTTTATTTTCAATGGTTTTGAAATCTTTTTCTGAAATAGAATTTTCACCTAAATCAACATCATAATAAAAACCATTTTCAATAGCAGGGCCAACCCAAAGTTTTACATTTGGATAAAGCTCTTCTAGTGCCTGTGCTAAAACATGAGCTGAAGAATGCCAGAAGGCTTTCTTTCCTTCATCGTCTCTCCATGTATATAAGGTAAGGCTACCATCTGTAGTTAATGGAGTGGTGGTTTCAATAATAGTATTATTGAATTTTGCTGAAATAACATTACGCGCAAAACCTTCGCTAATATCTACAGCCACTTCATAAGGAGTTACATCTTTATCAAAAGATCTAACCGAACCATCAGGTAGAGTAATTTTTATCATTTAATTGTTTGTATAAATTTAGCCTACAAAGATATACCTATATATATAAAGGACAAAGTGAAGTTTTTAATAAAATTAAACTTGGTGTAATGTATTGAAATTTAGAGTGATAAAATTTTTATCAAATAAAACACAAAAAAGTATTTGGTAGTAAAGAAAAGGGTTA
>JASBSA010000089.1 GCA_030149175.1 Winogradskyella sp. | reverse complement strand
TAGCCAAAGTTTAATAAACCTCTACATATGTATAAAGCAAAAGTTAATGCTTCTTATGAGTTTGATGTAACCGAAGAAGCAGTAGACCAACTTGATGCTGTTGAAACCTCAACAAATAAGTATCATATTCTTCAAAACAACAGTTCTATTAAAGCTAACATTGTTAGTTCAAACTTCAACAAAAAAACATACAGCGTTAAAGTGAATAACAACACTTATGATGTTGTTATTAACGATGCCTTAGATCAGCAAATTGCTGCATTAGGTTTTGAAATCGGTGCTTCCAAAAAAGTAGACGATATTAAAGCTCCAATGCCTGGTTTAATTCTAGAGATTAACGTGAAAGAAGCTCAAGAAGTTAAAGAAGATGACCCAATATTAATTCTTGAAGCTATGAAAATGGAAAATGTTATCAACTCACCTCGTGATGGAGTTATAAAATCTATAAAAGTCAACCAAGGAGACACTGTTGAAAAAAATGCACTTTTAATCGAATTCGAATAAAATGATGAGTCAGTTTGAGTGTTTTGTGAAGTATGAACAAAATGAATCGAGAACTTCTCGATAAAATTTTTTATCAAAAATCACTCGAAGTGACGCCAAAAGAAACTCATATGAAAAAAATATTAGTTGCCAATCGTGGCGAAATTGCAATTCGCGTCATGCGAACTGCAAAAAAAATGGGAATAAAAACAGTCGCTGTATTTTCTGAAGCCGACAGAAATTCACCACATGTAAAATTTGCGGACGAAGCCGTTTGCATTGGTCCTGCACCTTCTAACCAATCTTACCTTAAAGGTGATAAAATAATCGAAGTCGCAAAATCATTAAACGTCGATGGTATCCATCCTGGCTATGGTTTCTTAAGTGAAAATGCTGATTTTGCTGAGTTATGCGAAAAAAATGATGTCATCTTTATTGGCCCTCGCTCCAAAGCTATAAAAATGATGGGAGATAAATTAGCGGCCAAAGATGCCGTTAAAGATTACGACATTCCAATGGTACCTGGTGTAGATCATGCAGTTACCGACCCAAAAGAAGCTGTTGAAATTGCAAAACGAATTGGCTTGCCTATCCTTATCAAAGCGGCTGCAGGTGGTGGAGGAAAAGGCATGCGGATTGTTGAAAACGAAAAAGATGTTGAAAGCCAAATGAAGCGTGCTATTAGTGAGGCCACTTCAGCTTTTGGTGATGGTTCTGTTTTTGTTGAAAAATATGTAACCTCACCAAGACACATCGAAATTCAAGTTATGGCAGACACGCATGGTAATATTGTTCATTTCTTTGAGCGCGAATGTTCTGTGCAGCGTCGCCATCAAAAAGTTGTTGAAGAAGCTCCTTCTGCCATATTAACTCCAGAATTAAGAGAAAGAATGGGACAAGCTGCCATAAACGTTGCTCGTTCTTGTGACTACGTTGGTGCTGGTACGGTTGAATTCTTAATGGATGCCGATCATAACTTTTACTTCTTGGAAATGAACACCAGACTTCAGGTAGAGCATCCTGTATCAGAGTGGATTGCTGGTGTAGATTTAGTCGAGCTTCAAATTAAAGTAGCCCGTGGTGAAGTTTTAGACATAAAGCAAGAAGACTTAAAAATCAATGGTCATGCCTTAGAGCTTCGTGTATATGCCGAAGATCCTATGAATGATTTCTTACCAAGTGTTGGTAATTTGGAAGTCTATCAATTGCCTATTGGTGAAAATATTCGTGTAGATAATGGTTTTGAAGAAGGTATGGACGTACCAATCTATTACGACCCAATGTTATCAAAACTTATAACTTACGGTAAAACTCGTGCAGAAGCTATTGAGCTCATGATAAAAGCTATTGATAACTATCATATTAAAGGCGTACAAACAACATTACCTTTCGGACGTTTTGTTTGTGAGCACGATGCGTTTAGAAGTGGAAACTTTGATACGCATTTTGTGAAGAAATACTACTCACCTAGTCTTTTGGAAGCACGACATAAAGCTGAAGCAGAAATTGCTGCTATATTGGCATTAAAGCAGTATTTAGAAGATCAAAAACTATTAAGATTACCTAATTAAGACACTATGAGTTCTAAAATAAAAACACTAAACGAAAAAATTGCCTTATCTAAATTAGGTGGAGGTCAAAAACGAATAGATAAACAACACGAAAAGAAAAAACTAACCGCTAGAGAGCGTATTCTCTATTTGTTAGACGAAGGTTCCTTTGAAGAAATTGGTGCTTTAGTAACCCACAGAACCAAAGACTTTGGTATGGAAAACCAAAAGTTTTATGGTGATGGTGTTGTTACTGGTTATGGTACTATAGATGGTCGCTTAGTCTATGTATTTGCACAAGATTTTACGGTATTTGGTGGGTCGTTATCAGAAACACATGCCGAAAAGATTTGCAAAATTATGGATATGGCCGTTAATGTTGGAGCACCAATTATAGGTCTTAACGATTCTGGTGGTGCACGTATTCAAGAAGGTGTGCGCTCTCTAGGTGGCTATGCTGATATTTTTTACAGAAATGTACAAGCATCTGGTGTTATTCCACAGATTTCTGCCATTATGGGTCCTTGTGCTGGTGGTGCTGTGTATTCACCTGCTATGACGGATTTTACAATAATGGTTCAAGATACTAGTTACATGTTTGTAACAGGACCTAATGTTGTAAAAACCGTAACCAACGAAGAGGTTACCAGCGAAGAACTTGGTGGTGCAAGTGTACACTCCACCAAATCTGGAGTTGCCCATAAAACGTCTGCCAACGATGTGGAATGTCTTGAGGACATAAAGAAACTGTTGAGTTATCTACCTCAAAGTAATAGAGAAAAACCTGAAGACATCGTATTTGAACTTAAAGACGAAATAAGACAAGGTTTAGCAGATATAGTACCAGAAAACCCTAATAAGCCGTATGATATGCACATTGTTATAGAAGGTATTATTGATGAAGGTTCATTTTATGAAATTCATAAAGATTATGCCGAAAATATTATAGTAGGTTTTGCAAGGCTTGGTGGAAAATCAATTGGTATAGTCGCTAATCAACCTATGTTTTTAGCTGGTGTACTTGGCGTTAAAAGTTCTAAAAAGGCGGCGCGATTTGTACGTTTTTGTGACGCCTTCAATATTCCCTTATTAGTACTGGAGGATGTCCCTGGTTTCTTACCAGGAACAGACCAGGAATGGAATGGTATCATTGTGCATGGTGCAAAATTATTGTATGCCTTTAGTGAAGCAACTGTACCAAGGGTAACAGTAATTACTCGTAAAGCCTATGGTGGTGCGTATGATGTAATGAACTCGAAACATATTGGTGCCGACATGAATTTTGCCTGGCCAAATGCGGAAATTGCAGTAATGGGTGCAAAAGGTGCTGCAGAAATTATTTTTAAGCGCGAAATTACTGCTGCCGAAGATCCTGAAGCGAAGTGGAAAGAAAAAGAAGCAGAATATGCAGAGCTTTTTGCCAATCCTTATAGTGCTGCTGAGCGTGGTTACATTGACGAAGTCATTCTACCAGAAAATACAAGACGTAAACTTATAAAAGCTTTTAGTATGCTAGAGAATAAGGAAGTCAACAAACCTAAGCGTAAACACGGTAACATTCCGTTGTAATTTTATATGATATACCAATAAAAAAACCCGACTATTAAATCGGGTTTTTTTATTATTTAAAAGGTCTTTAAAACTAAGCCTCACAAGTTGTACACTCTTTCTTTTGTTTAAACTTCTGAGCCGCGTTCATACTATGTTGATAGTATAACGACTTTAAGCCTAATTTCCATGCTGTAACGTGAATTTTATTAATTTCCTTTACAGACATATCTGGATGTACTATTATGTTTACAGACTGTCCTTGGTCTATGTGGTTTTGTCTGTTAGCCGCTTGATAGATGATGTCCATCTGATCAATTTCAGAATAGGTTTTAAACACGTCTTTCTCTTCATCTGTCATAAAATCTAGATGCTGTACAGAACCATCGTAATCTCTAATACTTCTCCAAACTTCAGTAGTATTTTTTCCTTTTGATTCTAAAAACGCTTCTAAGTACGGATTCTTAATAGTTGTCTTGATCTTTGCAATATCTTTTACATAGATATTAGACCAAATTGGTTCTATACCTTGAGATACTTGTCCTAAGATAAATGCAGAAGACGTTGTTGGAGCAACAGCATTAAGAGTGGTGTTTCTTCTTCCGTATCCTTTTAAAACTGTTGGCTCACCAAAACGTTCTGCCAATTCTTCTGACGCTTTGTAGGATTTCTCTTTTATAAGTTTGAAGATCTTACTATTTAAATTAAACGCTTCTTGACTATTAAAGGCTAACATTTTTGATTGTAATAACGAATGCCATCCTAAAACACCCAATCCAAGTGCTCTGTTGTCTTTTGCAAAGTTATAAGCACGTTCCATAAACAAAAATGTCTGTTGGTCATCTTTGTTTGGTGAATTCTTATAAGCTTCTAATTTTTCAGTAAACTCTGTGATTATAGCATCTAAGAAGTAAATCATTGTTTCTACAGCATCTGTATCCTTCCAATCTTCGTAATGCAACACGTTAAGTGATGATAAGCAACACACAAAAGACCAGTCATCATTAGATGGTAACATAATCTCTGTACAAAGGTTACTAGCATATATTGGCAGCTTTTTATCTTGATATACATCTGCCGCCCCATTGTTGGCATTGTCCGTAAAGAATATATATGGATAACCCATTTCACCTCTTCGCTGTAGTACTTTTGCCCAAACAGTACGCTTATCTACATCACCATCAACCATTTCTTGCATCCAATCGTTAGTAACGGTGACACCATGTGTTAACTCCTGAATTGGGTTTCCTTCAGTTCCTATTTCTAAAAATTCCATAATGTCTGGATGATCTATAGGTAAGTATGGTGAAAAACGCCCGCGACGCACAGAACCTTGACTTACAACATCTACCATCGACTCAAACAATTGCATAATATGTACCGCTCCAGAAGCTTGACCGTTATTTTTAACAGCAGCACCACGATGTCTTATTTTTCCAAAGTAGCCTGAGGTACCACCTCCAAGTTTAGACATCATACCAACTTCTGACTGGGTATAGAGTATGTTACCCATATCATCATCAACGTGAGATCCGAAACAAGAAATTGGTAGACCTCTTTCTTTACCAAAGTTAGACCATACTGGCGATGATAGTGAGAAGTAACCTAAGGACATGTAGTTAAAAAACTTATCTGCATAACCAGGAATTCCCAATATTTGCTCTGCTCTATCTGCAATTTCTTTGATGCGTTCTTCTGGTGTTACTCCTTCTGTTAAGTAACCAGATGCTAAGAATTGTCTACTGTAGTCTGTTAACCAAGCAAAATCTCCATCTGTTTTGGTCTTTATTTGCTGTAAAGACTTTTTTCTTGCATTTATTAATTCGTTTTCTGTTTTATTCTCTGTTTTGTTTGCGCTATTAATCTGGTTTTGTTCTATCATTTTTAAAAAAGGTCATCACTGGTTATACTTTGAGTTCTTTTGCTATAGTTGATTGATCGTTTTACGAAGAAATCACCGTGTTTGGTCCCTATGATTTCATCGTCAAACCATTCAGTTTCTGCTAATAATTTTTCGTCTGTATCAAAAATTGTTTCTATTCCGATACTCTTTAAAGATCTATTGAACCTATCTTTAAGGAATTCATTTACAACGGCTTTTGGCAAGAAGTCTATTTCACCTTTTTCAAAAATCCAATCTACAATTTTACTTTCTGCATCAAAGGCTTCTCTACACATGTCTTGAACTGTTGCATTGTAATCCTCATCAAACCAATCTGGGTTTTCGTTTTTAATGATTTTAATAATATCAATACCAAAATCGCCGTGTATTTGTTCTTCCTTAGATGTTGCTTCTACGACGTTAGAAACACCTTTCAATACATTCTTATGCTTATTGAATGCCATGATAATAAGAAACTGAGAAAATAGAGATACATGCTCTATAAATAATGAGAACAGTAATACCGCATCTGCATAAGCTCTATTATCATCACTCTTAGAGTTCTTTAAAGCATTTTCTAAATACTGCACACGGCGCATTATTACTGGCTTTTTCTTTAAGTCGTTAAATTCCTTGTTAAGACCAAGAATTTCCAACAAATGAGAATAGGCATCATGATGTCTTACTTCACTTTCAGCAAACGTTGCACCTACCGATCCAATTTCTGGCTTAGGCATTTTGTGATAAATATCTCCCCAAAAAGATTTTACGGCAACTTCTATTTGAGAAATAGCAAGCATTGTGTTTTTGATGGCACTTCTCTCTACATCAGATAATCCTGCTTTAAAATCTTGAATATCACTTGTAAAATTAAACTCTGTATGAATCCAATACGAATGCCTTATTGCGGGCACATATTCATACAAATCGGGATATTCGTATGGTTTAAGGTTTATTCGCTTTTCAAAGATGTTTGTTTTACGCTTTCTGGCTTGTTCGTCTCTGTAAAGAATGTATGCTTTTGCCACATCAAAAAATGAGTTCTCCATTAATGCATTCTCAACAGCATCTTGAATTTCTTCTACCGTTGGAACGTATTTAGGCTCTTGCTCCTTTTGCTTTAACAACACACCTAAAACGCTTTGAGAAATACGCTCTGCATCCTCTAAACTCCCATGCTCCAGTGCGGTCATGGCCTTTAGAACTGCATTAGTAATTTTACTTAATTGGAATGGCTTTGTAGAAAAATCCCGTTTCTGGATATGTGTTATTTGCATGAGGAAATGTATTTAGATTAATATTAAGACGAGATCAAATATCCAATTTATTCCTCCGTTTTTCCAGATATAAAATTCATTTTTTTTAACACTTTTATTAACATTGCTATAACTTTAAATAAACATCAAAAAAAATGGTAATTTGAGTAATTATCTTCAATAAAAAAGTTAATTTTTGGGTTTGGATTGAAAATTCAATAATCCAAAAAGATCTAAAATATTTATGAACAAATTCTTAACAATTCGCCCTTTTAATTTTTAAATTTCTTATACGGACAGTAACCGTCTATGATAGTTAATTTGCCCCAAATGATAAGCTAAATGAGTCAATAAATGAGTGAGGAAAAATTCTGTAGACATCGCTTCACCAAAGACTTTAAGCTCATATTGTTCTTGTAAATTATGCACTGTTAATTTCCCCAAAACATCTTTTACCATAACTAAGGCATTGTCTATACCCTCAATCATTTTGGATTTTGGAATATTTGTTTGTGAAAACTCCAAATCCCGCTGTCTTATGTAACCTGTATTGCCTAAAATAGCTCCAATAAAATGGTTTAGGTTACCTATGAGGTGTAAGCATAAATTACCTGCAGAATTAGAGATTTCATTTGTTACAATCCAAAGGTCTTCTTCTGCTTTATAAGCTTCAATTTCTTGTTTTAATTTTTCAAGATCTCTATCAAATAATTTTATGAGTGTTGTGGTAAGCATCTTAACAAAGGTTTAATATTTTCAGGATACATTCTACTCAAAAGTAGGTAATAAATAGTTTACTTTTGCGCCATGGAAAAACAAAAGCGATCACAATTTGAATTCGTTGTTCTCATGGCAGCACTTATGTCTATTGTTGCTTTATCTATCGATGCTGTTTTACCTGCTTTGCCATTAATTGGAAACCATCTTAGTGTAAGTGAACCCTTGGAACTTCCCAAACTTATTACTTCTATTTTTTTGGGTCTAGGTATTGGTCAGTTAATTTTTGGTCCGCTTTCCGATAGTTTTGGCAGAAAGCCTGTTGTTTATGTAGGTTTTATACTTTTTGTAATAGCATCAATAATATGTATTACAACAAAGAATTTTGAAATGATGCTTTTTGGGAGATTGCTACAAGGTGTTGCACTTGCTTCACCCAGAACGATGTGTATTGCTATGGTAAGAGATTCTTATGAAGGGGACTACATGGCAAAGATTTTATCTATAGTGGTAATGGTTTTCATACTCGTTCCAGTAATAGCTCCTACCTTAGGTCAGTTTTTAATGCGTCGCTATAATTGGGAATCTATATTTACCTTTAACTTAGTATTCGGAATTTTAGTTGTTATATGGTATTGGCTAAGACAACCTGAAACTTTAAAAGATAAGTATAGAATACCTTATAGACTTACCATATTTAAAACTGGTACGATTCAGTTTTTTAAAATTAGATCTGCAGTAATTTATACTTTATTGTCTGGTTTTATAACAGGATCTTTTATGGTTTATTTAAGTACTTCTCAACGTATTTTTGAAGAGCAATATAACTTAGTCGAAGAGTTTCCTCTAATTTTTGCCAGTCTTGCTATTTCCATTGGGTTGGCAACCTTTCTCAATAGTCAATTGGTAATGCGGTTTGGCATGAAAAACATTGTACATACTGCCATGATTAGTTTTATAGTAATATCCTTAATATTTATAATACTTTTTAACTCTGGCAATAACCCAAGCATAGAAATTCTCATTTCATTTTTTGCACTTCAGTTTTTTACCATAGGCTTTTTATTTGGAAATCTGCGCGCATTAGCCATGGAACCTATGGGACATATAGCTGGTATTGGTTCTGCTCTAAATGGATTTATATCTACGGTAATGGCCGTTCCTATTGCAGACTACATAGGAAACTATGTTGTAGGTTCTGTAACGCCCTTATTTACTGGTTTTTTAGTTTGCGGTATTATTTCTCTTCTCCTATTCTATTTTAATAGCAGTAAAGGCAAAAAGGTTTTAAATCAAATTTAAAATATTTCCAAACTTCCCTTTCCTTCTCTCACAACCTCTGGTGAATCACCCGAAAGATCTACTATGGTTGAAGCCTCATTACCACCATAACCTCCATCTATTACCACATCGACTAAGTTATCCCATTTTTCTAAAATCAATTCTGGGTCTGTGGTATACTCTAAAATATCATCCTCGTCTCGTATGGATGTAGATACTATTGGGTTGCCCAATGCACTTACTAAGGCTAAAGAAATAGAATTATCTGGTACTCTAATACCTACAGTTTTCCGTTTCTTAAAAGGGTTAGGCAAACTTTTAGATCCTGGTAAAATAAACGTATAAGGCCCAGGTAAGGCACGTTTTAGAATTTTAAAAGTAGATGTGTTTATTTGCTTAACGTAATCACTAAGATTGCTCAAATCCTCACAAACAAAAGAAAAATTAGACTTTTCGAGCTTTACACCCTTTATCTGAGCAATACGCTCCAAAGCTTTAATGTTAGTAATATCGCAACCCAAACCATAAACGGTATCCGTTGGATAAATTACCAAACCACCTCTTTTTAAAACTTCCACAACTTTTTGAATAGCTTTTGGGTTTGGGTTTTCGGGATATATCTTAATGAATTCTGCCATAAAATAAAGATAAGCATAAATGCTAAAAAAATTATAATCTTTTTTTAGACTGTAACATTTAACCTTCTTTTTCAGTCTATATAGTATGCATCAATCAATCAAAATAATCGTCTCACTTTTGTTCTCCGCTTACGTCTTTGCAGCTGGAAAGAAGCCCATAAAGGATGTTCCGCCATTCTTTTTTACAAAAGCAGAATTTGTTAATGCCTCTACAACGCGCATTCCGTTTAAAGTTATAGACCAACTCATTATAGTTGAAGTAGAGATTTTAGATGAAGTAGGTGACTTTATTGTAGATACAGGTTCTGAAACACTTATACTAAACAGTGTTCATTTTAAACCTACACGAAAATATGGTGACGACGGTGAGCAAAAAAGTGGTGTAAACGACAATATTGAAGATGTCAAGGAAAAGCACCTTAATCTCTTGAGCATTAACACCATTAATCTCGAAAAACTCAACGCAGATGTCATAGATTTATCACATATAGAACAAACCAAAAAAATAAAACTCTTGGGTATTATAGGTTACAATGTTCTCAAAGACTTTGAAATCTTTATTGATACGTATCTCAACCAATTAACTTTAACTAAAATTGATAAGAAAGGAAATAAACTTTCGAATAAGGTCTATGCAGAAACGATTGAAGACAGCATAGATTTTACGCTAAAAAAGCACACCATAATATTAGATGCTTACGTTGGGGATAATAAAGTTGAATTTGGTCTGGATACAGCCGCAGAATACAATCAGATCAACAAAAACCTAAATTCAGATATTTTAGAGTACTTTTACCCTCTTGGAGAATTGAAACTTACAGGTGCGAGTGGTAAGAAAAAAAATGTTTTGGCAGGGAAATTGTACAGGGTAAAACTGAATGATTCAATTTATTTTGGCCCAATGAAAACAGTGCTCACTAATTTAAGAAAAATGAACACTGCATTTGGCACCAACCTAGACGGCATTTTAGGTTTTGAATTCTTCATACAAAAAAGAACAATAATAAATTACAGGAAAAAGAAGCTATATTTTATAGCTAATCCAATCACGGAACCTTGACAGTAAAAAACAAAATATTACTACCTTTTTTAGGTCTTTTATTTTTAACCATCACTATTAGTTCCCAAAATAAAAAGGGCTATAAAATTGAAGGTAAAAACGTTACGTTTATCTTCAATGTTAACGATTATCCGAATATAAAAAACAATGGTGATCCCATAGAATATGTTTGTGTGTCTGGTGAATTTAATGAATGGGCTAAAGACCGATGGAAAATGAACAAGGTTAGTGATACCATTTATGAATTGCGCAAAGATCTTTCGGTTTTTACATCAGATTTTGATTGGGAATTTAAGTTTATCGTCAATGGGTATCACTGGGCTGAACCCTCTGATGATTTTGAAAATATTGTAGATGCCAGAGATTACAAGGGCCATAGATTAATGTCATATAATCTTAAACTTTACAGCGCCTTTGCTACAGACTATGGCAACGTTACCTTTAAACTAAAAGGCTACAAAGATGCTGAGCAAGTTATACTCAGCGGAACATTTAACCGTTGGGACGAATCCGGTTTTAAAATGAAACCCACAGAGAATGGCTGGGAAGTGACCTTACAATTAAAGCCAGATATTTACCAATATAAATTTATTGTAGATAAACACCTTTGGATTATCGATCCTCAGAATCCATCAAAAGTTGAGAATGAATATGGCGGCTATAACTCTGTGCTCGATGTACAAAAAAAAGTAACATTTAAACTCTGTGATTATTTAGATGCCAAAACAGTAATTCTTAGCGGAGATTTTAATGATTGGTCCGAAGAAGACTATAAAATGACTAAAGTCGAAGATTGCTGGGTTTTTAACAAAAATCTGTCTGGTGGAAAATATCAATATAAGTTTATTGTTGATGGTAAATGGATAACAGATCCAGCAAATTCAATAAAAGAATATGATAATGACGGCAATATTAATTCGGTGTGCATGGTAAAATAATATTTAACGGTCTACCCTTAAAATGATACAACATCAGCCAAGTCTATATCTCCAAAATTAAACTTTAAACCTATGCTAAAGGTATTGTAAGTACCTTCTTTAAAAAAAGACACCAATTCGTCTGGCACTTCAATTTCTGATTTTATTTTGCGCCAATTATATTCTACGAAAATATTGAGGTTTTTTATAAATTCATATTCAAGGTTAATACCAAAGTTTCTAAGTTTTCCGAAGTCTCTGTTTGCATATCCTGACTGAATAGAATTACTAAGCGTAGCCCTTCCTAATATTGAAGCATTAACTCCCAGTCTAACTCTTGGTAGCGGCACAAACTCATAGCCTAAAATACCTGAAATCTCTTCGACACTACTCTCGTTATAATTACCAAGCAGCTCTTTTTTTATGTTATCAAATTGACTAAAACCATAACTGAATCCAACAAAGAAGTTTTTTAAAACATAAACCTGAATTCTAAAATTATAGCCTCCCTTACCTTCAAACCCTTCACCAATAAAATTATCGCCATAAGACATAGGATTTTGATAGGTTAATGCTACTGCGCCAAAATATTGACGCTCATCATCAAACAAAACAGCAACCTTTGAGGCTTTTGATTTTTGACTTATACTGTCGTTTTGAGCATTTAATTGTAAACCAAAAACAAGAACAATTAAAAATTTAATAGCTAAATTCGAAGGCATAATCAGCTGAATTAATGGTTATTATTTCGGAAACCTCTTCTCCTTCATTAATACTGTAAGTAAACTCAACTTGAGATTGAATAGGTACAATGAAGCTTCTATTTTCAGCATTTGGAGATAAATTGTTAAGGTTAGAGCCTGTAAACCTCAAACTATTACAAAAACTTTGGGATTCATCTAAAACACCCTCTTCAAAAACCTCTATACAATTAGAATCAAAATATGTAAACCTATACTGTAATGTATTATTCTCTCCACTTTCTCTAATTATATTATAAGTAAATGTTGCGAGTTCGTTCAACTCAACGGTTTCTAAATTGAACGTAAGATTAAAAGGTGTAAACTCTTCTGTATTGGTTTGATAACGATAGGTAGAAAACTGATCATTTAATGAAACATCCACTAAAAACAAATCATTAGGGCCAAATAACGAAGTAACACTAAAGTTTCCTGTAGCATCACTTACGCCCTCTCCTAAAAGCACACGGTCTGCTCCAACGGCATTAGCATCTGCATAAACGCGAATACTAGCACCTGCAATTGGCTGAGCGTTTTGGTCTACTACATTACCATGTACTAAAACTCGTATATTGTTTTCTATCTCGGTGTCTTCACAACTAAAAAAGGCGATTAAAATTAACCAAATCGCTAAAGAAAGCCTTTTGGACATAATGAATGGTTTTTTTATAGACGAGAAAATTTCCAAATGGTTGCGTTAAGAACTAAGAAATAATTTCCAATTTGGCAAAGCGCAATAAAAGTTTCTTGGTATCACCATTTTCAAACTTTATTTCCGCTTTTAAATCTCCACCAGCACCTTCAATTTTAAGCACTTCTCCCCTACCAAAACGTTGATGGTTTACTATGTTACCAACGGTAAGCTTACTATCAAATAAATTTGATGCACCATTCGACTGACTTACTGGCTTTAATTTTTTGGGAGTACTAATTTTAAATTTTTCTGGTTTCTTTTTCGATTCTTTCTTCTTGAATTTTGGTGACTTAGGCTTTGCAAAACGAACTTTGTTAGGCTCTATATCACCAAAAATAGAGGCATCCAACATAGGATTAAATCGTTGCTCTTTTAAAGGCGTTGTAATGTTTACATATTCGTCTTCAATTTCTTCAATAAATCGACTTGGTTCAGCATCAATCAACTTTCCCCAACGATAACGCGACACAGTATAAGTAAGATACGCTTGTTTTTCTGCACGAGTTAATGCCACATAAAATAAACGACGCTCTTCTTCCAGCTCACTTCTAGTATTCATACTCATGGCACTTGGGAATAAATCCTCTTCCATGCCAACAATAAACACATGTGGAAACTCCAATCCTTTTGCTAAATGAATAGTCATTAAAGCTACATGGTTAGGATCACCCTTATCACCATCTAAATCTGTTGCTAACGCAACATCTTCTAAAAATTCTGCCAAAGACCCTGTACTATCCGCAACTTCAATCTGCCCTTCAACAAAATCTTTAATACCATTCAACAATTCCTGTACGTTATCTAGTTTAGTAACTCCTTCTGGAGTACCATCTTTGCCTAACTCCCGAATAAGACCACTCGTTTTAGCAACATGTTCGGCTAATTCAAAGGCATTGGCATTTTGGTTCATTACCTTATAACTTTCAATCAATGTTACAAAGTCCTTAAGCTTATTCTTGGTGCCGTTATTGATATTAATAGATACGTTGTCAATATCTTTAATTATATCGTAAATGGTCTTTCCAGTAGCATTAGCAGCAACAATCAAACGATCTATCGTAGTCTGACCAATTCCCCTAGCTGGATAATTTATAACACGCTT
Organism: Winogradskyella sp.; assembly: GCA_030149175.1. Classification (GTDB taxonomy): domain Bacteria; phylum Bacteroidota; class Bacteroidia; order Flavobacteriales; family Flavobacteriaceae; genus Winogradskyella. The sequence goes on along the minus strand of JASBSA010000089.1, from coordinate 10,412 downwards.
TAAAGCTTCCTCATCTGAAGGATTTAAAATTAAACGCAAATATGCCGTAACGTCTTTAATTTCCTTACGTTGATAAAATGACAATCCACCATAAATACGATATGGAATATCACGCTTTCTTAAGGCATCTTCTATGGCACGTGATTGTGCGTTAGTCCTGTAAAGTACCGCAAAATCACTATTCTGCAACTGCTGATTCATTTTGGTTTCCCAAATAGTACTTGCCACATAACGACCTTCGTCAGCATCTGTCATTGTACGATGAACTACAACTTTTTCACCTAGATCGTTAGCTGTCCATACAATTTTATCAAGCTTAGTTTTATTGTGTTCTATTACCGAATTGGCCGCACCGACAATCATTTTGGTAGAGCGGTAATTTTGCTCTAATCGGTAAACATTGACATCGTCATAATCCTTCTGGAAATTAAGAATGTTATTAATGTTTGCTCCACGAAAGGCATAGATACTCTGTGCGTCATCACCAACCACACAAATATTCTGAAAACGATCAGACAAAGCTCTAACAATAAGATACTGCGAGTGGTTGGTATCTTGATACTCATCTACTAAAATGTATCTAAAACGGTCTTGATATTGCGCCAATACTGCAGGAAAACGTGTTAACAACTCGTTGGTTCTTAACAACAAATCATCAAAATCCATCGCACCTGCCTTAAAACAACGATCTACGTATTCTTTGTAAATCTCACCCATTTTTGGTCTGCGCGCCATAGCATCTGCTTCCATAAGTTCTGGATTTCTAAAATAGGCTTTAACAGTAATAAGGCTATTTTTATAGGATGAAATTCGACTGTAGACTTTTTTTGTTTTGTAGATATCCTTATCCAGTCCCATTTCCTTTATGATAGAACCTATAAGTTTTTGTGCATCTTGTGTATCGTAAATAGTAAAATTACTTGGAAAACCTAAATGATGACCTTCAAACCTAAGGATTTTAGCAAACACAGAGTGAAACGTACCCATCCAAAGATTTTTAGCTTCGCTATCACCAACAATATCTGCAATTCTACCTTTCATCTCACGAGCCGCTTTATTAGTAAAGGTTAATGCCAAAATATTAAAGGCATCTACTCCTTGACTCATTAAATAAGCTATGCGATATGTAAGTACGCGTGTTTTACCAGAACCTGCACCAGCGATAACAATCATTGGGCCATCTTTCTGTAATGTTGGTGCTAATTGTGCGTCGTTAAGTTGACTGAGATACTTTTCCAAGACTTCATTTTTTCAAACTGTGAAATTACACATTACCTTAGGTTTTACCATATTTAAAACCCATTAATTATAAACAAAATATCAAGAGTTTTATATAATCTATTTTCAATATATTAGTGCAAATTTATTTTAGAATATGGGTTCCATTTTAGAATTCTTAGGTAATATTTCTTGGTGGCTTTGGATCATTGTTTTTTTAATAATCGTAGCTATTAGAGACATATTTTTTCAGCGCAAACACACCATTAGTCATAACTTTCCAATCGTTGGTCATTTACGCTATTTACTAGAAAGCATTGGACCCGAAATGCGTCAGTATTTTGTAGCAAATAATAGAGAGGAACTACCTTTTAATCGTATAGAACGAGGATGGATATACGCCTCTGCTAAACAAGAAAACAACTACGAAGGTTTTGGTACCGACAGAGATATTTACGCGCATCAGCATATTTTTATAAACAATGCCATGATGCCTTATAAGGTTGAAGAGCATCACCCAAGCGCCTCGGACAAAACGTTTATTCCTTGTGCCAAAGTTATGGGAGCTTACAACAAACGTAAGCGTCCTTATAGACCGGCTTCCATTATCAATGTATCTGCCATGAGTTTTGGCTCATTATCGGCAAAAGCTATAGAATCATTAAACAAAGGCGTGAAACTTGCTAATGCTTACCACAATACAGGAGAAGGTGGTTTGTCTCCATATCATAGAAATGGTGGCGATGTGATATTCCATTTTGGGACTGGTTATTTTGGAGTACGTGCCGAAGACGGAGGCTTTTCAATGGAAAAAATGGTAAAACTGGTTGAGGATAATCCTTTTATCAGAGCCATTGAAGTAAAATTATCTCAAGGTGCAAAACCAGGAAAAGGCGGAGTGCTTCCTGGAAAGAAAATCACCAAAGAAATTGCCGAAATCAGAGGCGTTGAAGTAGGAAAAACAGTATTATCTCCACCAAATCATAAAGCATTTTCCTCAGTACCTGAATTGGTGGATTTTATCGAAAGTATTGCTGAGACTACAGGGTTACCTGTTGGTATTAAAGCTGCTATAGGTAAACTAGAACAATGGGAAGAATTGGCACAAATCATGGAACGCGACAATCGTGGGCCAGATTTCATCACTATTGATGGTGGTGAAGGTGGTACAGGTGCCGCTCCACCAAGTTTTGCCGACCATGTATCCCTACCTTGGGTTTATGGATTTAGCGACATCTACAAGCTTTTCCAAAAACATAATCTTACTGAACGTATTGTTTTTATTGGCAGTGGAAAACTCGGATTTCCTGCAAAAGCAGCAATGGCATTTGCAATGGGTATCGACTGTATTAATGTAGCACGAGAGGCCATGATGAGTATTGGTTGTATACAAGCTCAAATTTGCCACACCAATCGTTGTCCTGCTGGCGTGGCCACGCAGAAAAAATGGTTACAAAACGGCATTAACGTTCCTCTTAAATCAGAACGATTGGCACAATATTTTAAAACGTTTAAAAAGGAATTAATTGAAATTACACATGCTGCTGGTTACGAACACCCTTGTCAATTTAATATGCGAGATGTTGAAATGAACGTAGATGACCACAACCTCACCAAAGAGTTTAAACACACCTTCAACTACGAAAAAACACCTGTTGCATTTAAAAGCATGCAAGAATTAAAAGATTGTGTTTATCTTGGTGGCGGAAAAAATGATTGACAATTGACGAATTATTTCTGATAACTGATAACTGATAACTAAAAACTATGGAGCAACAACTTCTTAATCTCTTAATGTATACGATTCCAGCACTTGTTACGGGAGCTATTGCCTTTTTATTTTTTAGAGAGCATATGGATAACGAAAGTAGTAGACGCAATTTTTTAATTAAAAGAGATTTACAAAAAGAATCCTTTCCGCTTAGATTACAAGCCTATGAGCGTATGTCTCTTTTCTTGGAACGTATTAAGCCTCAAAACCTGCTAACAAGAGTTATTCCAACATCCTCAAATAAAGAGGATTACGAAAATTTACTTATAGCAACTATTGAACAGGAGTTTGAACATAATTTAACTCAACAAATCTACGTTAGCGACCAATGTTGGAGCATCATTTTAGCGGCCAAAAATGCAACCATCCAACTCATTAGAAAAGCCAATATGAATGAGAAAACAGATAGCGCAGATAAATTACGCGAAGTAATTTTAACAGATCTTATGGACAAGTCTGCACCGAGCAACGCAGCGCTTTCCTTTATAAAAGAAGAGGTTGGAGAAATGTGGTAAAGCCCATCTAAATCTTCCCAAAGGGAAGACTTTTCAAACTCCCCCTTAAAACCGAATACTTCATACTGCCTACTGCCTACTGCCTACTGCCTACTGCATACTAAACATGTAAACCGCACATTTTAATTCGAATTAATTCGAATGCTTCTTTTCAGCATAATTGTAGCCTTGTTGCCACCATTTTTTCATCAAGCGTTTACTAAAAATCAAGGAGTTTTCAGTTAAACTTGTAGGCGTGTAATATAAATTTAGTTTTACATTTCTGTTTTTTGCAGCCAGTTTGCCTATTTCAATATCGCTTCGCTCTACCTGATCGAGTAAGTGACCAAACAAATTCATCATTAAGGAAAATGGGTTTTTTCCGAGCACGCGTTGTTTTCCTAAATTTTCAGCTTCAAGAACAACAGCGTCCACCTCTGTAGCACCTCTTAAAATCGCTTCTCTAATCGGAATCACACAACCCAATCCACCATCCGCATACTCGTAACCATCAACTTTAGCTAAAGACATAAAAGGAATATAATTGCACGAAATCCAAATCCAGTTGCAAAACTCATCGTAAGAACAATCCTTAATAGACTTATACTCCACGCGGTTCATTGACAAGTTAGAAACTGTAACAACAACATCATGTTTAGTCTCTCTAATCCTTTGAAACTCTTCAAAAGTGAAGTTTTTTCTGATATTTCGCTTTAGCGCTTTACTTTCACCGAAGGTGCGCTTCATTTTAACAAACTGCCACAAAGAGTTGACAAAGTCTATTGATACGTATTCCCTGTCTCCTTTTTTTCGCTGTACAAACGGGCTCACGCTAAAAATATCCTGTTGCTGAACATTAGTGAAAATATCGTAGATCTTACCTATCTTATTCAGAGCTAGGTGTGGCACCAACAAACTACCTGTAGATGTTCCTAAAAACATATCATACTCACGCTTTTCGCGCTCCATAAGGTATTGTGCTACTCCACCTGCAAAGGCTCCTTTACTTCCACCACCCGAAATGACTAATGCTCGCATTATTGTTTATTCTCTAATTTTTCTAACATGTCCTTTGCAAACTTAACCATTCTCCAGTTATGGTGAAACTTAGCTTTTTGAAGATTGGATTTACAGGTGTCATTGCACGCATTCATAAGATTAAGATAGTTAAAGGCATTCATACGCAAATCTGCATTGTAGCGCTCATCAGTGTAACTTACCAATTCTTCAAACAAGCCTTGTTTATTATCTGCCTGATAGAATGGTGTGTTAAGATTTAAAGCAATCCATAGCAAGCGTACATTCTTGTCATTAAAACCTACTACATTTCTGGTTTTAGACAGGTATTTTGCTCGTTCTTCTGGAAATGTTGTCCAAAGATTATATAAAGCATTTTCTATAGTGATGTACGATTTATCATCTAGCAAGGTTTCGTATTCATCTTTTAATTTCTTTGGTATCTGCCTCACGTATTGCGAAATCGCTTGCCTTACCTTAAAACCATGTTTAAAGGTATCGCTTGTCACCAATTCTGGCATTTGAGAAATGACCTTAACCTTTGCTTCCTCTGAAACATAATATTTTAAATACTCTTTGCACTTAGAGGTTTTTGCCTGGCAATCTACCATAAGATATTCGTTAATGAAAGTAGATTCATTTTGAAGCAATCCGAAAGCAGCATCAACAGGAAAGACCTTTTGTTTAATCCACACATCAACAAACGTATTTAACGATTTACCATAAAATCGTTCTACTTCCTTTATAAAATCTGAAGTTTCTACAGTCGCAAACTGATGCTTTTCTAAATACACTTTCACTGCTTTTTTAAACACATCATCGCCAACCAAACCTCTTAATGCATGAAGCACCCAAGCACCACGCTGATAAAACGTTAAACTACTCGACTTTGTATTTAGAAGCGACGTGCCTTCACCTGCTAAATCCTGACGACCCAAGTCTACGGCAGATTCATATAGCTTAAAATAATAATGATTATCACCAAAAATATCACGCTCAGCCAACAACGCATAATACGTTGCGAAACCCTCTTGTAGCCAATGATGCTCACCAGACGTTGCCGTAACCAAATCACCAAACCATTGATGTGCTAACTCATGCGCATTAACATTTACATAGCTTTTATCATTAAAACCTATATCATCTACAATAAAAGCATCTGAAAAAATGGTACAGCTCGTATTTTCCATACCAGCATATAAAAAATCGTGTACTGGCACTTGTTTGTAGTTTTGCCAAGGATAAGCAAAGCCAATCTCTTCCTCTAAAAAATCGAACATCTGCTTAGAGTAACGGTAAGTAGGCTCAACTTTTAAAGAATCTTCAGGATAATAGTAATACTCTAAAGGGATGCCGCTTTTTGAAGTTTCTGTTTTTTTGTTGTACTTACCAATAGCTAAAGCGACCAAGTAGCTGGACATGGGTTTTTGCATATTATAATACCATGTAATCGTTGAGTCAAAGTATTGTTTGTCTGTTAACTCTCCATTAGCTATAACCTCAAAGTTTTCATCACTAGTTACATAAAGGTCAAACTCAATTTTATCATTGACATCATCAATACTTGGCAACCAATTGCTGGTATACTTGCCTTGACCCTGAGTCCATATTTGAGCCTCATCATTTCTCTTAACAAAATAAAACGCCTTTTTAGGAATAGCTTGATATTCAAACCAAAAATCATAGCTATTATCCTTTTTAAAATCACCTATCATCCAAATTTTACTTCCGTCATGAGAATAGCGAAACTCATTATTTTCCCAATAATATGGCAACATCATATTAAACTTAAAACCTTTTGCATCCAAGAATACTGAATCTACATTTTTTAAAATTTTCAAGGCGTACTTTCCTTCACCATAAACCTTTGAAGAATCTGGATTGTAACGTATTAATGCTTCGCATTTAAGAAAATCCACATAATCCGTTTGCTGTGCATTAGAAAACACAGAAACAAAAAGCAGACAAACAACCAATAATTTTTTCATAAGCTCAATTAAATCAAGGATTAGACCAAAGTAAAACTTTTAAAACAAACACTAAACCTAATAGATTAGAAATAACAAAATTTTAGAATTATCCCTTTATAAGAATTTGGTAAATTCGCAGTTATGAGTGTGAACTTACAAACACCTATTGATTACCTCAAGGGAGTTGGACCAAACCGAGCCGATTTATTGCGCTCAGAGTTGGGTATTCACACCTATCAGGATTTGATTAATCTTTTCCCAAATCGCTACATAGATCGCACCAAATATTACAAAATCAATGAACTACAGCGCAACAATGCAGAAGTTCAGGTTATTGGACAAATCACCAGCTTTAGAGAGGTTGCGCAAAAACGCGGAAAACGCTTGGTAGCGGAATTTAGAGACGATACCGGTGTTATGGAACTCGTGTGGTTTAGAGGACAAAAATGGATTAGAGAAAGCCTAAAAACTGGACAACCGTATGTGATTTTTGGTAAAACCAACTGGTTTAATGGTAAATTTAGTATGCCACATCCTGAGCTAGAATTGCTTTCAGAACATGAAAGTAACTTACGTTCTGCCATGCAAGCCATATATCCTTCTACCGAAAAGCTAACCAATAAAGGCATCACCAATCGTGTTGTAAGCAAAATAATGCAACAGTTGTTTCTGGAAACCAAAGGGAGATATGCCGAAACTTTATCTGATTCCATCAGAGGAGAATTAAAATTATTATCAAAATCCGATGCGCTTTTCAATATACATTTTCCGAAGTCTCCAGAGCTTTTGGCAAGAGCACAATTTCGACTAAAATTTGAAGAATTATTCTACATTCAATTGCAACTGATTCTTAAAAATTTAATTCATAAATCCAAAATTAAGGGCTTTGTTTTTGATAAAGTCGGTGACTATTTTAACACCTTTTACAACAACCATTTACCCTTTGAATTAACCGATGCCCAGAAACGTGTTCTTAAAGAAATTAGAGCAGATTTAGGCAGCAATGCACAAATGAATCGACTTTTGCAAGGAGATGTGGGTTCAGGGAAAACCATAGTTGCATTTATGTCAATACTCATGGGACTTGACAACGGTTTTCAATGTTGCTTAATGGCGCCAACTGAAATTTTGTCAGTTCAACACTACAACGGATTACTTGAGTGGTGCAACAAATTGAATATCAGTATTTCGTTGTTAACTGGTTCAACTAAAACTTCAGGACGAAAAGAAATTCACGAAAATCTCGAAAATGGCAATTTACAGATACTTGTAGGTACACATGCCCTACTCGAAGACAAGGTAAAATTTAAAAATTTAGGGCTCGCCATTATAGATGAGCAACATCGGTTTGGAGTAAAACAACGATCGAAATTGTGGCATAAAAACGAACTACCGCCAAATGTTTTAGTTATGACTGCAACTCCAATTCCGAGAACCTTGGCAATGTCTGTTTATGGCGACTTGGATATTTCAATTATTGACGAATTACCAGCTGGCAGAAAACCGATAAAAACAGTGCATCGATACGATAATAATCGACTGAAAGTTTTTCGATTTATGAAAGACGAAATTGCCGAAGGCAGACAAATCTACGTCGTGTACCCTCTCATTCAAGAAAGTGAAAAAATGGATTATAAAGATTTGATGGATGGCTACGAAAGTATTTCAAGAGAGTTTCCAACACCAGACTATCAAATTTCTATCGTTCATGGAAAAATGAAAGCGGAAGACAAAGATTATGAGATGCAACGCTTTGCTGAAGGCAAAACCAACATCATGGTTGCTACAACGGTAATTGAAGTAGGCGTTAACGTTCCCAACGCCTCGGTAATGGTTATTGAAAGTGCAGAACGTTTTGGATTGTCACAGTTGCATCAACTTAGAGGTCGTGTTGGTCGTGGTGCGGAACAAAGCTATTGTATTTTGATGACTGGCCATAAATTGAGTAATGATAGTAAAACCCGACTAGAAACCATGGTACGCTCAAGTGATGGTTTTGAAATTGCAGAAGTCGATTTAAAACTTCGTGGACCAGGTGATATTATGGGCACACAACAAAGTGGTGTACTAAACCTCAGAATTGCAGATATTGTAAAGGACAAGGATGTTTTAGAACGTGCCAGATACCATGCTAAATCTATTTTAAACCTAGATCCTAGCTTGGCCTTGCCAGAACACAAGGTTATTTTGAACACCTACCGACAAATGAGTAAGTATCGTAATATTTGGAATTATATTAGTTAGAATTCGCAACGTGTTTTTGATGCATTTCGACGAAATGTCGTAACACCTGTCTGCCGACAGGCAGGCTCGAACTGACAGTTTTTCCAAAAGCATGAGATTCCTACTTTCGCAGGAAGAAAAAAAGGTCTGGCACCAACTACAACCAGACCTTTCAAAACATAACCAAACGTGTTTTGCTGATGAATGTAAGTTCAAGGTAGACCGATTTTAAAAGCAAGCCTGTTAGCGACTTGTTAAAGAACAGTAACCAATTGTTAATTAACGTATTATTAAGAGCATAGAACCATTAAAAGATATTTTGTACAAATCCATTATATTAGATGCACTAACTAACACTACTATGCTCACCAAACTCGGCCAAAAATTTACAGACGGTTTTACTAAGTATATGCCAAGTGCTTACGTCTTTGCTCTTTTATTAACCTTGCTTACTGGTATTTTAGCCTTAGCGTTTACCGAAAGTAAACCCATAATCATTCTTGAAGGTTGGTACAATGGCTTCTGGAATCTTCTGGCCTTTGGAATGCAAATTGTGCTCATTATCATTACTGCGTACTGTATTGCGCAATCCTCACCTGTAAAAAAAGGCATAGACTACATCACCAAATACATCAAAACACCAACACAGGTGTATTTGACTATAATAGCACTTGGAGCACTACTATCATTAATTAGCTTCGGAATGGTAGTAGTAACAGCCATTTTAGGACGTGAGTTGGCCTTGCGGATTAAAGGCATCCACTACCCTTTTTTGGTTGCCTGTGTGTATTTTTCATTTAATGGTTGGGTTTGTGGCTTATCGAGTTCTATTGCCTTATTATTGAATACCGAAAACAACTTTTTGATACAAGAAGGCATTTTAAACACTACCATTTCTACAAGTTATAGCTTAGGAGCGACGCTTAATATTGCCATGATTATTTTATTTGTTGTAGTGTCACCAATTTTGATTTGGCTGCTCATCCCAAAATCACATGAAGGTAAAGAACTTAAAGATTTGCAAACCTCGTTAGATGATGAGGAAACCACTGTAAAAGACGAAGCCCTATCCTACAAACTACCTTACAAAGCCCTGTCCGACAGTTTAAACAATGCAGGTTGGTTGCAACTCTCTGTCGCGGTTTTAGGGTTGATCTACATTGTTTATCACTTTGCAACCAAGGGTTTTGACCTCAACTTTAACATTATGATTTTTATCTTTTTTGTGGCTGGAATGTTCTTGCACATGACGCCTATGCGTTACAGTATCGCCATGAAACGTGCTAGCAGTAATATCTCTGGAGTGCTGTTTCAATATCCGTTTTATGCAGGTATTATGGGCATAATGATGGCTTCTGGTTTGGGCGAAAAAATAAGCACTGTTTTGGTCTCTATCGCTACACCAGAGAGCTATGCCTTTATAGCTTACGTCACAGGTGGAGTCATTAATTTTGCCATACCCTCTGCAGGTGGTGAGTTTGCTGTTATTGGCCCAAGCATTATTAGCATGGTACAAGAGCTTGGATCTAGCCTCTCAACTACCGAAATTACAGCCATGACAGCCAGAGCCTCTATGTCTGTGGCTTATGGCGAAAGCTTAAGCAACTTGTTACAACCTTTCTTTTTGCTCATTGTATTCCCAGTAATGGGTAAAGGCATTAAAATACAAGCCAGAGATATTATTGGCTATTTGTTTATCCCTTTTGTGGTGTTATTTGT
>JASBSA010000066.1 GCA_030149175.1 Winogradskyella sp. | reverse complement strand
CTGCTTCTTCGGTTACATCAAACTCATAAGAAGCATTAACTTTTGCTTTATACATATGTAGAGGTTTATTAAACTTTGGCTAAGTTATATTTTAATGGACTTCTAAAATATGAAATAAATCATGTTTACAGAAAGACTTTGGTATATTATAACATTTTAATAATTGAATAAATTGCGTTTTTTAATCGGTTTTAAATGTTGAGTTGTCTTGATGCCTACGAATGGCTTTTCTTGATAAAATAACACCAACAATTAAAGACACAAAAGCACCAATAGAAATACCAGGAATAAACCTTATAAATAGGAAGAAATCATACGCACCATGAAATAATACAGCTAAAAATAAACCAGCTATATTATATTTTATTCTGTTGTTAGAAAACTTGGCTAAGCCCATAAAATAACCCATAAGTACACCAAATGTTGCATGCGCTGGTACAGCTGTAAATGCTCTAAGAATGGCGATCTCATAACCACCTTGCAGCACATACATAATATTCTCTGTACACGCAAAACCCATGGATACCATAACAGCGTAAATGATACCATCGTAAGGCTCGTTAAAGGCTTTTTTAGGTTGTGCAAAATACTTAACGATAATATATTTACTAAATTCTTCAGAAAGTGCTACGACTACAAATGCCTGAATAAACTGTTGCCAGACACTGTATTCATCTGTGATTGGAATGAATCGACCAGTAAAAAGATAGAGAACTGTTACAATGATGATGCTAACAATAGCGCCAAAAAGAAAACTTGCTATTAAAAGCCCAACCGGTTCCTTTTCGTATTTATCGTGAAAATAAATGTAGATGATAATCGTAAGCACAGGTGCAACAGCACAAAGAATTAAGTTCATAGCTCTAGTTGGGCTTTAATTGCACCTAAGATAAAATGATAATACGTTTTGTTTGTTGAGATAAAGTGATTGTTCGTTTCACTATTATTTAATAGCATTTCATACTCATTAAAAGTTACCAGTTTTAGCGCTTCAACTTCATTTTCTTGTGGTTTTAAATCTGATAGATTTACTTTTAGCTCTGCAATATAAATCTGGTGAAATTCATTATCCTGAATACTGCCGTTAGCATAAGAACTTTCGTGAAGCTTTGTGCCAATTTTAGTTAGCTCATCAGCTTGTAAAGTAAGACCAAGTTCCTCTTTAGTTTCTCTTAGAGCAGCCTCTATAAACGATTCTCCAGAATCAATATGTCCTGCTGCAGAAACATCCCATAGCAAGGGATGAATAGCCTTTTTATGAGAACGTTGTTGCAGTAGAATCTCACCATTTTTGTTGTATAACCAAAGATGAATGGTATTGTGATACCAACCGTTTTTATGCGCATCTGATTTAAGAGCGGTTTTTCCTGTTGGCTTTCCCGTTGCTGTAACTATGTCTATATACTCATCCATGTAAAAAATGGAGAAGGTCTGAAAAGTATGAAAACTGTCATTCTGAATTTATTTCAGAATCTGAAACGAGTTCAGATTGACAACACAAAGGCTTTTCAGACCGTCTTTTATGATTATTTAAAATAACTAAAGGTGTCTCCGTCTTTAATATTCAAAAGTGTCTCATAAATTAATCGAATAACATTTTCAACATCATCTTTATGAACCATTTCAACAGTCGTATGCATATAACGCAATGGTAAAGAGATTAGGGCAGAGGCTACACCACCATTACTGTATGCAAAGGCATCAGTGTCTGTACCAGTAGCTCTCGATAATGCAGCACGTTGAAAAGGTATTTTCTTTTCTTCAGCAGTATCTGTAATTAAGTCTCTTAATTTTTGTTGTACAGCAGGAGCATATGCAATAACAGGACCATCACCAATTTTAGCCAAGCCTTGCTTTTTAGGGTCAATCATAGGTGTTGTTGTGTCGTGTGTTACGTCGGTAACTATTGCTACGTTTGGTTTTATAGTTTCGGTAATCATTTCGGCACCACGTAACCCTATTTCTTCTTGTACCGAGTTGGTAATGTAGAGCCCAAATGGTAGTTTCTTTTTGTTTTCATGAAGTAAACGTGCTACTTCAGCAATCATAAAACCACCCATTCTGTTATCTAGCGCTCTACATACAAATTTATCCTTATTCAAGATGTGAAATTCGTCAGGATAAGTAATTACACAACCCACGTGAACACCCATTTTTTCAACTTCGTCTTTGTCTTTAGCACCAATATCTATACAAATATTATCAGGTTTTGGAGACTCTTCTTTAGAGCGGTCTCTGGTATGTATTGCTGGCCAACCAAAGACACCTTTTACGATACCTTTTTTGGTATGGATATTTACAATTTTGCTTGGGGCGATTTGGTGATCGCTACCACCATTTCTCACAACATATAATAAGCCATTGTCCGAAATGTAGTTAACATACCATGAAATTTCATCAGCATGACCTTCAATAACAACTTTGTATTTAGCTTTTGGATTTATGACTGCTACAGCAGTGCCATAAGTATCGGTTATAAATTCATCTACATACGGTTTTAGATAATCCATCCATATGTTTTGCCCATCCCATTCGTAACCTGTAGGTGAGGCATTATTTAAGTATTTTTCTAAAAAGTCCATCGACTTTTTGTTAAGTAATTGCTTTTTAGCCATTGGTAAAAATTTTCCTTAAAAATAATAATATTAATACGATTTTAGGGGCAATGGAAGTAATAATTGTTAATTTTGAATTCCCTAAAATACGTTCTTTGGAACGATTTTAGATATTAATCTCAGTATGAAGTATATTGCCTATATAGCATTATTGTTTTCAACGTTAATTTTTGCTCAGGAAGATCCCGTGGAGCAAGATTCTACTGTGGTGCATTACATGATTATTGAAGGAGATTCCATTCCTGTTACTGAGGTTGAGCTAGACGAAGTATTAATGCTTCCCAACTTGAGTTTTAAAGATAGAAATGCAAGGATTAGATATATTGTTCTTAGACGAAAAACACACAAGGTATTTCCTTATGCAAAATTAGCTGCAGAGCGTCTGGAGGCTTTACAAAATAGACTAGATCAACTAGAGAGAAAACGTGATAAAAAGAAATATGCCAAGGTAATACAGCGCTATATTGAAGACGAGTTTTCGGCTGAACTGAAAAAATTAACGAAAACAGAAGGGCAAATTTTAGTAAAGCTTATACATAGACAAACAGGTAAAACCACGTTTGAGCTTATTAAAGAGCTGCGAAATGGATGGCGTGCCTTCTGGTTTAATAATACAGCTAGTTTATTTGATATTTCCCTAAAGAAAGAATTTAATCCACTTGCTGAAGAAGAAGACTATTTAATAGAAGACATTTTGCAGAGAGCCTTTCAAAATGGGCAATTAGAAAAACAAGATCCAGCATTTAAAATAGACTATTATGCTTGTGTAAATAAATGGTCCGAACCAAAAAAGAAATCTAACAAATCCGAACAGTAAATGCGTACACAAACCAAACTAGAAGAACAACTTAATGCTTGGTCTCACGGTATTGGTGCAGCTTTAGGAATTGTTGCCTTAGTTTTGCTGATTGTTTTTTCTAATAACGAATCCAAGCCGTGGAGTCTATTTAGTGTTATTGTTTATGGTATTTCTATCATAGTTTTGTTTTTAGCCTCAACGCTTTATCATGCTGTAAAAGGGGAGAAGCGTAAACATTATTTTAGGATTGTAGATCATATAAGCATTTATCTGCTTATTGCAGGTACATATACTCCTGTACTATTAATTCTCCTTAGGGATAGCCATGGTTGGACACTATTTTGGGTAGTTTGGGGAATCGCCGCTTTCGGCTTGATTTTAAAGCTCTTCTTTACAGGTAGATTTGAGCTCTTTTCTACACTATTATACCTTGTAATGGGTTGGCTAATTGTTTTCGATTTTTCCAATCTTTCTGATGCTATTGGTCCAACAGGTGTATTGTGGCTATTTGCCGGAGGATTATCTTATACCGTTGGTATTATTTTTTATGCCATACAAAGAATTCCTTATAATCATGTTATCTGGCATTTGTTTGTATTAGGTGGTGCTATTTGTCACTTTTTTATGATTTTTAATCATGTGATATAAATTAACCGAATAAAAATTTAATTTTTTGAGTAATAAACCAGGAACTTTATCCAAAAGTTTTCAGAGCTCTTTTGAAGCTGTATCTTTGCAGCAAAATTGAAAACCCTATGTCTAAAAATAGCTTAGAACCTTATAAATTAACTATTTCAAAAGCCGAAATGCAATCCTATGGTTATAAGATTGTGGATGCCATTGTAGAACATTTTGATACGCAAGACACGAAGAATCCCGTAGTTACAGCTACTCGTGAAGAGATGGATAATTTGTTTTTAGAAAATGTTCCTGAAAACGGAACAGAAGCTCATAAGGTTTTGGATTTTGTTATAGATAAAGTACTTACAGAAAGCAATATTGTCTCACATCCCAAGTCTTATTCTTTTGTGCCAGGACCTAGTAACTTCATAAGTGCTATGGCAGATACTTTGGCTACAGGATTCAATGTGTTTTCTGGTGGTTGGGCAGCTTCACCTGCTGCAACTGAGCTAGAAATAGTGACGATTAATTGGCTTTTAAAACTTTTTAAATTTCCAAATAAAAAAGGAGGTGGTATTTTTACAAGTGGAGGTTCTATGGCCAATTTAACGGCTCTGGTTACTGCCAGACGCCAAAAATGTGGTGATGACTTTTCTATGGCCATTGTCTACATGTCTAACCAAACACATTCATCAAACATAAAAGCCTTAAAAACCATTGGGTTTAAAAAGGACCAAGTGCGCTTGATTCCTGTGGACTCTGATTATAAAATATCTATTAATAAGTTAAAAAACGCTATCGCTAAAGACAGGATAGAAGGGTATCAACCATTTTGCCTAATAGCTAATGCAGGCACTACAAATACAGGAAGTGTAGATCAATTGGATGAGTTGGCCAAACTTTGTGAAAATGAAAAGCTTTGGCTTCATGTTGATGGTGCTTATGGTGGAGCAGCAATTTTGAGCGAAAAAGGGGCTAAGCTTTTAAAAGGTATTCAAAAAGCAGATTCCTTAACGATAGATCCTCATAAGTGGTTTTTTCAACCCTATGAAATGGGATGCTTGTTGGTTAGAGATCATAAATGGCTAAGTTCTACATTTAGCGAAAAGCCAGAATACTTAAGAGATATTGAAGGAAATACCTCTGAAATTAATTTTTACGATCATGGTATACAACTCACACGCAGATTTAGAGCTCTTAAGTTTTACATGTCAATAAAAACTTTTGGCTTAAAAGCATTTAGGGAAGCCATAACCTATAATATTGATTTGGCTGAATCCGTAGAGGATATCTTAAGAAAAAGCAGCGATTGGGAAATTGTATCTCATGCCACTTTAGCTGTTATAAACTTTAGATATAACCCAATAAAAAAACAATTTTCAGAAAAGGAGTTGGATATTCTTAATCAAGAGATTTCAAAACGGATAATTGATACAAAAAAAGCATTGTTGGTAACCACTGTTCTGCAAGGTCAGGTTGTACTAAGAATGTGTTTGATTAACCCGAGAACAACAATAGATGATGTTAAAGAAACTCTTGATATGTGTTTAAGTTTTGCTGAAGAGATGGTTTAACTATAGTATTTTCTGATTACTTCAAACTAATTTTCAGTATTTCTAATTAGATTCTTCTATAGCTTTAGGTTTGCCAATTATATCAGATAAATTGAAGACTCTAGGCCTTCTTATCAAAAAGTAATACATGCACTAAAGCCAAATTCACTTCCATTATAAAAAGGGAAAACCATTCCGTTTTTAACTCCTTTGTCTTTAAAAATTGATTTTTGAATAAATGGATGTAGCCAATAAGCAATTTTAGTACTTAAAATACCGATTCCAGCACCTGCAGCTACGTCGGTTAACCAATGTCTGTTATTGTACATTCTAAAAAGTCCCGTACCAGTTGCTACTAAATAACCAGAAACACCATACCACAACGATACGTTTTTATATTCTTGGTATAAATATTCAGCACCCATAAACGCCGTTGCTGTATGACCAGAAGGAAATGAATTTGTTGAAGAACCATCTGGTCTACGTACATTACCAGTGTATTTTAGAATATTCACGGAGCCAGCCATAATTAAATATGCTGTTCCCAATATAATGGTTCTGTCTTTAAAATTATGTTGGCCCTTACTACCAAGTGCATTAAAAGCATATACAGATAGAAATGGTGCGTATTGCGAAAAATCATCAATTGTAAATCTAGAATCAATGTGTTCGCTCAGTTCGCCTTGGGTAGTTTCATTTAATAATTTTATAGAATGATTTTCTAGACCAAAAACACCATATCCAACCAAAACCGAAGGAATGATTAGTGATTTGTAATTGAATCTTGTACTGGGTTTTCTCTTTAGCGTGTCAATATTCGTATTTTGTGCATTGATATTCAAAAAGGAAACAAGCAGCAAGAGCAAAATAATGAGTCTATTCATTTAATATTTTTTAGGTTTATCAATTTTGATTAAAGGTATTTTTTGCCATTTTGTGATATGCAACAGAATGGCAAAAAATAAATATATGTAGTGATTTTTCTAGTTCCAACCACCACCTAAAGCTCTGTAAAGTTGCACTTTACCATGAATTTGTTTTAACTTGGTTTCTATCAATTCCATTTCGGCATCCAAGGCTTCTTCTTGGGTTAGAAGAACTTCTACATAATCGGCTTTAGCAAATTGAAACAAACTATTAGCAATGTCAACCGATTCTTCCAGAACTTTTACTTCCTTTGATTTGGTATCGACACTTTGGGTATAATTATCGAGTTTTGCCAATTGGTTCAATACATCGGTATAGGCTTGCAAAAGGGTTTGCTCGTAAGCATACACGGTTTGTATTTGCATTGCCGAAGCCATTTTAAACTTGGCTTTAATAGCTGCTCTATTTACTAAGGGAGCCATTACATCTCCTGCAGCATTAAACAATAGAGACTCAGGTTTAAACAAATAGCTTGGATCAAATGCCTGATAGCCTAATCCGGCTTTTATATCTAATTTAGGATAGAAATTGGCCTTAGCAGATTTTACATCCAATTTTGCCGCTCCCATTTGTAGTTCAGCCTGTCTAATATCTGGGCGATTTTCTAGTAGTTGAGATGGAATACCTGCTTGCAAGCTATCTATTTTAAGCTTCATAAACGAGTTTGAGTTT
>JASBSA010000048.1 GCA_030149175.1 Winogradskyella sp. | reverse complement strand
CTGAAAAACTAGCAAGACAAGCAAGAGCCAGACGTTTTTATGGTGGTGAAGTCGACGGTATTTCAAGACAGTTAGCAAGATATGTGCATAAAACAATCAAAACTTACATGCCAGAAATGAACCCAATGATGGTATATCGTCTCGATCGTTTTGGTCGTGGTGGACATCACAGACCATTTAACGATCTAGGTTTTGCAGGTATCCGAATTATGGAAGCTCACGAAAATTACACACAGCAACATCAAGACATTAGAACAGAAAACGGTATTGATTACGGTGACACGTTTGAGCATGTCAACTTTCCATATTGTGAAAAATTAACTGCAGTGAATGCAATTACTATGGCGAGCCTTGCTTCTGCTCCACCAGCTCCAGAGGAGGTAAGTATTGGTGGTATTGTAGAAGCTTCAGCAAAATTAAAATGGAGCAAAGTTGAAGGTGCCAAAGGCTACAAAATCTATTGGAGAGATACCACATCTCCTACTTGGGATAACAGTCGCTATGTAAGTGATATTAACGAGTTCACTATAGAAGGCATAGTAATTGATAATTATTTTTTCGGTGTGGCTTCAGTTTCTGAAGATGGACACGAAAGTTTAGTTACCTTTCCAAACAAAATATTAAGATAATAACGCTATCATTCCTATAAAAAAGGAATCTAAACCCAAATTAAAATGATTAACAAGCACATCGTGTTAACCCTATTACTGCTTAGCGCTTTAATATCTAATGCTCAATTGCTTCAAGAAAAAAAGGATTTTACCAAACAAGATACACTGAGAGGTAGTATAACTCCAGAGCGCGAATGGTGGGATCTCACCTATTATCACTTAGACATAGAAGTAAAACCAGAACTAAAATTTATTTCAGGAAAAAACACAATTCAATATAAAGTGATTTCTGAGCCTAACGAGTTTATGCAAATAGATTTGCAACAACCTATGGAAATTACTAAAGCTATTCAAGATGGTAAAGAATTAGAAGTGCAAGTTGAAGGCAATGCCAACTTTATTCTTATACCTAAAAAGCAAGAAATAGGAGACATAAAGACTATCGAAATTTATTACGATGGTTACCCAAGAGAAGCTGTACGTGCTCCTTGGGGTGGTGGTTTTTCATGGAAAAAAGATAAAAACGGAAAACATTTTATTGCCACATCTTGCCAAGGCTTAGGCGCCAGTGTATGGTGGCCCAACAAAGATCACATGTACGACGAAGCAGACAGTATGGACATAAGTGTAACCATTCCAAAAGAGCTTATGAATGTTTCTAACGGAAGACTTAAAAATATTGAAGAACACGATAAAACCATTACCACACACTGGACGGTAAAGAACCCAATTAACAATTACGGAGTTAACGTAAATATTGGTGATTATGTTAATTTTTCTGAAGTCTATGACGGTGAAAAAGGAAAGTTAGACATGGATTATTGGGTACTTTCCTACAATCTCGACAAAGCCAAAAAACAGTTTAAGGATGCACCAAAAATGATGAAAGCTTTTGAACATTGGTTTGGTCCTTATCCATTTTACGAAGACAGCTTTAAACTGGTTGAAGTACCTTATTTAGGTATGGAACATCAAAGTTCTGTAACCTATGGAAATCAATATAAAAATGGTTATCTAGGTATGGATTTATCTGATACGGGTTGGGGCTTAAAATTCGATTTTATTATCATTCACGAAGCTGGTCATGAGTGGTTTGCCAACAATATTACCAATAAGGATATTGCGGACATGTGGATTCATGAAGGTTTCACTGCCTATTCCGAAAACCTGTTTCTGGACTATTATTATGGCAAAGACGCTTCAGCTGAATATGTTATTGGGACACGCAAAAGAATACAAAACGACAGACCTTTGATTGGTGAGTATGGTGTAAATCATGAAGGATCTGGCGATATGTACTACAAAGGAGCCAATATGCTCCATACACTTCGTCAGCTGGTTGAAGATGATGACAAATGGCGAGAGATTTTAAGAGGTTTGAATGCTGAGTTTTATCATCAGACGGTGACGACAAAACAAATTGAAGATTATATCAGCCAACAAACCAAGAAAGATTTAACGGCGTTTTTCAATCAATATTTAAGAACCACTCAAATTCCGACTTTAGAATATAAGATTGAAAACAGTCAATTAAAATTCCGTTATAATAACATTGTAGACGATTTTGATATGCCAATTGAAGTTGAAATTGATGGTAAACATGAATGGATCTTCCCAAATTCAGAATGGAAAACCAAGCCTATTAAGGGTGAAGATTTTGCAGTAGATAAAGACTTCTATATTTATTCTAAAAAGGTATAAGTTGGAAATCCTAGAACTCTATTTTGAACGTGACACTGACTGGTACGATTGGCTATTGAACAATCATCATAAGCACGATGCCGTTTATTTAATTTTTTACAAAATAGATCATCACATACCTTCTATGCGATGGGAAGAAGCCGTAAAAGTCGCTATCTGCTTTGGCTGGATTGACTCTACAGTAAAAAGTTTGGGCAGTGGAAAAAGACAGCAATACTTCACAAAACGAAATCCTAAAAGTACGTGGAGTGCTCTCAACAAATCTTATGTAAAGCAACTAGAAAAAGAAGGACTCATCCACAATACTGGTTGGGAAATGATAAAACTTGCTAAAAAAACAGGTACGTGGACAGCCATGGACGATGTAGAAAATGGTATTATTCCTGAAGACTTGCAAAATGCTTTTAATGCTAATCCACAAGCTTTTAAAAACTATCAAAACTTTGCAAGAGGCTATCAAAAAAGCTACTTATCATGGTTGCACAGCGCAAAACGAGAAACCACGAGGCAAAATAGAATTGAAGAGATTATAAAATTCTGTAAAGCCAATAAAAAGAGTCGTGATAATTGGTAATTAACATCTATCTATTTCCTTAACGTCTTCTTAAGAAGAAGAATAAAGGAAATTTCTTAGTTTGCTGGTATTATTCAATACTTGTGACATCTAAAAACAAATCTCTTGCAAAATCTGTACGTTGGTACCGAAAATGGCATCGCTACATAGCCATATCACTTCTTTTTTTTATTGCAATCATTAGTATTAGCGGTATTTTGTTGGCGTGGAAAGATGAGCTACAATTAAAACCACCATCTCAAAAATCAGTAACTATAAATCAAGATTTACTGCCACTTAGTAAAATTGAAAACATTGCTATAACTCACATTAAGGACTTAAACCTGTCTTCTACTATTAATAGAATAGATTTCAGACCTAAAAAAGGAATTGCAAAAGTACGTTTTGAAGATCATTTCACCGAACTGCAAATAGATTGCTATACTGGTGAAATCCTATCACAAAAAATAAGAACCGCAGACATCATAGAAATGATACACGACGGTTCTATAGTAGATTTTATGTTTAATTCTAAAAGTAAATCTGTTAAGCTTATCTATTCCTCTTTACTAGGATTAGGCCTTTTATTCTTATCATTTAGTGGTTTTTGGCTTTGGAAAAAACCAAAACAAATCAAAAAAAATAAATCTTAGCTAAGATTTTTATTGTCTACAATCCACTTATATAACTTCCATAAGGATCTTTAAACTGCAAACCTTCAGAATAGCGATATTTGCTCAATTTTTTAAACTGTACCAATCCCCAAAGAATAAACTCTTTTTCAAAATATACATCTTTAGAGTCTATATCTGGCTGATAGTCGGCTAGTAAAGCATCTAAAGGCTTTATTTCATCTAATTTTGATTTGTATGTAACATCGTCATAATCGTCTAAAAGCTCAAAACCATCATTATTAAAAAACCATGATACCAAATCATCATAAGGTGTTTCTTCTCCTTGTTTTTCTAACTTTTCAATTTTCGGGAAATACTTAGGAAACAATGTTTTTACCGCGCTTTCGATTAAAATATTGGCTACAAAATCAGCACCTTCTTGCTCGCCTTCATACACCAACTCTACTTTTCCTGTAATGGATGGTATAACACCTGTAAAGTCAGATAGTCTAACTGAAGTTTCTTCATCACCAGAAATTAAAGCTCTTCGTTCTGCTGTGCTTAATAAATTCTCAAAAGCAGTAATACTCATACGTGCACTCACACCACTTTTCACATCTACATACTCGCTTTCCCTAGCTTCAAAACTTATTTGTTCTAAAAGATCTTTTGCTAAATCTGGCACATAAACCGATGCTGATTGTCGCTCATCTAAATTCGCTTCTTGGGAGGTAATGGTCCTAGCTGTCTCAACAGAATCTGGATAATGGGTTAAAATTTGAGAACCGATTCTATCTTTTAAGGGAGTTACAATGCTTCCTCTATTGGTATAATCTTCAGGATTTGCTGTGAAGACAAATTGCATATCTAAAGGCAACCTTAGCTTAAAACCTCTAATCTGAATATCCCCTTCTTGCAAAATATTAAACAGCGCCACTTGGATTCTTGCTTGCAAATCTGGCAGTTCATTTATTACAAAAATGCATCGGTTAGCACGAGGAATCATCCCGAAATGAATCACACGATCATCCGCATAGCTCAATTTTAAATTCGCTGCTTTTATAGGATCTACATCTCCAATAATATCAGCAACAGTAACATCTGGAGTGGCTAACTTTTCAGCAAAACGCTCGTCTCTATGTAACCAAGAGATTGGTGTATTGTCACCTTTTTCTTTAATGAGCTCTTTTGCATAGCGTGAAATAGGTCGTAAAGGATCATCATTTATTTCGGAGCCTTCCACAACTGGAATATATTCATCTAACAATGTCACCATCATACGTGCCAAACGTGTTTTTGCTTGACCTCGCAGTCCTAAAAGGTTGATATTGTGTCGTGATAATATCGCACGTTCAAGCTCTGGAATCACAGTGTTTTCATAACCGTGAATACCTTCAAACGTTGTGACTTTGTTCTTTATATTTTTAATAAGATTATCTCTTAATTCGTCTTTAATCGATTTAGATTGATATCCTGATGTTTTTAATTCTCCTAGTGTTTTAATGTCTTTCATTTTCTAGCTTTTGGCTATTTGCTTTTGACTATTAGCAATTCTGTTTTTATAAAGCTAAGTGCTAATACCTAAAAGCTAATAGCTGTTTTTACCCTTTAATTCTTCTTTTTCTATTGTTTTCGTAATCTTCAAAAATCATTTCACCTAGCCCTTTTAAGCCTGTGTAAAATGCTTTCCCTCTATTGGCTTGCGTAAACTCTCTAATGAATTTCATCAAATAAGGGTCTTCGGCAATCATAAAGGTCGTAATTGGTATATGCAAACGTCTTGCTTGCTGTGCCATGGCATAGCACTTATTAACGATGTATGGATCTAATCCTACACTATTTTTATAATATTGTCCATCTGGCATTCGCAAACAACTAGGTTTACCATCCGTTATCATAAAAATTTGTTTGTTGGTATTTCGTTTTCTTCGCAACATATCCATTGCCAATTGCAAACCTGCAACCGTATTGGTATGATAAGGACCAACCTTAAGATATGGCAAATCCTTAATTTTTATAGGCCAAGCATCATTACCAAATACTAAAATTTCTAGCGTATCTTTTGGATAACGTGTTGTAATCAGTTCGGCCAAAGCCATGGCTACCTTTTTGG
This sequence comes from Winogradskyella sp., assembly GCA_030149175.1. Lineage (GTDB taxonomy): Bacteria > Bacteroidota > Bacteroidia > Flavobacteriales > Flavobacteriaceae > Winogradskyella. The sequence goes on along the minus strand of JASBSA010000048.1, from coordinate 22,105 downwards.
CTGGTGTTATGCGATCTTCGCCATACAAAATCATACTGTGGCTAATATCTATCATCAGCACTGTACTCATTTGACTTTTATGTAGCGTTTCTTCAACAACTAAATCATCTTCCGTTAGGTTGAAATTCCCAATACCGTGATTGATTTGAGCATTTCTGAGACTCTCTGTAACCGACACTTTATCTAAGGCATCACCAAATTGATATGCCCTAAAGTCACCTGTATGCTCATCTCCTAAGCCAACACCTTTACTCTTGTGGTTTCCTGAACCACTGCGCTTTATATTGCCAAAAATATGATCTAGAGCCTGTTGTCTGATGGCGCGTTCGGTTTTTGCTGTGATTGTCATGCCGTTGCCACCATTACCATCGGTATCAATCTCTTCTCGTATATACCCTTTCTTTTTTAGGTCTTCAATAAAATCATCAATGGTATAATCTGGTGTAGTAAGTTTATATTCCACATCCAACTGTCGCAACCAATCAATAGCCTCATCAAAATCTCCTGATGTATAAGTAATCAACTCCTTGAAAATTTCAAAGAGTTTTTCGAAAGGAGATTGGTTTGGCGCTTCATAGGTTTTGAATATAAAGCCCGATTTTCTTTTTTGTTCCCTCATAGCATTATAAAAATAATACTTTTAAATGTAACATCTAAGTAATTTCAGATTCTAACATTTTGTTAACTTTACTAGAAACTTATCGCAAAATGTCTGAAGAAACCGAACAAGAAAAACCAAAAAAGTACAGAAGAAAAATCAATTGGACCACTGACAAAATTATGAGCACCTCTGCCCTATTTATCAGTGTTATTTCACTTATTGCATTACTTTATCAATCGTATTTAGCTAGAGAAGAAAACAAGCTTATACAAATGCAGCAAAGTGCATCAGTATTGCCGCATCTTAACCAGTGGTATAGTAACTATAACAATACTTTTAAGTTTGTAGTTGGTAACAAAGGGGTTGGCCCAGCATTTATTGATGATGTTGAAATTACGCTGGATTCTACACATAAATTTAACAACACTAAAGATTTTTTTGATTATATCTTTAAGAATAATAAAGCGCTAGACACTATTCCGTATACATATAGCACACTTATAAAAGGTTTTGTTTTGCCAGCAAATGAGCAAATAGACATTCTTGAAATAAAAAATCCAAAACATATTCAACTGACCAGGGACGAACTAAACAAGATAAATATCAACTATAAAATTGTCTACAAAGATGTCTATGGATCCAAATGGGTTTTAACTAATGACAATAAGAATGGCACTAGTACTAACACACCCATTGCCATCGAGAAATAATTATAATTTACACCTTAACAACTTCTTATGAATTCTCAAATTTCTTTTCATTATTTTTAGAGCAATTAACTAACCTAAATAATAATGAAACGTTTTCTCCTATGTGTTATGCTTTGTGGTGTAGCACTTCTTTCTGCACAAGATTTTTCGATGGATTTAGTAAAAAACATGACACCAAGAAATATTGGTCCTGGTGGAATGTCTGGTCGTGTTACAGCCATTGATATCGTAAACGATAATCCTGACATTATGTATGTTGGCACTGCTTCAGGCGGACTTTGGAAGTCAACTTCTGGAGGCATTAAATGGGAGCCTATTTTTGATAAAGAAGTTACAGCTTCCATAGGAGCTGTCGAAATTCAGCAATCCAATCCGAGCATTATCTGGGTGGGTACAGGCGAAGGTAATCCAAGAAACTCATTAAATGGAGGTTATGGCATTTACAAATCGCTTGATGGTGGAAAATCATGGATGGCTATGGGTTTAGAGAAAACTAGACACATTCATAGAATTATAGTAGACCCTACGAATCCTGATGTCGTTTATGTTGGTGCTATCGGTTCGCCTTGGGGAGAGCATCCTGAACGTGGAGTTTTTAAAACTACCGATGGTGGCAAAACATGGGAAAAGATTCTTTTTGCAAACAATAAAACTGGTGTTGCCGATTTGGTGATGGATCCTTCTAACCCAAACAAACTATTTGCTGCCATGTGGGAACATAAGCGCGATCCATGGTTTTTTAACTCTGGTGGTGAAGGTTCTGCATTACATATGACACACGATGGTGGCAAAACATGGAAAAAAATCACTGAAGATGATGGATTTCCAAAAGGAGATCTAGGTCGTATTGGTGTGGCTATAGCTCCAGGAAAACCAGAAATTGTTTATGCTCTTGTTGAAGCTAAAAAGAATGCGCTTTACAAAAGTGAAGATGGTGGTTTTAAATGGAAAAAAATAAACGACAAAAACGATATTGGAAATCGTCCATTTTATTATTCTGAAATCTATGTGGATCCACAAAATGAAAATCGTGTGTATTCCGTTTTTACGTATGTAAACGTTTCTGAAGATGGTGGGAAAAACTTTGAACAGCTTATGCCTGCTTATGGTGTGAGTAACGGTGTTCATCCAGATCATCATGCATGGTGGATTCATCCAGAAGATGGAAGTTTTATGATTGATGGCAATGATGGAGGTATGAATATTACCAGAGATGGTGGAAAAACTTGGCGATTTATTGGTAATCTTCCTGTGGCCCAATTTTATCACATAGCAGTAGATAATGAATTTCCGTATAATGTGTATGGAGGTATGCAAGACAATGGCTCTTGGCGTGGACCAGCCTACGTATGGAAAGATCAAGGTATAAGAAATAGTTACTGGCAAGAAATAAGTTTTGGTGATGGCTTTGATGTGGTACCAGATAGAGACGATTCGCGTTACGGTTGGTCCATGAGTCAACAAGGTTACGTTAGTAGATATGATTGGCAAACTGGAAATAATTATGGTGTAAGACCAACACATCCAGATCCAGACGTGCAACTGCGTTTCAATTGGAATTCAGCTATAAATATTGATCCTTTCGATAACAGTACCATCTATTTTGGAAGTCAGTTTGTACATAAATCCTCTGATAAAGGTGAAACCTGGACCATCATTTCTCCAGATCTTACCACTAATGACCCAGAAAAGCAAAAACAATCTGAAAGTGGTGGATTAACCATGGATGCAACTGGTGCAGAAAATCACTGTACTGTTTTGGTTATTGAACCATCTCCAATTGAAAAAGATATGCTTTGGGCTGGCACAGATGATGGTCGTGTACATTACACTACAGATGGTGGAGAAAACTGGACAGATGTTTCTAAAAATATTACAGGACTACCTAAAGGAAGTTGGATTGCACAAATAAAAGCCTCAAACAAAAATAAAGGTGAGGCACTTTTAATCGCCAATGATTACAGACGCTTCAACTACACTCCTTATGCCTACAGAACCAAAAACTATGGAAAAACTTGGGAACGCATAGTAGACGAGAGAGATGTTAAAAGTTATACTTTGGCTATAGTTGAAGATATTGAAGAACCAAATCTTATGTTTTTAGGAACTGATGATGGACTTTATATATCTCTAAATGCAGGAGAAAAATGGACTAAATGGACGGAGGGCTTCCCAACAACATCTGTAAAAGATTTAGTTATTCATCCAAGAGAACACGATTTGGTTATAGGAACATTTGGAAGAGCGGCTTGGGTTTTAGATGATATTAGACCTTTGAGAGCCATAGCAAAAAACAATTCGATCATCAATTCAAATATTGAATTATTTGATCCACCAACAGCATATCAAGCTGCCTACCAACAACCAACCGGAAGTCGTTTTGGTGCAGATGCGATGTATCATGGTGAAAATCGTGGATTTGGTGCTCACTTTTCGTATTTATTTAATAAAAAAGAAGCTATTAAATCTGATATTAAAGCAGATGCTAAAAAAGGCGATAAAAATATAAGTGACAAAAAAGTTGGTAATGAGATTAGTTGGGACTCTCTAACTTTAAAAATCTATGATGGAGATCGGTTAATTAGAACACTAAAGCAAAAAGCACCTAAAGAAAATGGTATCCAAAAATGGACTTGGTATATGGATGAAGCAGGTGTTAGTAGACCATCACGAAGAATCCGTGAGCAAAACCGAGAACCAGGCGGAATTACTGTAAAACCAGGTGATTACAAAGCTGTTTTGCATTATGGTAATCTAACTTCCGAAACTACCATTACCGTAAAATCTGACCCGAGACTAAATATTTCACAAAAAAATATAAATGAAGTCTACGCAACAGCAAAGGCATTAGAAAAACTCCAAGAAAAAGCTGCTGAAGCTGTTGAGCAACTAGTTGAAAGCAAATCCATAGCCGAAAATTATAAGAAGGAACTTACTAAATTAGACAAAGAGACTTATAAGGAACAGATTGAGCTTTCTGAAGAAATTACCAAATCTATTGATAGTCTAATTGACAGTTACTTAGGCAAGATAGACAAAAGACAAGGAATTACTAGAAATCCTGAAGTAACACCAATACAACGCCTGCGTACGGCACAGAGCTATGTATATGGAAGTCAAACTGGGATAACCTCAACTGAAACGACCTTAATAGAACAAGCCAAAAATGCATTTGACAAAGTTTTTGGAGAGACCAATAGCTTTTTTAATACAACATGGATAGACTACCAAAATGAAATGAAAGACTTAAAGGTCAACCCGTTTAAAGAAATAAAAACTTTTAGTGTAGACTAAAACAAAAAGCGCTCTAAATAAAATTTAGAGCGCTTTTTTATAGTATTTAATTGATTTTCTATTCAATCCATTTAAGACCATTATAATCTTCAATCTTAATGCGTTTACCTGTTGTGGCAATAAACCCTTCTTTTTTAAATTGGGATAAGATTCTAATTGCAGACTCAGTTGCTGTACCTACTATACTAGCATAGTCCTCTCGAGACAACACAATACTTAAGTAGCCTTCATCATCAGTACCAAAATTATCATGAACATACATTAATATTTCTGCCATTCTTTTTTTTACTGACTTCTGAGCCATATTTACTAATGATACATCCGACTCTCTTAAATCATTAGCCATTTCTTTCAAAACATCCATAGTAAATTTTGGATTTTTTGATAAATCATCCATAATTTCACTTTTGGGTATAAAACACATCTCCATATCATTTAAGGCCACCGCACTTAAGTTTGTTTTTTGATCTGATACCAAAGAGCGCTTACCTAGTAAATCTCCTTTTACCACAAGTTTTACGACCTGATCCTTTCCATTTTCGCTCAACTTAGTCAATTTACAAACACCATCTCTCACACAATAAACTCCGTTAAGTGTTTCCCCTTCTTCAAAAATGACTTGACCTTTCTTATAAAATTTTCCTGTTTTACATGCCGAAACTCGCATTAATTCATCGCGCGTCAAAGACTTTAAGGAGTTAAATTCCTTAATAATACAAGACTCACATTTACTCATACCAATTGATTTAGTGACTTATCCCAAATATACTAATTACATGACAAATATCATATTTTATCTTTACAGATAATGTCACCTTTGTTACAGGTATAAATGAGCAAATTAAACTATGGGAAACAACTCTTGTTTTCATTGTGGTGATGACTGTGGCAATCACCCTATCACGTTTCAGGATAAATCGTTTTGCTGTAATGGCTGTAAAACTGTTTACGAAATTTTTAATGAAAATGATTTAACCTGTTACTACGATTTACAAAATTCACCAGGTGCCATTCCTAAAGAAATTGAAGGAAAATATGATTTTCTATCACAAGAAAATATTGTAGAAAAACTCACTGAATTTAGAAGTGATGAAGTTGAAATAGCTACACTATATATTCCACATATTCATTGTAGTTCTTGTATTTGGGTCTTAGAAAACCTAAAGAAACTCAATCCAAACATTTCAGATTCACAGGTTAACTTCGGAAAGAAGACGGTTAGAGTAACTTACAACCCACAAGCTACCAATTTAAAAACCATAGTTATTTTATTAAGCAGTATTGGCTATGAACCATACATCAGTCTTGATGACTTTAAAACTGGGAAACAAAAAATCAACCGAACACTAATCTATAAACTTGGTGTCGCTTGTTTTGCCTTTGGCAATATTATGTTCCTCTCGTTTCCTGAGTATTTTGAAATCAATGAATTCTGGTTAGAACAATACAAGCATATGTTCCGTTGGCTTATGTTTACTCTGTCTATTCCTGTGGTTTTCTATGCGGCACAAGATTATTTTATTTCTGCATATAAAGGTCTAAAAGCAAAGCTATTAAATATAGATGTTCCTATTACTTTAGGTGTTTCAGTATTATTTATTAGAAGTACAGTTGAAATAGTTTTTGATATTGGTTCTGGCTTTTTTGATAGTCTTTCAGGATTGGTTTTCTTTCTATTATTAGGAAAATTTTTTCAGCAAAAAACATATGATTTTCTATCATTTGAGCGTGATTATAAAAGCTACTTCCCTATTGCCATTACTAAAATTGAAAAAGATGGTAGCGAAAATGCCATTCAGGTTTATGATATTGAAAAAGGTGATCGTCTTTTAATAAGAAACGAAGAATTAATACCAGTTGATGGCATCTTAATCAATGGTAAAGGAAAAATAGACTATAGCTTTGTTACTGGCGAATCGCAGCCTGTAACAAAACAATCTGGCGACAAACTTTTTGCAGGTGGCAAACAAACAGCTGGAGTTATAGAGCTCGAAGCTTTAAAATCAATAGAGCAAAGTTACCTTACACAATTATGGAGTAATGATGTCTTTAATAAGAATAAAGAAGATGGATTTACCAATATTACCAATAACATTAGTAAACACTTTACCATTGCCATCCTAACCATTGCTGTAATTGCCACAATATATTGGTTATTTACAGATACCAGTAAAGCCATGAATGTGTTTACAGCAGTTCTTATCATTGCTTGCCCTTGTGCTATTGCATTGTCCGCTCCTTTTACTTTTGGCAATCTGCTTCGCATTTTTGGAAAATTAAAGTTTTATGTTAAGAATGCTAGCGTTATAGAACAGCTAGCACATATCAATACTGTAATATTTGATAAGACCGGAACCATAACATCAAACAAGCAAAGCAATGCAGAATATGAAGGCATATCGTTGTCAGACTCTGAAAGTTTGGTTTTAAAAAACTCTTTGAGAGGCTCTAATCATCCATTGAGTAGAACACTTTATAATATCCTTGATGAACACAATATCATTACGCTAGATAGGTTTGAAGAACACATTGGCAAAGGCATAGAAGCAAAACATGACAATATTAACCTAAAAGTTGGATCCGCAAGTTTTGTAGGTAATGCTGAACAAACCTCTAATCTAAATACTACAGTTCACGTAAGCAGCAACGATGTCTATAAAGGAAAATTCACCTTTTATAATAGCTATAGAAAAGGAGTAGCTAAACTTTTTAATCAGTTCAAAAAACATTTTGATTTGGTAATTCTCTCAGGAGATAATGAAGGTGAACGCGAAAATCTTAAAAAGTTATTGCCAGGTAAAACAAAGCTAATATTCAATCAAAGACCAGATGATAAATTAGAGTTTATAAAATTTCATCAGTCTGAAGGTGCAAAAGTATTAATGATTGGTGATGGACTCAATGATGCAGGTGCCTTGGCACAAAGTAATGTCGGCATTGCCATTTCGGAAGATGTTAATGTGTTCTCACCTGCTTGTGATGCCATTTTAGATGCTACTAAATTCAAACAGTTGTATCGTTACGTCATGGCTTCAAAATCAGCTATAAAAATAATTAAATGGAGCTTTGTGCTATCATTTATATATAATGTAATTGGATTGTATTTTGCAGTTACAGGGCAGTTAGCACCTGTTGTAGCTGCAATATTAATGCCTTTGAGCTCTATCAGTATTGTAGTATTTACAACTATATGTACCAACTTTATTGGTAGAAGATTAAAGTAATAGTTTGAAATAAATATAAATAAGCTGACATGATAAATATCATGTTTTAAAAAAAGGTTCAACAGTAAATTTGAACCATAACTTCAAAATAGGTATGAGTGTTATATATATAGTTTTAACGGTAAGCGTCATAGTAGGTGTAGCTTTTTTTATCGTCTTTTTAATGGCAGTAAAGTCTGGTCAATACGATGATAGCTACACACCTTCAGTACGCATGTTATTTGAAGACGAACTTGTAAAAGAAAAAACTAAACAATCAATAAATATAGAATCTGACTAAATTATTTCATATGGAAATGCAACAATTTTACTACGATAACAAAATCGTTAAAAAGTTCCTCTACGCCACCATAGTCTTCGGTGTGGTTGGGATGCTCGTTGGGCTTATTCTAGCCTTTATGTTTTTATTCCCTAACATGACCGATGGTATTTCGTGGTTGAGTTTTGGGCGATTAAGACCATTACACACCAATGCTGTAATTTTTGCCTTTGTAGGTAATGCCATTTTTGCAGGTGTGTATTACTCACTTCAACGTTTACTAAAAGCTAGAATGTTCAGTGATTTGCTGAGCAACATTAACTTTTGGGGTTGGCAATTAATTATTGTTGGTGCAGCAATTACGTTGCCACTAGGTATTACAACATCTAAGGAATATGCCGAATTAGAGTGGCCATTTGATATTGCCATTGCATTGGTATGGGTAGTTTTTGGTGTCAATATGATTGGTACAATCTTAAAACGCCGTCAGCGACATTTGTATGTAGCCATTTGGTTTTACATCGCAACGTTTGTTACGGTAGCTGTACTACATATCTTTAATAGTTTAGAGCTTCCTGTAAGCTTAACAGGTTTTAAAAGTTATTCAGTTTATGCAGGCGTACAAGATGCCTTAGTGCAGTGGTGGTATGGACATAATGCCGTGGCATTTTTCTTAACAACCCCTTTCCTAGGATTAATGTACTATTTTGTGCCTAAAGCAGCTAATAGACCTGTATATTCATATAGACTATCTATTGTTCACTTCTGGTCCTTAATATTCATTTACATATGGGCAGGTCCTCACCACTTATTATATACTGCTTTACCGGAATGGGCACAACATTTAGGTGTTGCATTCTCTGTTATGTTGATTGCACCATCTTGGGGTGGTATGATTAATGGTCTATTAACCTTGCGTGGTGCTTGGGATAAAGTACGTACAGACCCTGTTTTAAAATTCATGGTCGTTGCGATTACTGGTTATGGTATGGCAACGTTTGAAGGGCCTATGCTATCTCTTAAAAACGTAAATGCCATTGCACACTTTACGGACTGGATTATTGCTCACGTGCACGTAGGCGCATTAGCTTGGAATGGTTTCTTAGCATTCGGTATGATTTACTGGTTAGTGCCACGATTATTTAAAACGAAACTACATTCAGTTGGGTTAGCTAATTTGCATTTCTGGGTAGGTACACTAGGTATTATTTTGTACGCTTTACCAATGTATGTTGCTGGATTTACCCAAGCGAGTATGTGGAAACAATTTAATCCAGATGGTAGTATAGTTTATGGTAACTTCCTCGAAACTGTGACAGAGATTATGCCAATGTATTGGATGCGTGCTATTGGTGGTACACTTTACATCACTGGTATGCTAATTCTAGTATATAACATCATCGTTACTATTGCAAAATCTGACAATAAAGTTACAGATGAACTTGCTGAAGCACCAGCTTTAAAACGTGTATCCAAGAGACGTGTTGCAGGCGAAGGATGGCACACTTGGTTAGAGCGTAAGCCTGTACTATTAACTATCTATGCTACAATTGCCATTTTAATTGGTGGTATTGTACAGATTATACCAACAATTGTGGTTGAATCTAATATACCAACAATAAGTAGTGTCCAGCCTTATACACCATTAGAGCTTGAAGGTAGAGATATCTATATTAGAGAAGGTTGTGTGGGTTGCCACTCACAAATGGTAAGACCGTTTAGAAGCGAAGTAGAGCGCTACGGTGAATATTCAAAAGCAGGTGAATATGTTTACGACCACCCATTCCTTTGGGGAAGTAAACGTACAGGACCAGACTTACACAGAGTTGGTGGAAAATACAACGACAACTGGCACTTTAACCATATGTACGATCCACAAAGTACCTCATCAGGTTCTATTATGCCAGCTTATAAATGGTTGATCGTAGGCGAAGGAGCCAAACTAGACAAGTCCATGACCGAAAAGAAAATGGAAACAATGGTGAGTCTTGGAGTTCCTTACTCAGAAGAAGATATTGCCAATGCTCAGGCCTCTATGCTAGAGCAAGGTACTCAAATAGAGAAAAATCTTTATACAGATCCAGATTTTGCTAAATCTTATGAAGCAGATAAAGCAGCTGGTGGTGAAGAATTCGTTGAAATGCGAAACCGTGAAATTGTTGCACTTATTGCGTACTTACAACGTCTAGGTACCGACATTAAAGTGAAAGAGATCATTAACGAAACCGCACAAAATTAATCGTCATGCTAAAATTTGTAAAAAATCATATGGAAAGTATCACAGGGATAGAAATCTATCCCTTGATATCGCTCTTAATATTCTTTCTCTTCTTTGTAACACTATTTTTCTGGGTGATTACAGCTAAGAAAGACTATATAAACACAGTAAGTAATATTCCTTTAGATAACCAAAACGATTCACAACCATGAGAAATTTAATTCCATCATATATTAGAGTGCCATTGGTGTTTTTTGCCATTGCCGCACTCATAGAATACTTTGTAGATTCTGGTGATCAACCAGCATTTATAGAACAGCCAGTCATCCTTTTGTTCCTATTATTGGTACTGCTATTTTTAATCGCCATAGAAGGTATTGTAGGTACAATGGATAATATTCTATACCAAAGTTTAGATGAAGAAGGCAGAGCCAGATACGATGCTCAGCGAAGAGCACCATCTAAATTCTCATTATGGATTCAGAATATTTACAAAAAACTTAGAGGAGGTAAACCTATTGAAGAGGAAGCTGAAATAATTCTAGATCATAACTACGACGGAATTAAAGAACTAGACAACAATCTTCCGCCATGGTGGCTTTATGGGTTTTATGCTACTATTATATTCGCAGCGGTTTATTTAGCACGTTATCATATTTTTAATGCAGAAGATCAATTTGATGAATACGAAATTGAATATGCCGAAGCCAATAGAGCCATTGAGGAATATAAAAAGACCGCTAAGAACTTAGTTGATGTAAATACTGTTGAAGTATTGACCGAAGCTGCAGATTTAAATGCTGGTAAAAAGATTTTTGAAGTCAACTGTGTAGCATGCCACATGGCTGATGGCGGTGGTGGTATTGGCCCTAACCTAACAGATGAACATTGGATTCTTGGTGGTGGTATAAAAAATGTTTTTAGAACAATTTCTGAAGGTGGTAGAGATGGTAAAGGTATGGTTGCTTGGAAAAATAGTCTAAAGCCAATTGAAATGGCTCAAGTGGCTAGTTATGTATTACAATTTCAAGGTACTACACCTGCTAACCCTAAAGAAGCCGAGGGAGATATTTGGGTAGATGAGTCAGAAGACACTTCTGATGCAACTGAAACAGAAGAATCATCTTCTGAAGATTCATCAAATGAAACAGAAGAAAACGCTACTGAGATTGTTGAAGAAACCCAAACTGTAGCCTCTAATTAAGCGATACTAAAAACACACCCAAATGGAAACGCCAGAAAACGAAGTTTTTAGAGATTCAATAGGTACCATCGATGAAGAAGGTAAACGTAATTGGATTTTTCCTAAAAAACCTTCAGGACCATACTGGGAAAAGAGAAAGCTGGTAAGCTATTTTCTATTAGCTTTTCTTTTTGCAGCGCCATTTATTAAAATTAATGGTAACCAATTCTTAATGTTTAATGTCTTAGAAAGGCGTTTTAACATCTTTGGTTTTCCGTTCTGGCCACAAGATTTTCATTTGTTTGTTATTTCCATGATAATAGGTGTGGTATTCATCACTCTGTTTACGGTTGGTTTTGGTCGTATTTTCTGTGGGTGGATATGTCCGCAAACCATCTTTATGGAAATGGTCTTTAGACGCATTGAGTTTTGGATCGACGGAGACCGCAACAAACAGATACGTCTTAAGAAACAAAAATGGGATGCCGAAAAAATCAGAAAACGTACATTAAAGTGGTTTATCTTTTTAGTGATTTCATTTTTAATCGCCAACATCTTCCTAGCCTATTTAATTGGTGGTGATAAACTTTTAAGATATGTTAAAGAAGGGCCTTCTGAACATTTAGGCACTTTGTTTCCTTTATTGATTTTCACAGGGGTCTTCTACTTTATTTTTGCTTGGTTTAGAGAACAGGTTTGTATTATAGCTTGTCCTTACGGCAGATTGCAAGGTGTACTTTTGGATAATAAATCTATCGTAGTGGCCTACGACCACAAACGTGGCGAGGGTGAAAATGGCAGAAAAAAATTTAGAAAAAATGAAGATAGAGATGCCTTAGGTCATGGTGATTGTATAGACTGTTTTCAATGTGTGCACGTCTGCCCTACTGGTATAGACATAAGAAATGGCACACAATTAGAATGTGTAAACTGTACCGCTTGTATCGATGAGTGCGATACCATAATGGAAAAAATCGATAAGCCAAAAGGGTTAATACGCTACGCAAGTGAAGACAATATAGAGAAAAAAGAGCCCTTTAAACTTACGGCTCGCATGAAAGGATATATTGCTGTATTGGTCATTCTTATTGGTGTGTTACTAGGAATGCTAGCTTTAAGAAACGATGTTGAAGCACGTGTATTAAGGTTACCAGGTCAGTTGTACGAGCACAAGGACAATGACATCATCAGTAATGTTTACACCTATAAATTAGTAAACAAAACAACCGAAGCGATTGATAATGTTAGCTTTAAACTACGAGGTATTGATGGTGAAATAAAATTAGTCTCTACAAGCGACACTTTTACGGTTAAAGAGAATGGTTTGGCAGAAGGGACTTTATTTATAGAGTTGAAACAGAGCGATCTTTCTGGTGATAAAAACACATTGACCATTGATGTTTACAGTAGTGACAAGTTAATAGAAACAACTTCGGTGTCGTTTTTAGGCCCTAGAAGTTATAATTAAATCTTGAAATAAGTTCAGGATGACAAAAATAAAATAGTTATGAAAGTAAATTGGGGAACAGCCATCGTAATAGCTTTTGTGGGCTTCATCGGCTTCATCATGTATTTTGTGATTAGCATGGCAACAAATGATAAGTACGATCATGATTTGGTGGTAGAAGATTACTATCAAAAAGAGCTAAAATTTCAGTCTGATATTGATAAAGAAAAAAATGCCAAAGCTTTAAAAACCAATGTCAATTGGAAAAAGACCGAAAACGGTATTCTTGTTGAGTTTCCAAAAGAATTAGAAGTAAAAAAGATTAAAGGTACAGTGTTCCTATACAGACCATCTAACAAAAAGTTAGATTTTGAAATTCCTATTTCATTATCTGATCACAATTTGCTCATACCTGACAACAAGTTGTTAGATGGTCGCTGGAACATTAATATAGATTGGACTTACAATGATGAGTCATACCTCTATAAGGAAGCTATAAATTATTAACATGCTATACTCGGCATTTATATTGGGTCTATTGGGTAGTTTGCACTGCGTTGGTATGTGTGGGCCAATAGCCTTTATGTTGCCGGTAGATCGTTCTAATTCATTTAAAAAAGTATCTCAAATCGGTATTTACCATATTGGCAGGTTATTAGCATATAGCCTTATCGGTTTGGTTTTTGGACTGGTTGGCAAAAGTCTCAATCTTTTTGGAGTGCAGCAACAACTCTCTATAGCTATTGGTATAATAATGATAGTTGTTGTACTTATGCCCTATAAGACTTTTGCTAAGTATAACTTATCTAAACCTTTAAACAAAGTTGTTTCAAAAGTAAAGTCTAATCTCGGACAAGCTTTAAAGAAAAAAACATCTGATACCTTCTTAACCATCGGCTTTCTTAATGGATTTTTGCCATGCGGTTTAGTCTATATGGCTGTTTTTGGTGCAGTAGCAACAGGTAGTTTGTTACAAGGCAGTTTCTACATGATTTTATTTGGTTTAGGTACTATTCCTTTAATGACGTCTGCTATTTATTTAGGTAAGTTTTTAAATCAAACCATTAAACAACGCATACAAAAGGCTATCCCAGTTTTTGTGGTCATTATAGGCGTTTTATTCATTCTTAGAGGTTTGGGTTTAGGTATTCCTTACATCTCTCCTGCACCTGTCGTTGAAATGGCAACTAGCGCTATAGACTGTCACTAAAAAAATCAAAAAATCACCAGATTATTTTAATTGACTTTTTTGGTATTATTGCATTGTCAATTATCTATCTCTAATAAATATGAAGCAATTAGTCTTTGCCCTAACCCTCACCTTTTTACTGTTTAGAATATCAGCTCAAGATGCAAGTGTAGAGAAGTCTACGTTTGGGATTCAGACTGGTTTTCTTGGGGTTTGGGCACACAATGAACCTAAGCTATCTAACTCCATAGCACTTAGAAGTGAGTTTGGCCTAGACGCAGCCATTTTTGGTGAAAATTTTATTGGTTCGAGGAACCTTATCATGGTACCTGCACTAACTTTAGAACCTAGATGGTATTACAACCTCAATAAAAGAGTGACAAAAAAGAGACGTATTGACGGTAATAGTGGTAACTTTGTATCTATAAAAACCACATATCATCCAGATTTGGTTTTAGGATCTTTACCTGCAAATACCGTCTTCATTTCTGACATTACTATTATACCAACTTGGGGAATTCGTCGCAATGTTGGTAAACATTTTACGTACGAAACAGGTATCGGTATAGGCTATTACCACTTATTTAAAAAAGATAATGTTTTTCTCTTTGAAGATGAAAATGGTGTGGCTGTTAACCTACACCTGAGAATAGGATATCGTTTTTAATTTTATCGAAAAACAAACGCATAAAAAAACGCCAAAGCCCTCGTCTTTGGCGTTTTAACTTGATATTAATAACACTAACTAATAAACATCAAGAACTATATTTTAAAGGTCATAACCGGTAAGGTGGAATGATTGGCAATATCTTCTGAAATACTTCCTTCAAAGAAATGTGCCAAACCTTTTCTTCCATGTGTTGCTACAGCTATAAGATCCGCTCCTATCATATTTGCAAAATTCAAAATACCTTTTTCAATAGAATAATCTGAAACCACGTGTACGTTTTCAAGATTATCTAAATCACCATCAGCCTTTTTAAGGAACAATGAAATACGTTTATCTATTTCTGTAGAACTCCTAAAATTACCATCTGGTGAGTTGACATAAACGAGATGCATCTTAGCTCCTATTTTTTCAAAGGTTTTTCTTGCATTGAGGTAAGGTGTAATAGCTTCGTCTGTAAAATCGCTTGCAAATACACCGTTTTCAAAATCTAATAATATTGGGTTATGTTTTATCACTAATACAGGTATATCTGCATGGCGTACTACTTTTTCGGTATTAGAACCAACAAGTACTTCTTTTACTCCACTGGCACCGTGAGAACCCATAACAATGAGATTGGCATGGTGCTCATTAGCCACATCGTTTACCTCACTCCAAACCTTAAAATGTTTAACTATTGGTGTGATTTTAATACCTTCTAAGTACGGTCTATCCAAAAAAGCATCAAACTTCTGCTCTGCTAATTTTAAATAAAAGACAGCTTCTTCATTAATAGAATTGCCGTTGGCTGTTAAAATAGCATTAGACAGCTCTAACATATGTAATACGATAAGTTCAGAGCCATACTTTTGAGCTAAGTTAGCTGCCGCTTCCAAAGCAAATTCTGAATGCTCTGAGAAATCTATGGGTACAATTATTTTTTTCATGGTGTTAGTGTTTAAATGGTCATTGAAAATAGTTGGGTATCTGGCCTTTTGCGTTGTAACAGCAAATCAAAGGCCATACAAACATTTCTTATAAAAGGTTTCCCTTTTTCAGTTACGGTCATCTGCTTTCTTTCAAATTCAATTAAACCGTCTAGTTCTAGTTCTTTTAGTTTTATAAGCACTTCTGGTAATTCATCAAATACCTCTTCTGGTTGTATCCAAGAGGTTTTAAAATGACACATTAGGTTGAGAATATGCTTTCTAATCTTTAAGTCTTCTTCGCTTAAAATATGTCCTCTGTAAACAGGGATAATATCATTTTCCAATAAACTGTAATATTCTTCTATGGACTTTACATTCTGGGCAAAACCATACCAACTATCACTTATGGAAGAGACACCCAAACCAATCATAACTTGTGTTTTTGAAGCCGTATAACCCATGAAATTCCGATGCATCCTTTCGTTTCGCATGGCCTTGTACAATCCATCTGTTTTTAGCGCAAAATGATCCATACCTATTTCGGTATAGCCCACTTTCTCTAAAAGCGATTTTCCTGTTTCGTACTGTTTACGCTTAGACTCAGCAGTTGGTAAATCTTCGTCTTTAAAACCACGTTGTCCATTACCTTTAATCCAAGGCACATGTGCATAGCTGTAAAACGCAATACGATCTGGCATTAAAGCTTCGGTTTTTCTTATGGTTTCTACAACATCTGCTTCAGTTTGAAACGGTAGGCCAAAAATGATATCGTGCCCTACAGAAGTATAACCAATTGTTCTTGCTGTTTCTGTAGCACGCTTTACGTTTTCAAAAGGCTGAATGCGGTTTATGGCCTTCTGAACTTTGAGATTATAATCCTGGACACCAAAACTCACACGTCTAAACCCTATATCGTACAGTGCTTGCAAATGAGCTCGAGTAGTGTTATTTGGATGACCTTCAAAAGAAAATTCATAATCATCTGCAAGGTCTGATACTCTAAGTAATTCAGAAATCAAAAATGTTAAATTCTCTGGCGAGAAAAATGTTGGTGTACCACCTCCAATATGGAGCTCTTTTATTTTTGGTTTTGCTCCCAGCAGTTCTCTGTACAATTGCCACTCTTTTAATACCGCTTTTATGTATGGTAATTCTACCTCATGTCTTTTGGTAACACGTTTATGGCATCCACAAAATGTGCAAAGACTTTCACAAAATGGCAGGTGCAAGTACAAGCTTATCCCTTCTTCTGTATTAGATTCTTCAAAGGATTGCTTTAAAACCTGTTTCCATTGTTTTAATGAAAATGTTTCTGCATCCCAATACGGCACCGTAGGATAGCTGGTGTAACGTGGACCTGCCACATTGTATTTATTTACTAACTTTTGACACATATCAACTTTTATCTAAAATCAAAATTACTCGTAAGCAACTGTATAAAATATGATTTTTGTCATGTAAGAATTTAATTAACAACTCAATGCAAATACTAAATGAGTTTACAGTTGAAATGTGAGCCAAAAAAAAGACTATTAAAAGATGAAGTTATACTATTAAAGATCACTCTTTTTCCTTTAATTTAAAGATTAATGTTACTCTATTTGCATTGGTAGTCTTATATCCTTAACTTTACTAAAAACTATAAACAACTATGAAATATCTTAAACTTAGCGTATTTGCACTAGCTGTGGTTTTCGCAACAGCATGTAAAGACAATAAAAAAGAAACTGAAGAAACCGTTGAGACTGAAGTAGAGAAAACGGTTGAACCTGTTGTAACAAAAACTGAAATGAAGATTAAATTAGACCCTAAAAGCGGGTCTAATGCTACAGGAACCATAAAGTTTGTTGAGGAAAATGGTCAGGTTACCATGATGGCTTATCTATCTGGTTTAGATGAAGGTGAGCATGCTATTCACATTCACGAATCTGCCGATTGCTCTTCACCTGATGGAAAATCCACTGGTGGTCATTGGAATCCTACAGCACAACCTCATGGTAAATGGGGAGCCGAAACAGGGTATCACAAAGGAGATATTGGTAACTTTAAGGTAGGTGCCGATGGTAAAGGAGAAATTGAATTTACCACAAGTGAATGGTGCTTAACCTGTGAAGATCCAACAAAAAACATTATTGGTAAAGCCATAATAGTACACCAAGGTACAGACGACTTTACATCTCAGCCATCTGGAGCAGCTGGTAGCAGAGTAAGCTGTGGTGCCATTATAGAGTAAATTATAAAATAAACACTAACTAAAAAAATAGCTAGAGCTATTGCAGTACTAATACTTCCCCTTGTCTGCAAAAATTCTAAGCAAGTCGCGTATGACCGAATTAGAAACATTAGTACAGCAGTTTCAATCTAAAAACCAAGTTGCGTTCAAAAAACTATACGATATGTATAGCGATAGTATACATGGTGTAGTTTACAATATTGTAAAAGATGCTGACATTGCTGACGAAATTATGCAAGATGTCTTTATAAAGGCATGGCACAAGGCGGATACCTATTCTTCAAAGAAAGGACGTTTCTTTACGTGGATATTAAATATAGCTCGCAATGCAGCTATAGATGTAACTCGTTCTAAAGCCTTTAAACAGTCTAAGAAAAACCTCAACTCAGATTATTTCGTAGATATAATAAGAAGCAATGATAATTTAGATAACAGCACAGATGCTATCGGAATTAAAAAGTTTGTGACCAATCTTGGCAAAAAATGCAAAGAAGTTATAGAGCTATTGTATTTTAAAGGGTTTACACAAAAAGAAGCCTCAGAAGAATTAGACATGCCTATTGGCACAATAAAAACAAGAAATAGAAACTGTATTCAGCAATTAAGGGATATGGTATTGTAATATGGATATAAACGCATACATAGAATCGGGTATTTTAGAGCTATACGTGGCTGGTAAACTTTCTGAAAAAGAAAATCAGGACGTATATGAACTGATGCAGCAACACCCTGAAATATTACAAGAAGTTCTAGAAATAGAAGCAGCTATTGTAAAATTAACAGCTGCCGTATCACCACACTCTATTGATTTTGAATCATTTAAAGACAAATTAAAAGATACAAATACAAAAGTTGTAGATCTTAAACCAAGAAAACCTAGTTGGATTTCCTACACAGGTTGGGCCGCTTCTGTTTTACTCGCTGGTGGTTTATTATGGACACTTAACAATAAGAACAAGGTTGAAGAAGAGCTACAAACCGTTTCTACCGAAAAACAATATCTCGAAATACAAATTGAAGAAGCTAGAGGCGATCTTGCAGCTACTAAAAATCTACTAGATGCCATAAGAGACAAGGATATTATTGCAGTACCTTTAGGTGGCCAAGGGGACTACGCTTCTACCTACGCCAAAGTATATTGGAACAAAGCCGACAATACCATTTACCTAGATGGTGAAGGTCTGCCAAACGCACCAGAAGGTAAAGTATGGCAAGTGTGGTCTTTAACGCTAAACCCATTAACACCAACGAGCTTAGGTACTATTGACGACTTTAATACAGACGACAACAAAATATTTGCCATTGCCAATGCAAACGAAAGTCAAGCTTTTGGTATAACCTTAGAACCAGAAGGCGGTAGCGAAAGCCCAACAATGGAGCAACTCTATACGCTTGGTGTGGTAGCTTCTACTCCATAATTAAAAGACACAAACAATATGTATAAAAAACCACTAATAACTTAATTAGTGGTTTTTATTTTATGTAAATTGTAACAATAAACATATAGGATATAGTTAATATCTATATACAATTGTTGGCACTAATTTGAAAAACATCTATGAAAAAGAGTTTAGTAATATTGATAATAATTGCTTTTGCGTTTCAAAGTTGCGAAAAGGAAGATGATTTAATAAGTCAAAACTGTGAAGCAGATTGTACTGAAATAGTAGGAAAATTGATGACTGACGATGGAACTACACCAATAGCAAATCGGAAAATTACTGTTGTTTGGGACAATACAAGCTCTGGATTCGGAACTGTTAGAACAAAGGCGACTACAAGAACTGACTCAAATGGAGACTTTAGTATAAGTTTCTTTATGCGTGACGATGAGTTGGAAAGCGGAATACATAGAATGAGTTTTGAGAGACTGAATGAAAGTGAATTTCTTCGTTCAGACTTGAATGGAATGCCTTCAATTCCATCTGTTCGGGATACCTTGGTTGTGTGGAATCACAATGTTGTAAAGAAAGCTTTTGTGAATTTGACTTTATTAAATCTTGACGATATACAAGGTAGTGACCGATTTTGGACAAATTTCGACTATCCAAGACCAACTGGTTTTTCACAATCCATAGATGGACAAATAAGAGGTTGGACAAGTGAATTTGAAAGTAATCAAGTATTAGAAGTTGCCGGAAATCAAGAAATAATTATAGAAATTGTGCGTAAAATTAATGATATAACAACAACAGAAAACGAAACACTATTTGTCGAGGCAGGAACAACCTTGAATTATACTGTTGATTTTAATAATTAAAAACTAGTGCCAACAATGGCTATAAGTAATTGCTTGTTCTCGCCTACTTCTGAAAATCATCGCGGATTTTAAGTTTAGAGCGTACCTGCCGACAGGCAGGATTGCAAAATTAAGTGCTAAACCACACCACGAGCTATACAAGAACACGTTACCTACAATCATGACACAATCACGAATATTACTTACATCTCTTTTAGTTTTTGTCTCTTTACAATGTTTTGGACAACAGTATTCGGAATACGCAATTGACGGAAACGGATTTGAATCTGTTTTTCAAGATTTAGAATCTGGAAACTTCAGCGGAACAGTAAACGGAGTTCTAATCATAAATGATTCTGATGGTATAGAATCACTTTTGGATTTTCAGGGTAGTTATGCAAAACTGAAAATTGAAAAGGATGAAGACGAAGTTTATGATTTGAGTTATAAAAAATACATTGGAAAAACAACTAGTGGAAAAACAAAAATTGAATATCAGACTTACGGTTCTGCTAACTCGTTCGGAATTGAATTTAAGGGAGAGTTTTACGAATTATCATTAATTGACGGAGCTTGTGACCTAATAATAAATGGACTTGAATACTCTTATAAATCGGAAAAAAGTGCTGAATATCTGATTATTCAAGTAACTAAAGAAATTGAATTAAAGAACAACCATAAAAGTAAAGTCCGAAAATCAATTAAAGTAATGCCGAATTCGACTTTAATTTTCGCTATAGAACGGAATAAATAACTGTAGGTAACATCGACTATACTTTATTACTGCTAAAATTCCCTAAAAACCGCTTCACCAGTTTGCACTTTGTGCCAATATCATTGTAATTACCTATCTTTAAACCACATACGGAAAACCACAACTAATCCGTAGAACATCCTTATTGAACCAACCGCTAACCAATGATTAAATTCTTCCGTAAAATCCGTCAGCAATTACTCTCTGAAAATAAATTCAGTAAGTACTTAATTTATGCCTTTGGTGAGATTGTACTTGTTGTTATTGGTATCCTAATCGCATTGAGCATTAATAATTGGAATGAAAAACGAAAAGATAAAGCCAGAGAACAATTAATCTTAAAGCAATTACATAGAGAATATAAAAGTAATCTCGCTCAACTAGATGAGAAAATTCTTATGAGAAATGAAGCATTAGTAGCCTCTAATCTTTTATTAAATCAAATTGATAATCCGCAATCTATAAATATTGACGATTTTTATAAATCCATTTGGATAATCATCAGAGATCCAACATTTGACCCAATTGTAAACGACATTATTGGTTCAGAAAAATTGAGACTTATTCAAAATCAAGAGTTAGTTGAACTCTTATCAAATTGGTCTTCAGAAGTGTTTCAAGTACAAGAGCTTGAATTGCAATATCAAAAATTTAGATCAGAAATACTTGTTCCCTGTGTCACTAGACTAGGTGTTGTAAGAAATGTTAATGATGCTCTTTGGAAAGATGGATACACACCGACTGAAGCATTAGATAAAAAGTACAACTATAAGTTTAACATTAACCCTACTAAAAAGGAATTGGATTTGCAGAAAATCCTCACAGATATTGAGCTAGAGGGTATTGTTAGTATGGTTATAACATTTAACCAAATGACAAATATTCAATCTCAAACACTACGAGAAAGAATAACTAAACTACTTGCAATAATTGAAAACGAAATTGAAAACAAATAAACTAGTCTAAACATTTAATCAATTTAGAAATCATGAAAAAATTACAATTCAAAATAGAAATTAACTCATCTTCTAAAAAGGTTTACAATACCATGCTAGGCATTGATAATATTAAAACATATGAGCAATGGACAGCTGAATTTAATCCAACCTCAACTTATGAAGGTAATTGGGATAAAGGATCTAAAATCTATTTTGTAGGTACCGACGAAAATGGCAA
>JASBSA010000036.1 GCA_030149175.1 Winogradskyella sp. | reverse complement strand
GAAGCACAAATGCATCAATTTGCTGGTAACATGTTGCAACTCCGTGGAGATAATGATCAACGTTACTTAATAATGAGTGATGCTGCTTATAAAAGCCTAACAAAAGACCAAGTCAATAAAATTGAAAAACATTGTCCTATTATCTCAAGCTCGTTAGAAACCATTGAAACTTGTGGCGGCGGAAGCGCACGTTGTATGATGGCTGAGGTATTTTTGCCAAAGAACGTGTAGTAGCTTATTCTTTTTATTCGGCTAGTTTCGGAATTTAAAAGCCAGAAATTCTTTTAATCTAATTTATTAAAAATATAAGGCCCTTTTTCTGCGCCCCAAACGTAGTTACCTTCAGCATCAAAACCTCTGTCCCAAGATAATATTTTGTCTTCAAGTATCTCTACTTCGCTTCTAGCAAAAGAAGCACCACGCATGGTACTTACACAAGTTGTATCACCTGTTTTTCCTATATAGTGATTTGCGGAAATGCGTTTCAATATAACTTCACAGCCTTCCTTAAGTGCAATATCTTTTATTGAAATAGAATCAAAGGCTTTTGGTGTTTTCCACTTCCCAGTCCAAATCGAATCTACATCTAATGTATAAACTGCAGAGCTAAAAGTACTATCGTTCAGTTGTACGACTTCATAAATGCGTTGGCGATAAGGCTTGTTCTGTATACTATTTAAGGCTTGTTCTACGTAAAGAAAGTTACCTTTATCTTCCCAGATAGGATACATGTGTAACGAAATATTGTAGTAGGAAGAATCTACTTGTGATTGCACTTCAGAATTAAAAGAACCTTGCATCAACGTAAAAAGTTCATCAAGTCCTTCAGCTTCTTTGTTTTCTTCGGTTAATGTAGTTTTTTCAGTGTTTTTACAATTGAAAACTAGAACAAAGATTAAAAGTATAGGGAGGATACGTTTCATAAAAGAAAGATGTTAAAGCTCAAAGATATGAAATAAGTTAGGCTTTTGGTGCTGACTTAGGGAGTTCTATAAAGAACTTACTGCCAACATTTACGGTACTCTCTACCCAAATACGTCCATTGTTCAGTTCTACTAAATCTTTGGCAATGGTTAGTCCAAGACCCGTGCCTTTTTCATTCTTGGTGCCTACGGTTGTAAAGTTCTTGTTGGCGTTGAAAAGCTTTTTGATGTTTTCTTCAGAAATACCAACACCTGTATCCTCAACGCAGATTAGCACTTTGCCATTAACATCTTGGTTAGATACTGTAATGACATCACCAGTTCTACTGAACTTAACTGCATTGGTAATTAAATTCTGAATTACAATTTCCATCATGCTTTTATCAGCGTATGCAAAGTCACGTTGCGATTCGTCAATAAGAACTATTCGCTTATCTTCAACTTTTTGCTCAACTAATGCCATTTTAGTGTGAAAAACATCCTGAATATTAAATAACTCAGGGTTTGGTTCTAAGTTTTGCATCTGCGATTTAGACCAGTTCAATAAATTGAACAAAAGCGAAGATGCATTATTGGCGTTTTCACTTAGCTCTGGGATTAATTCCCTAAACTCTTCTTTAGAAATACTGTCTTCTTTTAATAAGTCTAAAAAGGCTTTAATAGATGAAATGGAGTCTTTTAAATCATGAGAAACTATGGAGAACAATTTATCTTTAACTTGATTAACCTCTTCGAGATGATGGGTTTGTTCTAAAATTGCTTCACTTCGTTCTTGTTCTTGTTTTAGTAATTCTTTCTGCTCAACAATAGTGTTTCGGTATGTTTTGCTTTTTAAATAATTAAGTAATAATAATGTAAGCAGAATAGCAGTTGCGGCAAGAGCGCCATATAAAACTAAAGGGTTCTGTAACCAAGTTTTTATTATTTTATTACTGTTTTCTTCGTCTTCAAAATTGTCTATTTCTTCTTCAATAGGATTAGAATTGATGAGGTCTAAAGGTTCGGTACTAACAGGAAAAACAGGTTGATCTACTTTTGATAATTCATCTTTTAGATCATAATATTTATTTTGCCAGAAAAAAGCATTCTGAAAGTAACCACGTGTAGAATCTAAGGCAATATGAAGTTTGTAATTCTCTAAGAGGGCAGATTTATTATCTAACTTTTGCGCAATGCCGTATGCTTCATTAAGTTGAATTTCGGCTAGCTTCACTTTCTGCTTTTGAAGATTTAGGTTACCGATGGCATTTAAAGCTAATAATATTCCTTCTTGGTTGTTCTGTTTCCTATTGTATTTAAGACCTTCTACCAAATATTCTGAAGCTTTGTCGTATTCTTTAAATTCTAAATACTGGTTACCTAATTTTGGCAGTATTTCACCACGTAAGCTTTGGTCTTTGGTAGGGTTTAGCATTTCTAGTACGTTCTCATAGTACTCAATAGCTTTGCGATGCTCTTTTCTTAGAGCATAAAGATCTGCTATGTTTTTTGTAGAAGAAATAATACCAGCACGATCGTCTATTTTTTTTCTAACGTCGAGTGCCTTAAAGTTAAAATCTATGGCTTTGTCAATTTGGTTTGTTTTAAAGTAAGCCTCTGCCAAATTGTTGTATGCTGTACTGAGTTCGTCAAAAAGATTTTGTTTTTCAAAAATATCAATAGCAGAAAGCGAGTTTTGAAGTCCAACCGAATAATTGCCACGCTTTATTTCTATAAGCCCAATACTGTTACTCACTTTTGCGACGCCTAAAGTATCGCTTATTTGCAGATAATACTTTCTGGATTTATCGTAGTTATCTATAGCGTTAAAATAGTCGTTACGTTGGGTGTAGATCAGTGCTCTGTAGTAGGTGCTTTCCGCTAGACCTTTTGTATAATTTAATTTTTCTGAAAGTTTAGCTGTTTGATTTACGTAGAGCAGGGCTTTATCATAATCTTCAACAGCATATAATTGATCAATGAGCATTAATGACAAATCAACCTTGGTAGAATCAGCCTCTTGATAGGCTAACTTTACCGTAAGGTCATCTATTCTTTCATTTTGAGAAAACCCAATGAAAGTTAGAAGACAAACAGTTAATGTCATTAACTGCTTCATCATTTAGCGGTTGATAGACGAAGTGTTATGTTTTGGTTTACGTAACTTTTATTGAAGGATATAAAAAGTAAGTCAACGCTAAACAATAACAACGCGGTTAATGTTCGATTATAAAGCCTCATTTAATGTTTGGGACATTAGTTAATAGCCTACCAAAAATGCCATAATGTGCTTAAATACGCTAATAATTAGGATTTAATGCTAATAAATTAGATGAAATGACAGATGAAATTCATAAAAAAAATGATGTATCGATTAACGGCAAAAATCATAGGAAAACGACTGTTTTATCGATGAAATACATTTTTAGTTTAATTATTTGATAACTAGTTAATTAAGGTTAAATGTGTCTAAAGCAGGTAGGGCTTTTAATTCAAAATCAAACAGACATTGATTTTCCCATGATGTGCCATTTGTAGAGGTGGCTTCGTTGCCATCAAAAGCCACCCAATCTGGTGCCCAATAACAAAATCCGATACCATGGTTATTGGGTATGTTTTTTATGGTTTGTATCAACCATTCAAAGTAAGCTTTTTGCCCTTGTGGAGTGGGTGAAAATTCAATTAATGTCTGATCCAAACTGCCAATGTAATTTGTTTGGTTATCATTCCACTGTAACGTAAAAGGATAAGCAACTTCTACCATTAAAAGATCCTTATTGAAGGTGTTGGCTAGTTCATTTAACTTTGAAGCTACGAGATCTAAATCTTTAATTTGAAATTGAGGGTAATAAGATAAACCAATGATATCAAAATCAATATTGTAAGGTTGTAGTTCGTTAAAGAAAAATATAGCATTTTCTACACTAGAGTGGTGTAGCATAATACGAATTTTACCTTCGGTATCAGCATCTCTTACAGCGCGTATAGCTTCAGATACTAGGTCTGTATAATTACCCCAATTATTGTTAAAACTACCCCAAACTCTGCCAAAATCCCATAAAAATCCACTGTCTGTTTCATTGCCAATTTGTACAATGTCTGGTAATGTATTTTGAGATTTTAACTGTTGTACAACATCTTTTGTATAGTTATAAATTGCCACTTTTAATTGGTCAATATTCATATTTTGCCAAGCAACTGGCGGAGTTTG
>JASBSA010000016.1 GCA_030149175.1 Winogradskyella sp. | reverse complement strand
GCGGTTTTTTTATGCTATATTCGTAAACGAATTTATTAATGATTACTCTTTAGTTACTCTTTTTATGTGTTTTTTGTATCCTATTTGTTGCCCGAACATTATAACACCACTAAATATGGGAGTAGTTAAATATTGTATCGGGAAGTAACTTGCACAAACTAGGTCAGGTATTCGAAATAGGTAAATAAACCTGTAAATCCTTTTTTTATAAATAATTAAAAGATAGGAAGCTTAGAATTTTCTATTTATTTACACAATTAGTCAAGAGGCAAAAACGTCAAGGAGAGGAATAGCATGTTTGTTGACATATGCACAAGAAGAGGGTATTGAAATCAAAAAAGCAACTCGTGTGTATCCAGCAATAGTTGCACTGAATAATTGGGGTAAGGTTAATATAGGTAACCATAAAATATTGGTCAGGTTCATTTCAAAATTAAAAATATGAAGCCATGCAAAACTCATGCATGAGAAATAATAGATTATTCTAAAGTGCTCTTGCCAATAGTTTCTTAAAATCTTCTCTTACTTTTCCTAATTCATCATCTGCTATCATTTCAACAATGCTCAATATGTTGTTGGTTGTTTCTTTTCTAAATATCATTGCTTTAATTTTTCATGAATTGTTACTCTATAATTTCTCTTGCTGAAAGCGTGTTTCGATTCATTATTTTTCCTTGAATGATTACTTGTAAAATATCATTATAGGCAGTAATATCCTGCAGTGGGTTTTTGTTTAATATCAATAGATTAGCCTTTTTCCCCTTTTCAACAGTACCATATAGCTTTTCAAGTTTAAATGCCTTTGCATTTTCAATGGTTGCAGATGCTAATATTTGATGTAATGGGATTCCTGCACTTTCCATTTCTATCATTTCTAAATAACCATTATAGCCAGGTGGATTTCCGTATGTTGGGGAAGATGGTGTATCTGACCCAAATAAAATTACACCACCATGGTCATACATATATTTTAGATTAATTTTTCCCTGATTTGATAGTCGGTTAAAATTCCTGATAATTATAGCTTTCGGAGCATCGCCAAAGATATTGGTATACATTGTATCTGCATTTGCTTTATAATAGTCTTTTAATTGTTTTGGTAGTACGTTTTCCAACTCAGTATTATCTAAAAATTCTGCATTTGTGAGTGCTTTAAGCCCGTTAATAACTTGTAACGTTGGCATATACTTAACATTATTTTCAATTTCAGTATCTAATGTTTTTTTGATTGCTTGAGGAATTTTATTGTTGTTATCTAAACTATAATTCCCCCAATTCCAAAGCCCATGAGCTATAATATCAACCTTTGCATTTCCTAAAAAATCATGTGCTTCTAAAGAATTGCCGTGTACTACTAATATCAAATTTTTCTTGTGTGCTTCAGATTTCAGCTCTTCCATAAGTGCTTTTGAAGGTGTTGGCAAAGGCGCTTGCATTGGGTCAAAACCTGGCTCGTAATAGGTTTTTACAGCAATAGCACCAGATTTTACTAATCTTTCAACTACAGCTTTGGGTGTATGATTTTCTTTTTTGTATTTCTTGGGAATTGGATAGGTTTCGTTTTCTTGATAAATAAAGTTTGGAATATCATCATTCCAGTTTGAAAGTCCGTAACCATTTCCTATAACGGCACCTCCACCAACATAATACAAATCTGGTTTAATGTCAGCATTATTAAACTCAGATAATCTTTCAGGTTTTGCCGTTCCCAAATCAATTATCGTGGTATAACCAAAATACAAATAGCTTTTTGGAAGTTGTTCTCTAAATCTTTTTACAATCTCAGGATTTTCTAGTTCCTCTTTTTCTGATAAGGCATCGGTTCCAGTTACATGAACATGACTATCGATAAGTCCAGGAATAATGTATTTCCCTTTTGCATCTATTGTTTTAAAGGGTCCTTTTAAATTAGGCTTAACTTCACCGATAAATATGATATCATCTCCATCAAGTACTATGTAATTTTCTGGAGATAAACTTTGATTTTCTGGAGAAATAATTCTCGCATTTTCAATAATCAACCCATTTTTTACAGAAATTATACCTTTGTTGGACTTACATGAAATAAAAGTAAGGATAGATAGTAGAAATAGTTTTGCTTTGTCCATTAGCTCATTCTTAAATTGTTAATATATAGAGTCTTAGTTACAGTTAATATTTTTTATTAAATGTTCTATTATAGGTTCAAAATTCACCCAATAAATATTACCTGTATCGTTGCCTCCTCTATGGAAAAATAAATACTGGCCATCGGGTGATACACTTGCCGCCATTTCACTTTTATCGGTGTTTATTTTAGGCCCTAGATTCTGTGGTTTAGTCCATGATCCATTTTGGTTAAAACTGATGTACAAATCACTTTCGCCATAACCTGAATCACTTTTAAAGTCATATATCATATAGCTTTCATCGGGAGCGATATAGGAATGGGCGACCCATTTTCCAGAGCCATTTATTTTGTTCTCCATTCTATCAATGCTTTTGTATTGACCTTTTTCTTCGATCGAGTTGTAAATCAACCAATCTTCGGGCTTGTCTCCTTTTTCTCCAGTCGTGAAATATAGGTTTCCATTTTCTGACGAGGTTAAATACATGATGATGGATTTATCCATAAATGGAGGTTCTAACGGAACCGGGTTACTCCACCCATTCTGGGTTTTCTTGCTATACCATTGGTGAAGTCCATTTGATTTTAAAGAGTTGGGTAGCGGTCGTGTACTTCCAAAATATAGCTTATCTCCTTTAGGACTAATATGAGGCTCAAAATCCCAGCCTTCAGATGCCGTAAAAAATGCAGGTTCTGGATTAGGCCACTTCCCATCAATCAATTTCATGGTATATATTTTGTTGTCTTCTCCTGGTTTTCTTCGTGTAAAATAAAGTTCATCCATTTCAGGACTAAATGTGATTGCAAACTCGTAGCTATTAGTCGAGA
Source organism: Winogradskyella sp. (assembly GCA_030149175.1). Taxonomy (GTDB): domain Bacteria; phylum Bacteroidota; class Bacteroidia; order Flavobacteriales; family Flavobacteriaceae; genus Winogradskyella. The sequence continues at coordinate 20,697 of JASBSA010000016.1, read as the reverse complement.
TAATTCCTTCTCCAAATACCAAAGGAGTATCTATTGGATTATTTGTATCTAAAAACCTTAAATTTGATGGATCTTCTTTTTTACAAGAAAACAAAAGGAAGATCAAGAATAGTAATGTGCTGTATAAAGCTTTCATAATTTCATTTTTGTGAACAATACATTTTTAGCCCTACTACTGGATACTTCAAAACCAATGACTTTATGGAACGAGTTTCTTACAAAGACTACTTTTAAAAACGAGCCTTTATTACCAATGAAATAGTCGTTTTTGATGGCTTTTAACGGAAAATCCCCAAGTCTTGTGTGTTTTGCTACTAACTGACCTTCTTCAATGTAAAACGAGTAATAGGCATTTAATTCAGAACTGTAGTATCTTCCTATGAATTCATCAAGTGTTGTTGCGTTATAATTTGCTGGACTATATTTTTCTGAAATAATCTGATAGCCATCATCTAAAGTTACAATCATTTGATTGGCGTTGAACGAGACAGATACATATTCATCTAACGCCATTTCAAACTCATTTTCTCCAACAGGAATCAGCGCCGATTTATTCATGACACTTCTTACATAGTATAAGGTGTCATTTTCAACTTTAATGTGGCGTGAATATTTATCCTTTTCATCCCAATAATACCCTTCAAATTGCTTTAAATATTTAGTTGTTTTCTCAATACGGTTTTTGTGGTTAAATAACGTTGTTTTTGATGAATTTGATTGTTTATTCTTAAGATAAGGTTCTAGACAAATATCCATGATATCATACACCATTCTAGCACCATTGACTTCTCCATTGGTATTTGTGAAAATCAAGCTTAAGTCCAATTCTGGAAAAGTAGCCAAATACGCCTGATAACTTGCATCTTGGCCACTATGTTCTATTCGTTTGAATCCCTTGTAGGTGTTGACAAATAACCCATTGGCATAGCCATAGGTTTCCCCATTATTTAAGTGCCTTAAGGTTTGCATTTTAGTAAAGATAGCTTCGTTACCTATTCTTTTTGTGTAATAATTAATGGCCCATTTACTTAAATCTGTAATGGTTGTGTTCAGGTTGGTAGCACCCACGCTGAAGTTATTAAACAGATCTTCTAAATAAGTAGAATCAACCTTGAAATAGGAAAGGCTTTTGTTTTTAACCACCTGTCCTTTTTGATCTACAAACTTTGAGTTATACATCCGTAGAGGTTCAAATATGCGTTGACGCGTAAATTCTGCAAAAGACATCTTAGAAATTTTAGCCACGATTTCGGCCAACAATGCGTAGTTGGCATTGCTGTACATGTGCTTGTCGTTTGGTTTAAAATTTAAAGTCTTTTGATTGAAAATAAGATCCAATACCTGTTCATTGGTAATGACATCATCTAGCGTCCAACCTGAGAGGCGTAATAGGTTGTATTTATCTTTTAGTCCACTTGTATGATTTAACAGGTGGCTAATGGTTATTTTAGGCTCGAACTCGTGCATCTCTGGAAGGTAGATTCTAATATCATCTTCCAAAGAGAGTTTCCCTTCATCTTCAAGTAAGAGGATGGCAAATGCGGTAAATTGTTTGGACACTGAGGCCACATGAAAAGAAGTCTCTTTATGAATTGGGATCCCATAATCTAGATTGGCCATTCCAAAATACTTTTCATACATCAATTGATTGTTCTTTACCAGCCCAATTGCCACTCCTGGTTCATTCTCATTGTATTTGCTTAAAAGGCTATCGATTTTATTCGGTATTTGATATTCGTAGATTTGCTGATCGCTGTTTTGAGTATAAGCAGCAAATGCATATAGAATTAGCACTAAGAAAGCAATGTATTTAAAAGTTATTTTCACTTTTTTATTAATTATTTCAAGTAGTCTCCAAACTTTTTGGTATTTAGATTTTTTAAATGAACAAGCAGTAAAAGCATAAAACTTATACCAAACCCAACAACACCGATATTGATACCAAGAATTGTTTTTTCACTGCCGTCTAAATACTTCATCGAACCTCCGTACAAATCCTTCAACGAATAAGACAGCAAAAACCCACCAGTAACAAGCATACTCAAAATGATACTTGTTTTAATTTCTTTTTTCACCCAAACCAACCATAGACAGAGTATACCTATGGGGGAGTTGGTTAAAAGTTGCCATACTTCATGAATTTTTGCATGTGGTGTCCAATCAGGATTAAATACATGACTGTTGTTAATCTCTAAAAATGGGACGGCTGCAGTATATAGAAGAATGATAAAGGAAATTATTACTTTCTTTGTCTTCATTTTAATTATTTTAATTCCAAATCCTAGTGACTGCAGTTTCCTTAGCATAGGTTTCAAAATCTTTGGCAGGTCTACCTAAGACTTTAGCTACATCATCGGAAACCTCTTGGTTGTCAGGATTACCCAAGACCTCCTTAAATAAATACCCAAATAGCCAAACATAAGAATCGGGTAAACCAGCTTGTCTCATTCCTTCTTTGAATTCGTCAATTGAAATCGGTACAAATTGTATGGTTTTATCAGATGCTTCAGCCATAATGCCTACTACCTCTTTAAAGGTTCTTTTTTGAGGGCCAGTTACAGTTACCGTTTGTCCGTTGTATGAATCATCCATTAAGACTTTTGATACTACGTCTGCAATATCATCTGCATCCACAAAAGGAATTTCTGCATTCGGCATCGGTAATGCGACTACGCCATTTTGTACAAATTCTAAAAAAGCACCTTCACTAAAATTTTGATTAAACCAGGAGGCTCTAACCAAGGTGTAGTTAAGTCCTGAATTGGCAACGATGTCTTCACAAGCCTCAGCCTCGGTTTCTCCTTTACCCGATAGTAGGACTACTTTTTCTAAACCAGCTTGCAAGGCTTTTTCAGTCAATGTCGTAATTGCGTCTCTTGAGCCTGGTACTGCTAAATCCGGATAATAGACGATATAGGCTCTGTCCATATCTTTTAAAGCTGCATCATAGGTATCTGTATTTTCCCAATCAAAAGCAGGATCTGTTTTTCTCCCCACAATGCGTACATTGTGTCCAGATTGTTTTAAATTTCCTACTACTCGGCGACCAGTTTTACCAGTACCACCAATGACTAAAATGTTTTGTCTCATAATATATTTGTTAAAAAAGTTACTATTTCGTATTCGTTATTCCTGTGTTGATATACCAGTATAGAACTGCTATTGTTATCATTTCGAAACCAATAAACCAAAACCCTAAATCCGTGAAAAATTGATAATAGGAACCACCATTTGGGATAATAAAGACAGGAACAGTAATTAAAGCATCTAAAGTTACTGCAGTTAAAAAGAACGTCTGTCCTATCCAATAGCCGTGTGTTTTTCCATCATGCCTGTAATACACTCTCGATCCATACCATACTAATGGTATTATTGAGATAAAAAGTAGCATGTTTGCTTGCTGTTTAGCATCTTCCAAAATGGTGATATATGAGGAGAGGGTAAATACACTTACCCCAATAATCCAGATAGTAATACCAATTACAATGGCTCTTAATGGTTTCATGATTGTTCGTTTTTTGATGTTAATGAGTAAAAATCAATGTGTTTTTATTTGTTGAATAATAGACCTGTAACCAATAATGCGAATGAGGTAAAAGAGCATACGGTTCTAATCATATGCCAGCGGTTCCAGGGCTGTTCAAAGGTTTTTCGTAATTCTGAGAGCTCTACGTTAGTGGCAGTTTCTAAGACTGTTTTATCAAGTATTTCATTAAGAGGGACGTTTTTAAAAATTGTAATAAGACCAACGCCTATAAAAAACAGAACAGCTGCCACCAAATAAGAAGTAAATGTGAACTGGTTTGTACTTTTGAACACAAAGGCATTTATAAAAAGCAGTAAGCATGGACTCATAAATACGATTATGAATGTTGGATTAAGTATGGATCTGTTCATCGCTTGAAATGCTTTTAAGAACCCTAGGTCATCCAAACGACCTAATCCAGGTGTTACGGCATTAGACCATGTAAAGCACAATCCAGCGGTTAGTCCAGTAAATAAAATACTTAGCGTTAATACGGTTATTTTAAAATTTAGTTCCATTTTGTTTATTTTTTTATGGTTGATATCCATGTCAATATGTCTTGATACTCTTCAGGCATAAGTTTTATTTGTCGGCCTTTAGGCATGCGCTTTTTTACAAATACCTGTTCATAAATATCAGGAGCAAAGTCATCCATGTTTTCAATTGTGAATACTCGTCTCTTATTGCGTTTACTATGGCAAACGTTGCATTTGTTGTCAAGAATTAGGAAAGCTTTATCGCGAGGATTTCTAATTATATGATTTGACACATATAATTTAGCTTGTTCATTATTGCTCTCAATAGATGTATAAGTATCTTTTGAATCAGCTGAAAGCGCTATAATAATTCCAATTATAAGTTTTACTATAATTACCATCATTAAATTGTTTAATTAATTTGATGGTACAAAGATGAGAAGGACTTGAATTAGGTTTTTGACCGATTAAGACAAGCTTTTGACATTTTAAGCCAAAATCTAACTATTAGTTGTTTTTACGAAATTCTGATGGGGTGTGGTCTGTCCAATTCTTAAAAGCACGGTTGAATGCGCTTTGTTCTGAAAAACCAGTTAAGAACGCAATTTCACCTATGCTCTGTGTGGTATTACGTAGTAGATCCTTTGCAATGGTTTCCTGCGTTTTTTTAATTAAGTCACGGTAAGTAACTCCGGCTTCAGAGAGTCTTCTAGTGAGTGTACGATTACTCATGGCCATAAGGTCTGCTATATGATGAATACTTGGTATACCTGTGGGAAGCGCATCCTTTATTAAGAACTCTATATCTCGGACTAATTTTGTGCCTGGGATTTTAATGCCTTTTGTCTTTTCTTCGACTTGTTGTAAAAGATAGCTATTGATACTGGCGTCTGCTTTCGCTGTTCTTAAATTTAGATCTTCTGTTTTATAGCTTATGGAGTATCGAGGTTGATTAAATAAGATGGGGCAATTAAATGCCGCTTCGTGACTCGTTATATCCTTAGGTGGTTTATGTTTGAAATTGACTTGTACTGGCATAATATTTTTTTCAGACATAGCCTTTACAACAACTACTGTTGCAGATAAACTGGCTTCTGAAGACAGTTGCATGCCTCTATCATGAGCAGGTCTATTGAGGATAATATGAGAAAAAGTCTCTTCATCCTTCACTTCCCAATTATAAGTGTTGGATAGTAATTTAAAGTAGCGTTCACTACGGTCAAAAATTTCCCTGACCTTAGAACAGGTTCTCCATGACAATCCCAAAACCCCATAATCATCTATTTCCATCTGTTGACCAACCCGAATAGCAAACCCAGGTTTGAGCTTTTCATCAAGCAAAATATGAGCTCTTAAATGTTCATCAGCAGATACAAAATTTAAATTTTCAGCCTCGTCAAGCGAAATAGGCCAATCTTCAAAATCAGACCGTGACATACCTTCAGCAATAGCGCAATTGAGTATTTTTTTATAGAGATTTACGGAAAAGTATTTCAACTTTAATTTGAATTAAAAAATTATGGAATTTTGATACATCACTTTCTAATTTCACTAAGTTACGCTTTTAGAAATAAATGCTCTCTCTACCAACAAGACAGTAAAATATTATATTAGTAAATAAGAACCATATTAAGCATGAGTTTTAAAAAAAACCTTTAGTTTTAAGAGTGTACTTAATATATAGCCTTTGTATCTTGTTAGTCCCATTAGAATACTCTATATTCGCAAGACATGGTAAAAAAATTAAAGGACAAAAAAAATAAACGCGTTTTCAGTTTTAACTTCTTAGTCTTCCGAAATCAATCGGATAAATTTATTCCACCTACTTTTTAATTTCATTCCAAACTTCTTTTAGAAAAGAAACAATCTTACATATGCTTTACAAAGAGCAAATGTTAGGATTATAGCATTTACTATTATTGGTTTATCTAACCAATAGCATTTTAAAATTCAATATTAAAAATGAAATTATTTCATATAAAAAGAAAAACAAAAACTGAGAGTATACATTCCATAAGAATGGGTGTGTTAACTACACGCGTTATCTATATAACCCAATATTTTTTAAGTATACCAATTAGGGTGTTACACAAGTACAGAGAAACCTATTACGGTGAAATCAAAGATTACGAAGACTGTAATTTATTTATTTAAAAAAAATCTAAAAATGACATTAACTACTTATGACGCTTTTAACCGAATTACCCCTTTAGAAATAGAAAGGGTGGTAAATTTTCTATTTGTACACTTAGGGAAATATGGAGACTCCAAGCGTGCTATTAGGAAAGCCATAGCCTATGCCGCAAAAGAACGTGCAGGTTTGGGAGGTTACATATTTACAATGGTTGATGATAATGAAATTATAGGAGCTGTGATTATCAATCAAACAGGGATGGACGAATATATTCCCGAAAACATATTAGTCTATATAGCGACCCACCAGGAACACAGAGGAAAAGGATTAGGAAGAAAACTAATGCAGTATGCCATTGATAATTGCAAAGGTGATATCGCATTGCATGTAGAAAAGGACAATCCAGCTAAAGTCTTATACGAAAAGCTGGGATTCACTAATCCGTATTTAGAAATGCGTTTAAAAAGATAATAATGAGGCAACTAAAAATAATAAAACAGGTAACCAATAGAGAAGATAAATCTCTAGATAAGTACTTGCAAGATATTGGTAAGATTGAGTTGGTTACGGCAGATGAGGAGGTTGAACTAGCACAAAGAATTAGGTCTGGAGATGAAGCAGCTTTAGAAAAATTGGTAAATGCCAATTTGCGTTTTGTAGTATCGGTTGCAAAGCAATACCAAAATCAAGGCTTAAAACTTTCGGATCTCATAAATGAAGGTAATATAGGCTTGGTGAAAGCCGCTAAACGTTTTGATGAAACACGAGGTTTTAAGTTTATTTCTTATGCAGTTTGGTGGATACGCCAGTCCATATTGCAGGCTTTGGCTGAGCAGTCAAGAGTGGTGAGGCTTCCACTAAATAAAATAGGAAGTATAAGTAAAATCAATAAAGCTGTATCGAGGTTAGAGCAAGATAATGAAAGGCCACCTTCTGCAGAAGAAATAGCTTCAACTTTAGATATGTCTATAAGAGATGTAAAGCTTTCACTTAAAAATTCTGGGAGACATTTATCGATGGATGCGCCACTTAAGGAAGGCGAAACATCAACATTATATGATGTTTACAAAACAAATGATCTGCCCAATGCTGATAAGTCCTTACTTCAACAATCATTAAAAAAAGAGATTGATAGAGCTTTACAAACCTTAGACCATAGAGAAGCAGATATAGTACGTCTATTCTACGGTATAGGTGGCAAACATTCGATGAGCTTGGTTGAAATTGGTGAAACTTTTGAATTAACTAGAGAAAGAGTAAGACAGATTAAAGAACGTGCAGTGAGAAAATTAAGGCATAAATCAAGATCAAAACTGCTGAAAGCTTATTTGGGTTAAATCAATACTAAAATATAATATATGTTAAGAATAGAAATAAAAGAAGGCGAAAAAATAGAAAGAGCCATAAAACGCTATCGCAGAAAGTACAGAGATACCAAGGTGAAGCAAAAAATAAGGGATAAACAGGCTTATGTTAAGCCATCTACTAAAAGAAGAGAACAAATTCAAAAAGCAAAATATAAGGAGCAGTATCTTTTGGATAAAGAGAACTAGGTCATGGATATCCATATCATAGATTTAATAATATTCATAGCTTATTTGGTGTTTATGCTAGGTATTGGGTTTTATTTCTTGAGCAAGAATAAATCCAATGATGATTATTATGTTGGAGGTAGAAATATGTCCGCGGGTCATATTGGCTTATCTGTTGTTGCTACCGATGTTGGTGGAGGCTTTTCCATTGGTCTTGGAGGTCTTGGATTTTTAATGGGGCTATCAGGAAGTTGGATGCTATTTACAGGGTTACTAGGTGCTTGGATAAGTGCAGTATTCTTAATTCCTAAGGTATATCCTATTGCTAAAAAACATAGTTTTTTAACCTTTCCGCAGTCCTTAGCCTTTCACTACAATGCTAAAGTTGCATTAATGGCAGGTGTTATATCACTCATTGGTTACATAGGTTTCACAAGTTCACAAATATTAGCCGGAGCAAAGCTGGCATCGGCTACATTTCCTTCAATTTCCATCACTCAAGCTGTTCTTATAATGGGTGTTATTGCAGTAATCTATACTGTTATTGGAGGTATAAAAGCAGTAATTTATACGGATACCATACAATGGATTATCCTAATGGTTGGTTTAATAGCTATCGGTATCCCTGTTGGATTTATTGAAATTGGTGGATGGAATGCCATAAAAGAGAGCTTACCTAATAGTTTTTTGAGCTTAACAAATTTAAAATTCATAGACTTTTTTAATTGGATTATAACGATAGTTCCTATTTGGTTTGTGGGTATGACTCTGTACCAACGTATTTATGCTTGCAAAGATGAGAGAACAGCTAAAAAAGCCTGGAAAGTAGCAGGCTTGTTTGAATATCCAATTATGGCCTTTATGGGTGTCACTTTAGGATTGTTCTCTAGAGTAGCATTTGAGCAAGGCATGTTTACTACTATTGGCTACAGTCCTAATATGGCAATGGATTCTGAATTAGGTTTACCATTGTTATTACGAACTATTCTGCCTGTAGGCTTAATGGGTTTGATGATGTCGGCCTATTTTTCAGCCATTATGTCAACTGCCGACAGTTGTCTTATGGCAGCATCAGGAAATTTAACCACAGATATTTTGGGATATTTTAAGAAAATCATCAGTATTAGAAGTACACAAATTATTACGTTTTTAATTGGAGGCTTGGCAATAGTTCTAGCTACAATGATGCAGAATGTTTTAGAGTTAATGCTCTATTCTTATGCGTTTATGGTTTCGGGATTGTTGATTCCTGTTTTGGGAAGTTTACTTTTAAAAAGACCATCCTCAAAAGCAGCCTTTTACGCAATGATTGCAGGAGGAAGCACAACATTGGTATTGATTATATCTAAAGCTAAGTTACCATTTGAGTTAGATGCTAATTTCTTTGGGATAACAGCGGCTTTATTAATTTTTATAGGTGTTCAATACGTAGAAAAAAACAGATTAAAATGGCAGAGTTAATTATACATTCTGATAAAATTAAAGAGAACATCAAATATCTAAGTAGTTACTTTGATTCTCATAATATTGAATGGAGCTTAATTACCAAAGTCTTTTCGGGTGATAAAACATTTTTAAAAAAAATACTGACAAAAGAGGTTATTGAAAATATAAATTCTGTTGGAGATTCTAGATTAACCAGTTTGCGAAACCTAAGAGAAGTCAACCCAGACTTACGAACAATTTATATAAAGCCACCTGCAGAAATTTATGCCGATGACGTTGTTAAGTATGCAAATATTTCCTTAAACACTTCGCTTTCTACAATTAAGGCTTTAAATGAATCGGCAAAGAAAAGAAACTTGATCCATAAAATCATAATTATGATTGAGTTGGGTGAGCTACGCGAGGGTGTAAACAGAGAGGAAATCATAGAGTTTTATGAAAGTGTTTTTAATCTAACTAATATTGAAGTCATTGGTATTGGGTCTAATTTAGGTTGTATGTATGGAGTAGAGCCGACCTATGATAAGTTAATGCAGTTGTCCCTTTATAAAGAATTGATTTCTGCTAAATTTAAAAGGGATTTAAAATTTGTGTCGGGAGGCACTTCAATAACACTTCCTTTAGTAGAGAATGAAATAATACCAAAAGACATTAATCATTTTAGAATAGGTGAAGCTGTGTTTTTTGGAAATAGCCCATTAGATGGGAAGCCTTTTAAAAAGTTGCACTCCAATACGTTTGAGTTTTATGCAAACATCATAGAGCTTAATGAAAAGCATACTGTTCCAGATGGAATTATAAGTAATGCAAATATTGGTCAAACTGTAGATTTCGACGAAGAAAATATAACAAGTAAATCTTTCAAGGCTATTTTAGACTTTGGTTTATTAGATGTTTATAAAGAAGATATTGAAGCAGAGGACAATATATCATTTGTTGGTATTACTTCAGATATGTTGGTAATAGATATCGGCGATAATAAGACAGCGTCTGGTAAACCAAAGTATAAAGTAGGCGACAAAATAAAATTTAAGCCAAACTATATGGGCGTAGCCAGACTATTAAACTCTAAGTTTATAGATAAAATATATGATTAAAGGTTTTTTTTATTTTTAATAATCCTTAACCTTAGCACCTTTGTTGTTAAATACACCGTTTACAATATTACCAGATTTGGCATATTCCATTTTTCCTAAGCCATAGATTTTGTCATCAACAAACATACCTTTAAAAACAGAGGTGTCTACATAAGTATACTTACCATAACCATTTCTTTTTCCGTCTGTAGTGTAAGTACCTGTGTAAGTACTTTTATTTGTCCAATAATAAGTGCCTATATATGATCGGTAACCGTTATTGAAGAAACCAATATAAACGTCACCATTATTGTAAGTATATTTACCAAAACCATTACTACAATTACCAACACAATTACCAGAAACTTTATTAGCACTGTAATCTGCACCAAGGTTTTTTATCAATTTCCCATTCAAATATTTACCTATACTTTTTATACCTCCATATTTGTCAACAACATAACCATAGCCATGTTGTTTGCCATCTTTCCATTGTCCTATATAAGTGTTACCTGTAGATGACCAGTAATAAAACCCAGTACCTTCTCGTCTATTATCATTATATTCTCCATGATAAGAACCTCCATTACTATACTTAATATAAGTAACACCATTAAGAGCTCCATTAGTAAAAGTAGATTCTGTTACTGCTTCAGGTAGTTTTACTTTTCCCCAACCATTTTTACAATCACCTTCTACACATTGATAACCAGAAGAACTAGAGCTACTTGCGGTTGTACTTGAGTTATTTGAAGTGTTTGCTGCTTGGGTTGATGAATTACTTTTGGTATTTAATTCATTGTTATACAGACTTCCTTTATAAACTTTGTTTTCTCTAGCTGCTGGAAAACCATTAAGTACATAAGTTGGTACTTTATCTATAAAAATTACAGGATCACCATTATCTAGATATTCAAATGTTGCTTTTTTGTAGTCAATATGTTTTCCTTTTACTACAACAAAAAAATTGTCTGTTTCTAAATTGCGGTTATATACAATTGAAGATGTATCCGTTGTAAAAATACGCATGGGTTTTATTTCTTTATATTTAATGTTCTTATAGTCATCTACTATGTAAGTTATTCCATTGCTTTTATCTACACGATAATCAATCATGTGAGGACCAATAAAAGAAAAGTCTCTTGATTTTACTCTATTATAACCATGGACATAATTGATGAATTTTCCATTATAAGCGTAGTTTATGTGCGGTAAACTCTTGGATAAGATATTGGTTACTGGTATGCGAGTGTCTATAGTGTGGTTTGTATCTACAAAATTTGGAACTGAGTAATAGGTTTCTGTTAAACCGTCATAAACTATTTTTTCATCAGGTTTAGCGCCTTTACTAATGGCTATATCTTTAGCATGTTTTCCGTTAATGTAAACAGCTTCTAACTTTTTTCCTGTTTTAAGACCTCCAGGAATGTAATAACCAAGTTCTATAGTCATGGGTTTGTTTTTGTCGCTGTAATATCGGTTGAACGTTTCAAAAACTTTTGAATCTGTTGTGCCAGCTGTATAGAAACTAATCTTGTTTCCTTTAGAGTCGGTTTCTACAGTATATTCATAAGTACCTGATGGTGACTCCTCTTTAACTAATATACCATCACGGTAATGCCTTTTGTTTGTAAAGTTGTTTCTGCCATCAGCATATACATACCGTGAGCTAACTATTATTGTATTCCCTTTTTTATCGTAGCTATAATTTCTAGTTTGGTCTAATACACCCTTTTTCTTTATAACTGTCTCAATAATACGATTTTGAGAGTCGTATTTGTGGGTTTTCTCTTCACCATAGGTATTTTTCTCATATATTAACAAGTTATTAGTGTTGAATTGGTAGTTATACTCTGAACTGGACTTGTATTTGAATCGTATAATGTTGCCTCTAGAATCATATTCAAATTCATCGTCGTAGTTGTTTCCTGTTATTTTACCAGAGCTATCATAATAATATCTGGTTCCGAAATTGTAAACAAGATTGCCTTTTCTGTCAAAGATTTTTCCTCCTGAAGCGTAAATATCACCTTTTAAATTAAAGTGTTCTTTCTTATGTTTAAATCCAACAGGATTTACAGGTGAATTTATAAAGTCAAAGTCTTGAGCAGAAATAGTTAAACTAAATACTGCAAAAAAAATAAAGCCTAGTAAGGTTTTCATGATGTAAAGTGTTTGTACAAAATTCTGAAAAGTTCATTAGCAAAACCATACGATAAGTTGCGTATATTTAGTAATGTAAAAAATTATTAAGTAATCCATTGGTTTTACCTTTTAGTTTGTGCAACAATCCTTACATTGTAACAAAAGTTACTAATAGTAGTGCTACTGTCTATTAGCTTTGAGACATCACTAACTAAACTCATTTATGGATATAAATCAAATTATTGGCTATATAGGTGCCTTGTTTATTGGAATTGTTTTAGGACTCATTGGAGGTGGTGGTTCTATTTTAACAGTTCCGATATTAGTGTATTTGCTCCTTGTAAATCCAGTGACTGCAACTGCCTATTCCCTTTTTGTAGTTGGTGTATCTTCCCTTGTTGGTGCTGTAAGAAATATCCAAAAAGGTTTAGTAGATTTTAGGACAGCCATTGTTTTTGCAATACCTGCTTTTATCGCAGTTTACACAACAAGGAAGTATTTAGTGCCAGCAATTCCAGATGAATTATTTTCAGTAGGAGACTTTATGGTGACCAAAAACATTGGTATCATGTTATTCTTTGCTATTGTGATGTTGATTGCTTCTGTGTCTATGATTAGAAACAAACGTGAGGATAAGGAGGAAACTTCTGAAGTTTCTTATAATTATCCTCTCATCATTATTGAAGGGATTTTAGTTGGTGTTATTACTGGTATTGTTGGTGCTGGTGGTGGATTTTTAATAATACCTGCATTAGTCTTGTTGGCAAAACTTCCAATGAAAAAAGCTGTGGCAACGTCGTTGCTTATAATTGCCATTAAATCTTTAATTGGTTTTATAGGTGATGTTGAAAATTTAGACATTGATTGGTCTTTCCTTTTAATATTCACATCCATATCTGTAGTTGGTATATTTTTAGGGATTTACCTCTCAAATTTTATCGAAGGAAAAAAACTGAAAAAAGGCTTTGGTTGGTTCGTCTTAGTTATGGGTATTTACATTATTTATAAGGAATTAACAATGTAACTTTTGTTACAGCTTATTTTAAAAAGTGTTTGTAATTTGAGTGAAATTTATTCACATTAACCAAAAATATAAATGAAAATAGAACAAATTTATACAGGATGTTTAGCACATGCAGCGTATTACATTGAGAGTAAAGGTGAAGTTGCCATTTTTGATCCACTTCGCGAAGTTCAGCCTTACATTAATAGAGCTAAATTAGACGATGCGAAAATAAAATATATCTTTGAAACGCATTTTCATGCAGACTTTGTTTCGGGTCATTTAGATCTTAAAGAAAAAACAGGTGCCAAAATTGTATTTGGTCCAACAGCAAAGCCAAATTACGAAGCTATTGTTGCAGAAGATAATCAGATTTTTGAAATAGGTGACTACAAGGTAAAAGTTATTCATACACCTGGTCATACCATGGAAAGTACAACCTACTTGCTCATCGATGAAAACGGAAAAGAGCATGGCATAGTTACTGGTGACACCTTATTTATAGGTGATGTAGGTAGACCAGACTTAGCACAGAAGGTTGTAGCTGAACTCACTCAGGATAAACTAGCATCACTTTTATATGATTCCCTACGCAATAAAATAATGCCATTAAGTGACGACCTAATCGTATATCCAAATCATGGTGCAGGATCAGCTTGTGGTAAAAATATGAGCAAAGAAACCACAGATACGCTTGGCAATCAGAAGAAAACCAATTATGCACTTCGTGCAGATATGACTAGAGAAGAATTTATAGAAGAGCTTTTAGATGGTTTAACTGAGCCGCCAGGATATTTTCCACAGAATGTATTAATGAATATTAAAGGATACGAGAGCTTTGATAAGGTTATGGATAAAGCTCAAAATCCATTATCGCCAAAAGCCTTTGAAGCTGCTGCCAACGAAACTGAAGCAATCGTTTTAGATGTTCGTCATCAATCGGATTTTATAAAAGGGCATATTCCACGTTCTGTATTTATTGGTATAGACGGTAATTTTGCACCTTGGGTAGGAGCTCTTATCGTAGATGTAACACAACCTATACTATTGGTAACGCCAGAAGGAAGGGAAGAAGAAGTAGTAACGAGATTGTCTAGAGTAGGTTTTGATAACGTTGTTGGTTATTTAGACGGTGGATTTGAAGCTTGGAAAGATGCCAATATGGAAATTGATACCATTACGTCAATTTCAGCTGAAGAATTTGCAAAAGATTTCGAAGACAAAAAAGATGTAATTTTTGATGTTAGAAGAGAAGGCGAATATGTTGCTGAACACGTTGAAGGTGCAAAGAATACACAACTAGATTATTTAAATAATTACTTGAGCGAATTCCCAGAAGATAAAACATTCTATGTGCACTGTGCAGGTGGCTATCGTTCAGTAATTGCAACGTCGATATTAAAAAGTAGAGGAATTCATAACTTGGTGGATGTTGCAGGTGGATATTCAGCTATTAAAAGAACAGACGTACCTGTTACGGATTATGTTTGTCCTTCAACATTAAAATAATAGTCCTTTAGTTTTAATTAGTTTAGCATGTGCTAGTTTTTTAGTACATGCTTTTTTTGTGTAACATAGGTTACGCTATAACAATAGCTAAACCCCTAATTTTACATCAATTAAATATTAATTTATAAAAAATAATCCTATGTCGTTTTTCACTTCATTATTTGGTACTAAAACATCACAGAGTGACACCGTAAAGCTATTGTATCCAGAAGAATTTAAAGCTCAAGTAGAAAACAAAAAAGTTCAATTAATTGATGTTAGAACACCTGCAGAATTTAACGGTGGACACATTAAAGGAGCAAAAAATATAGATTTTTTCTCAGGAAAATTCAATGTTGAATTCAATAAACTAAACAAGGATAAAGCGGTTTATGTCTATTGCCGTAGTGGTAGTAGAAGTAGACAAACCTCTAAAAAATTGGAAGCCATGGGATTCTCAGAGGTCTATGATTTAAGAGGAGGAATATTAAACTATCAATAAAGCACTAATGAGATATATTATAGTACTACTTGTATCTGTTTTTATTTTGAGTTGCAACAACTCTAAAAATAAAGACTTGTCTGCGTTTGAAAAAAACATGCAGGCTAATAACCATCCTGGTAAAAAGTTAATGGAAACTAATTGTTATGTCTGTCATAGCCCAACCGCTGGTCATGATGATAGAATAGGCCCACCAATGATTGCCATTAAAAAACATTACATTAATGAAGAAACTACAAAAGAGGAATTTATAGCAGATATTAAAACTTGGGTAAAAAATCCCAACGAAGCTGATGCTAGAATGCGTGGTGCAGTGAGACGCTTTGGTGTGATGCCAAAGCAAGCGTTCCCTGAAGAAACCATTGAGAAAATCGCAGACTATATGTATGATTATGAAATTGATCAACCAGAATGGTTTGAGGATCATTTTAATGAGGAAAAAGGCAACCACAATGAAAAAGGTAAAGGCAAGGGCAATGGTATGGGACACGGTAATGGAATGGGTAAAGGTAAAGGAATGCACCAGCAACAAGCACAGACCAGTTATGAAGATTTACCTTATGGAGAAAGAGGTCTAAAGTATGCCTTAACCACCAAAGCTGTTTTAGGCAAAAACCTTATGGGTACTATTCAAAAAAAAGGAACATTAGAAGCCTTAGAGTTTTGTAATGTTAAAGCCTATCCATTAACCGATAGTATGGCAGTTATGCATAATGCCACTATAAAACGTGTGAGTGATAAACCAAGAAACCAAAAAAATAAAGCTAACACAGAAGAGTTGCAATACATAGAGACATTCAAAACTCTAGTTGCTGACAATAAAGAAATCAGTCCAATAGTTCAGGAAACCGAAGAAGATGTCCATGTGTATTATCCCATCATAACAAACACCATGTGTTTACAATGCCATGGTAAGCCAGAAACTAATATAAAGCCAAATGTTTTAAAATCATTATCTTTACTATACCCTGAAGATAAGGCTAAAGGGTATTCCGAAAATCAGGTAAGAGGAATTTGGAATGTATCTTTCAAAAAGAATTAAATAGTAGTCATGAGCAAGTTTTCAGATCTTATTACTAAAGACAAGCTGGTACTTGTCGATTTTTTTGCAGAGTGGTGCGGACCTTGCAAAATGATGTCTCCTGTTTTAAAGCAGGTTAAAGATAATCTGGGAGACAGGGTGAGCATTATTAAAATAGATGTGGACAAAAACCAAAGCTTGGCTGCAAAGTACCAGGTAAGAGGTGTCCCAACGTTAATGCTCTTCAAAAATGGTGAGCAAGTGTGGAGACAGTCTGGTGTGCTTCAAAAAGACGATCTTATCAATATCATTACAAGTAACGACTAAACTTCAAGCAGTCGTTTAAAAATTCTAATTCACATGCTTCATATATAGTTTTAATGATTCGTTAATTAAGGCTGTATTTTTTTATCCATATTGTAAAAAATCAATTTAGTTTTTGCCATTTCATTAGCCAAAAGAGTGTTTATGTAACAATAGTTACATTTTTTAAGTTAAAACCTTCTAATTTTAAACAGATTGATATTTAACTAACACTAACTAAATCTATTACAGTTCATGAAATCGCATTATCAAATTTTGGTCATTGGTGGAGGTACAGGAGGCATTATGACTTCTGCAAATTTATTAGCAAAAGACAAATCTTTGGATATTGGCTTAATAGAGCCAGCAGATTGGCATTATTACCAACCAGCATGGACACTTGTAGGCGGCGGAGCCTATGATTTTGAAAAGACAAAACGATCAATGTCCTCCGTTATGCCAAAAGGTGTCGATTGGATTAAAGATTATGCAACAGGTTTTAATCCAGAAGGAAATTTAGTATCTACAAAAGAAAATGGAGACATTACTTACGATTATTTAATCGTTTCTCCAGGTTTGGTAATGGATACTTCTCTTATTGAAGGTTTAACAGAGTCTTTAGGAAAAGGAGTAGTCTGTAGTAACTACACAGATCCTAAGCATACTTGGGAAGTTTTAAGAAATTTTAAAGGTGGTAATGCGGTTTTCACACAACCTACAACACCAATAAAATGTGGTGGTGCACCACAAAAAATCGCGTATTTAGCCGCAGACTATTTTAAGAAAAATGGTCTTAAAAATAAGAGTAATGTGGTTTTTGCAACACCAGGTTCCGTAATTTTTGGAGTTAAAGAGATAAGAGAAAGCTTAATGCAGGTGATTAGCAAATACGGCATTCACTTTAAGCCGTTTTATGCTCCAATAAAAATTGATGGCGAAAATCAAGTGGTAACTTTTAGAGGTGTTGGTACTGGTGAAAACAAGTGCGTGATTAATGAGGACAACGAGCTTAGAGAAGTCATGTCTGGAGAATCTATTATTGAAATGCCTTTTGATATGCTTCACTTAGCACCACCACAAACGGCACCAAAATTTGTTAAGGAATCATCATTGGTTAATGACGCAGGTTGGTTAGATGTTGATATACATACGCTACAACATAACAAATATCCAAATATATTCGGTTTAGGTGATGTGGCTGCCTTACCAACAGCAAAGACAGGTGCAGCAATACGTAAACAAGTGCCTGTGGTTTCTGATAGCATTCGTCAGTTAATTGCCTACGACAAAAAAGGAAATAAATCTTATAATGGCTATTCATCCTGTCCGTTAGTGACAGGCTATGGTAAAATGATTTTAGCCGAATTTGATTATGATAGTAATTTTATTCCAGATCCTAAGTTAAAGCAAATGCTTGTTTTTAATAGCGAAAAAGAGCATTGGAGACTCTGGATGCTAAAAAAATATGGATTACCATATTTGTATTGGAACAAAATGATGAAAGGAAAAGAGGTCTAATCAATCCTTTAAATTTGATTTAATAGCAACTGGGCATCTTGAAAAAATTTTAAGATGCTTTTTTATTTACTGACAAATGTCATCTTTATTGTAAAATTTTGAAACTACTTTAGCCTTTGTAAACGATAAATAGATTAACCAATGAACAACTCTTTACTAATATATGACCACAGCAACGGAGTAATAATGATTGCAGTTTTTGCTCTAGTTTGCGTTATTTTAGTAGGTGTCCTTATTAATTTTATGACAAGCGGAAAAAAGAAAGACGACAACAACGAAACTAACTAAAACCAATTAACTATTAATGTTTTGCATAGTTTTTTTGGCTGTGCAATATTTTAAAATTCTTTTTGAATTTTGGGCTTAAATAAAGAGGCTCGGTTTGTAAAATCGAGCCTCTTTTTAGTATTCTATATGTAATATCTAAAATTTGTATTGTAAAAATGCTGAAAAATTACGTCCTGGTTCAGTAATTGGCGTACGCCCAAAGTCAGCCTGGTTGGTAAATGAAAAATTAAAATGGTTGTTGTATGCTTCATCAAAAATATTCAAAACAGCAACTCCTAAAGTAATATTTTTAAAAGTATTAATACCCAAACGTGCATCTAAGGTTTGATAACCAGCAGTCACGGTCTCGTCAAAACTTTCAGAAATATTATCTTGTTGAGATACTAAGTTATATTGTAGGTTTGCCCAATACTTCTCTTTTTTAACACCAGCTGAAAAACGTGTTGTAAAAGGAGGTGTAAGCGGTAAGGATTCATTTAAATCTTTGTTTTTTGCATACACGTAAGCAAATTCACCTTTTACGAAATAGTCTTTTAGAAAATCTAATTCTGCTTTAACTTCAAAACCAGTTTTATAGGCCTCATCAAGATTCCTGAAAACTTTAGCATGTTCTGGTAATGCGTTTGGCATAAACTTGCGATCTAAAGTTTCATCTACAACAGCAACGATATAGTTTTCAAAAAATGAATAGTAAAAAGACGCTTCATACTTAAAAGCATCTAAACCATTTTTTAAAGGCTCGTAACCTTTAAAACCTATTTCAAATTGGTTGTTAACTTCAGCATCTAAATTTGGATTACCAACATATTCATAAGGGTCTTGCCCAACAGTGAAGTGATTAATAAAACGCTCTATCATATTTGCCGAACGCACACCACGGCCATAAGCAGCTTCTATGGTAAAGTTATCTGAAACGATTTTCTTAATAGAAACAGTAGCGCTTATGTTATGCTCTGTCCGTTTCTCTAAATCATACATAGCTTCAAAATCGGCTTCAGGATCTTTAATATCTGAAACAACGTTATCATATCTAATACCAGCTGTTAGAATTGTGTTTGGATTAACACTGTATTTAGCCTCAGTAAAAACACCAAGGTCATTGATGTAGGAATCTTGCCATACCTTGTCTGTAAATAGCATTGGTTCTGGTAGCATATTTCCATTCATCATTTTTACTAAACGCTCTCTATCTCCGTCTCTGGCAACATTAAATACATCGATACCAGAAAAAATGTTTAAGCTTTTTGCTGGTTGCCAATGTAATTCCACTTTACCACCTGTTGTTGTAGCATCAACATTAGACGCTGCTTCCATCATATTAAAAGATGGTCTGTTTGTGTTGGTCATTAAATGATCTACATAGCTGTAGTAAGCCTTTGCATTTATAGATTTAATGACCTTGCCAATATTATCTAGTTTATAGTCTAATGAAATAATACTACTATTATCGTAGTCTGTATCCATAGGTAAAGCAGCATGTAATACATCTCTACCAAAAGACTGTCTCCAGTGTGCTTGCAAGCGTTGGTTTTCTGAAAAGTTATAGCCAACTTTTACACCATAATCTGTACTTCTAAAAGACGATGGAATTTCAGTACCATCACCATCTTCATAATTACCAAAATCTCTGTATCCAGCATTAGCGACAATATCATATTTTTCTTGTATGTATTGTAGTTGAGCCATATTCACAAAAGAATTGCCATTGCTTTCATAGCCTCCAGAAATTTTGCCATGTAATCCATAATCCAAATAATTTGGTTTTTCGGTCACCATGTTAATGACTCCACCAAACGTAGGTCCGTATCTTACAGTATATGGTCCTTTTATGATTTCAATTTTTGAAATTTCTTCAGGAATAATATGTGTTGTAATCGGATCCATTCGGTTAGGGCAAGCATGCATCGCTTTGGTTCCACCATCATATTGAATGTTAAGCTGTTCGTATTGAGAAGCTCTAAATGATGGGTCAATGGCATAATTGCCTCGTTTTATAGATGCAAATCCAACAATATTATTGAATAAATCTGCTACGTTTTTAGGCTGTACAATATTCTCTGCATATTTGTTAGATACTATTGTTAGTACAGGATCTGTTTTTTTATTTCCTGTAACTATAACCTCATTGAGTTTTGTTGTTTTTTTATTTAAGGTGTCTTTCTCTGTTTCTTTTTGAGCATAAGACACAGCAGTAAGTAGTACACATAACAGTGCACTATACAATGTTTTCATTTATAGT
>JASBSA010000007.1 GCA_030149175.1 Winogradskyella sp. | reverse complement strand
TGAATACGTTGCATTCTCTATCTTGGCCACGGGTAATGTATTATCATAACCGTAGATATAGGTGATGTCCATGCCATCTGTTTTGGATACCTGTAGAATATTGCCGTCGCCGTCGTAGTCCTTGAACTCTATGCGGTCCTGTAACGGATCCGTGCCCTTGGACGTCTGAACCAGTGAAGGCTCTACAATGTCGCTGCCCCAGTCAGCGTAGGTCGTCTTGGTTGTGCTCTTTAGCTCACCGGGAGCGGCAAACCCAGGAAAACCATCCAGGTTCTCATCCCTGTAGGTCTTGGTCTCAATAGGGATCAGACGGTTTTGGTCAACCAGTTCCTGCTCTGCGGCCGAACGGTTGCCGGCAGCAATGCTCTGTGGATAGGTAAAGGTCTGTATCACTGGTATACCATCACTGGTAACGGATGTGACCATTGAAGGCTGATAATGATTGTTATAATCATAAGTCGTCTCAGTCTCAGTGACCATAGACGGGTTCTCATTATCATCGTAAAGAGTCTCAGTGGTCTTAAAGTTACCTAATGTACCACCAGTGAAATGATAAGTTTGATAATGAATTTCAGATGAAGTTGGAGTACCTGAGCTATTATATGGATGGTATATGTGAATAAATGGTAATCTATAAGACCGATCAGTCACTTCGTATAAAAGCCCCTCTTCACTCAAATCATTAGTAGGTGGACTCCAATCTAACTGGGTATCCCAACGATGTGATGAAGGAGTGAAAATTAATGGCAATAAATAATTTTCTGCATATGCATAATCATTTTTAATCTCTTTAACCTTTTTATAAACACCATTATTGTTTTTATAACTACGTATATGTCTAGGTAAACCCCTTAACCATTCATTATCTGTAGGAGGTGTTATGGGTGCTTCGTAAAACTCTCCTGTATCTTTTGTTACCAAAAATTCATACTGGGTCTTGCCATGATTATTATTCGCATCCCCAAAATACTCTGTAACTGTTTTATACCCTATAGTATTTCCTTGATAAGTATTAAATGGACTACCCGGAACTGCTGACTGTAATTCGTAAACATTGTAATTAGACCCATTGAAATTTGGATTTAGAGACCCAAAAAATGGAACACTAAGAATAATTCCTGATTCTCCACCTGAATTATTAAGGTATGAGTACTCTTTAATTGAAACCAAATTATCTCCAGAATCATAGAATTCGATTTTTTTAATACGCTTACCAGATGAATATAAAGCAACATCCTGGCTTAAGGCTTGTTCTTCCCAGTTCATAATTACACTAAAGACCGGAGTATTTGGTGGATTGGGATTCCAATTTAATGAAGCATTTGGTTCGATTACTAAGCGATACTCGCCTGCCTCTACAGCAAAAGTGGTAATACCGGCATAAATATTATGATAATTTTGAAGAGTACCATTAATACCTTCCAGCCGAATGTCAAATCCACATCCGCTAAGAACAGGATTAGCACATTCAACATTATGATTGATATTGTTTATTGTAGGTAAACTGACATCAAATTCCACTTGCCCATAAACATCATTAATTAATATACTTTTTTCATATTGGCCATTTATGTAATTAGCACCGTTCAAGTGTGTCATTCCTTCGTTTCTAGAAGATGTTGGATTAACTTTTGGGAAAATTATATGGTCGTATTCGGTTCCTAAGACACCTTTATTATGTTCAAAAACAAATTTGGTACTACCACCTGTAGGATAAGTAATACGTTCTAGCATACCCGCATAAGATTTATTTTCATTAACTGTACGGTTATCTGTACCGTAATAGGTTAGAAAAGGACCATTATCTTCACCGTTGTAATAACCCCAAAGGTCTTGGGAATTGGAAAAGCGATTAGGCATTGGCTCATCAAAATAACTTAACGTATATGGAGGTTTTGAAAAGTTGTTTTTTCCAACTTCTTTTATAGAATCTAAGCGTAGGCGTTTGGCTGCTTCTGCTTCTAAGCCAACCAGTAAAGTGTTGGCATTAGAGTGGGAGGCAGGTGCAGTTGCTGGATAGCTATGATAAAGTTCAAAAGTTTTTATTAAATTATTGTTAGTATTATAGATTTTCACCTTATCCAATTCTTTTGGACTAGGGCTTGTAAAAGTTCTTAAATCCTGTCTTACATCATTGGCTTCAAAAACTATCTTACCACTTTGATGAAGAATTTCTTTTAATTGGTACTGATTGCCTTCAATTCTATTAACAAAGCTTATAACATCACCTGATGGTTGTATCAGTTTGTCATATGATCTTCGATAAAATTCTGAGCGCTCTATTTCATAGATGAAACTTACCAAATTGCCATTTGGACTTTCTATGTCCATTAGCATCCAAGAATTAAATGCTAACTCCTCGACGGGTGAGTCATAACTATAATCATCGAATGATGGAAATTGATAATTACCAATTACCCTTTCCCAATTTCTAGCTTTTCTATTCTGATCTTTAGATACACCAAAGTAGTATTTGTATCCATCTTTATCAGTAACTATAAAGCTTAGAAGTTTGTTCGAAGCTGATATACCTGCAGGTTGCTCTGTAGTAGATATATCACCTATGCTATATTCTATTTTTATGTCATTATAACTTTGTACCAAAGGTTCATCATCCTTGGGATTGAAAATAAATTTTGCAGAAAGATTACCTGTTTGAATATTAAATTGATCAACATGGATATCGTTTGGAAAACTATGATCTGCGTCAATTTGTAAAAATGCAGTTCTTATTGCCTGATTTCTAAAGAAACCTTGGCCTTGATTTGTTTGCCATAGGTTATCTAAAAGTACATTATTACGATTAATGTAACCACCAGTCCTATCATCTGCTGTACTTCTTATCTGTCTACTTATCTGTCCACCAGCATTGAGTGCCCATCCTACACCAGTTCTAGAGGCGATCTCTTCTACGCGAACACCTCGCGCATGGTAGGATAAACTTACAGGGAATGATTTACTACCAAGATTAAATGATGTGATGGGAATAGAAATGTTTGGCAACCCTGTGTAATGTGAAATAGGTACTTCTGCAAATTTACCTAGAGAGGCAGCTTCTGGTGAGGGGGGAACAATTGTTGGTAGGTCTTGTGCAAAAACAGATGCTGACAAAAAGACCGCCAATAAGTTTAATGTTTTAATAATAGATTTTTTCATCTTATATAGTATTTAATACAACTCTAAATGTATATGCTATAAGCGTAAAAAACCTGTGGTTTTTACCTAGAAAAACTAGGTGAAATGACTACCCACTAATTTGAGCGAGTAGGTTTTGGGGTATGCCGTTTTTAGAAGGTTTAAGAGCCTTAAAACAAAAAGAGCATACCTAAGTACACTCTTTTTAAGTTTAAAAATTGTTTCTTTTAATTGATATTCAATCAATTAAAGTCTCAGAGTTAACCACCCACTAATTTGAGCGACTACCGAAATAGTTACTTCGGCTTGGTATTTCTGTTTGATTTTATCCATTGATACTGTTAATCTAAAAGGGCGTACTGAAGCACACCCTTTCAAATATTAAAAATTAATAACCTAAGTAGTCATAGTTAGTCATCCACTAATTTGAGCGACTCCTATTTCTTTACCTTTTTTAACCAATAATTGTATAACTCAGGTTCATTATAATCCAAAATTTCATTTTTTGTATAGTCATCGTTTGTAACCCAATTAAAATTATTAATTGTATAAACTATTGACTCTATCTCATTATCTGAATCACGATTATACTTATACTTTAGTATATACTTATCTGGCTCTAGAAGCTTAGTTAATAAGACATGGCATATAAGTACTTTATTCTTATTTTTCAATCCATCAAGTAAATGAATATCTATACGATTTGATTCATCTAAATCTAATATTTTTTTAGAATTATTATCTAACTCAAAAGTTGTTACATACCCAACTTTCATAATAATAGACTCATTATTAATTTCATTCATCAAGGTTTTTACATTACCGTCTGAATTAATTTGCGATTTGCAAGAAACCATTAATGTCAATGAAAGAAAAATAAATACACTTTTTTTAATCATAACTTAAAATTTAGCTAATTTAGCGTGATTTTTTATAAAGGTTTTAGGGTTTATATTATTGGTAACATTCTTAACTTGTCCATTGACAAAATTTATTTGAACATTCATAGTGGAATTATCAGCAGTAATTGATAAAGTAAGAGTTGTTCTACTAGCATTAAGTGTTGCTCCTCCGTTTTGTTTATTTCCATTGATAGATTGGTCAGCAGTTATACCCATTTGATGGGCTATTAAAGGTTTTTTTCCGTTCTGTTGGATTTGATATGCTTCTTCAGTCTCATGTCCCAGAGCACCTTGTGCTGTTATAAGATTTGAATCATCTGTTCCTAAATTTTCCATGTCCCCAACATCCAATGTATGACTTCCTGGGGTGACTGAAGCAGAACCACATCCACAATCACCAACAAATATATTCTGTGAAATAGCATCTGATGAATCCACAACATCTAATGTTACATCTTTTGAAGAATTCATTGCTCTATTTAAGTAATTATAAAGGGCTTTTTGCTTTGAATTCATTTTACCTTTTTTACCTGTTGATAATAATTGATATTTTCCAGTCGAAGTATAACCAATTTTATAATACCCACCTAAACCTTTTGTTATAATATTATTATATTTTGCCTTAGCGGTTTTAGCAGCATTGTCATTAACT
This sequence comes from Winogradskyella sp., assembly GCA_030149175.1. Classification (GTDB taxonomy): domain Bacteria; phylum Bacteroidota; class Bacteroidia; order Flavobacteriales; family Flavobacteriaceae; genus Winogradskyella. The sequence goes on along the minus strand of JASBSA010000007.1, from coordinate 783 downwards.
ATTAAACTATCACCTTTAATTTCCTTAAAGAAAATCGGATTATTTGCTGTAAAACTATATGGTGATTTGTCTATATACTTTTCCGCAAACCTATCAATCTTACCAAATCTCCCCAAAGCAGGGTCGTAGTCTCGCCATTGATATGCATAAGTATTTTTTCCTAGCTCATCTTCAAACTCTTCCCCTTGGAACTTTCTCTTAGAAGCTTGGCTATTCACATTGGCAGACACCACGTCATTGTACCCTTTATGCTTTAAGCCAAAGGGATAGTAGTTGTTTTCCTCAATAATTTCCGTATCGCCATTGATACTGCCGCTATTATCAGAGTCCATATAGGTCAGACGTATATTCCCCAAGTGGTCCTTGTACTGGTATGCATACCCAAAGGTAGGTACCTTACCGGCAGACAGTTGTTCCACATACCCTTCCGGGTGCGAGAACATCTGCAATACGTCGTTTTCGTATATAAAATTACCTGCATAACTTGTGGTCGTCCCGCTCACGATTTTTTTCTGTTTAACACCTGTGGCATCGTAAATATAGGAAATATCACCCGAAACAAAGTTAACATTGGTCGGTAAATTTAAATGGTTATAGGTTATGGACGTAATATCCTTGTTGGCATCGGATACCATGTTTCCATTGTTGTCATAGGTGTATTCCGTAGGCAAATTTTTACCATCGTTAAATCCATAGCTTACGCTAGTGGCATCGTCCACTTTCTTCAATCGGTTGCTACTAGTTTCGTAAGTGTAGGTTAGGTTGTCCATGGTGCCAAAGTCA
>JASBSA010000153.1 GCA_030149175.1 Winogradskyella sp. | reverse complement strand
AAACGATTTTGGTGAGGTGCATAGTTGTGAAATACAAGAAGCTGACTTTTATGTTGGCAGTTACTCAATTGGAGATAGAACCAGAGCGTTTTTAAAAGTTCAGGATGGTTGCGATTACAAATGTACGTATTGTACTATACCATTGGCAAGAGGAATTTCGCGAAGCGATACCATGGAGAATGTTCTAAAAAATGCTCGTGAAATTTCTGAACAAAACATAAAAGAAATTGTCTTAACTGGTGTAAACATTGGTGATTATGGTAAGGGTGAATTTGGAAACAAGAAGCACGAACACACTTTTTTAGATTTAGTAACTGAATTAGATAAAGTAGAAGGTATTGAACGCTTAAGAATTTCTTCTATTGAACCTAATTTACTGAAGAATGAAACCATAGAATTAGTATCGCGCTCAAGAGCTTTTGTACCGCATTTTCATGTGCCTTTACAAAGCGGAAGTAATGAGATTCTAAAAAAAATGAAGCGTCGATACATGCGCGAGTTGTATTTAGATCGCGTTTCAAAAATAAAAGAAGTTATGCCTCATGCTTGTATAGGTGTGGACGTCATTGTTGGTTTTCCTGGTGAAACTGATGACCATTTCCTAGAAACGTATAACTTTTTAAATGCGTTAGATATATCTTATTTACATGTTTTTACATATTCTGAGCGTGATAATACTGAAGCTGCAGATATGGATAGAGTAGTGCCTAAAAATGTGAGGTCGAAACGTAGTAAAATGTTACGTGGACTTTCTGCCAAAAAACGCAGAGCCTTTTATGAAAAACAACTAGGAACAAAGAGAACTGTATTGTTTGAAGGTGAAAATAAAGAAGGCTATATACACGGTTTCACTGAAAATTATGTAAAAGTCAAAGCTCCATGGAATCCAGAACTGGTTAACACATTACATGAAGTAGAATTAACCAAAATTGATGAAGACGGATTGGTAAGATTTGATTTTGTGAAAGAGCTTACTGCATAAAAAAAACCGAGACTTACTTAGTTCCGGTTCTTTATTATCTTTTTAATATTAGATGCGAATACCAACAGGAAGCATACGCTTATATTTTCTATTGCTTCTTACAAATTTTGCAATTTCAGGACTTGTAGGGACTACACTGATGTTCCTTTCTTTAATATCATCAAACACCATTGCCAAAAACTCTTTTTCAAACTCATTAGATTTAATAGAAGAAGGAATTACCATTTTTGTTAAGAATATTTTGCGCTCTTGCAAAGAATATTCAATAACGGCCATATCATCTTCAACCTTTAATTCATATTGTCGCAGAAAATCATTGTCAATTAATTCAGCAGTTTCAGTCATAATTTCCTTGTTTTTAAGTTAGCGGTTGGCAAGTAGGTACTATTTTATATAGTTTTGCTGTGCAAAGGTACAAAAAATCGACGTAAATTTTAAGTTAATGTTGTTAAAACGTTAAATAATAAGTTATTAAAACCATCAGCATTAGCATAAGCTTAAATTTGTAAAAGTAAAATTCAGCCATGACCTCAAATATTACTCATGTTTACTTAATGCCAGGAATGGCCGCCAACCCTTCAATTTTTGAATATATAGAATTACCAGAAGACCGTTATAAAATTCACTGGTTAGAATGGCAAATGCCAGAAAAAAATGAAACTTTGGAACATTATGCAAAACGCATGTGCAAATTTGTGAAGCAGGATAATGTGGTGTTACTAGGTGTTTCTTTCGGAGGTATGTTGGTGCAAGAAATGAGTAAATTTTTACACCTTAAAAAGCTTTTTGTGGTTTCTAGCGTTAAATCGCACCATGAGCTCCCAAAACGATTAAAACTTTTAAAATACACAAAAGCTTACAAGATTTTGCCAACCCAATTGGTAAGTAATGTAGATCTTTTAGCAAAGTACGCATTTGGTGAAACCATAAAAAAGCGTGTGGATTTATATAAAAAATACCTTTCGGTAAATGATACTGTTTATTTAGATTGGGCTATAAAACAGGTGGTGTGTTGGGAGCAAGAAGAGCCACACCCAGACGCTATATATATTCATGGAGATAAAGACCTTGTTTTTCCGCATTCGTGTACTGGGAATTGTATTGTTATCAAAGGCGGAACACATATAATGATTATAAATAAGTATAAATGGTTTAATGAAAATTTACCAAAACTTATAGAGTCAGGTACTTGAAAGAGTTCATCAGATTACTTACATTTATAAAAAAATAATAGTATGAAGACTTTAAAAAATATATTAGCAATTGTAGGGCTTTTGTGTGTGTCAGGATTATTTATTTTTTCTATGCAGAAAGCACCTTCAGATGAAACCATTGGAAAAGAAGATCCTATAGTTAATGATTATAACGTTTATGCTTTAGAAATGCCTGAGGGTTTAAACTTTGCAGGAGAAAAGGTTCCCGTAGAGAATCCAGATATTTATGAACGCATGGATAGAGAACTTTTGGTTAATACCTATTGGCAATCTAATGGTTTGCTTTTGTTTAAACGTGCACAGAAATATTTTCCAATTATTGAGCCAATCTTAGAAAAAAATGGTGTGCCAGATGATTTTAAATACTTAGCTGTAATAGAAAGTGGCTTGATACCTACAGCGGTATCACCAGCAAGAGCATCGGGTGTTTGGCAAATTATGTCAGCCACGGGAAGAGAAAATGGATTAGAAGTAAACGCTAACGTAGACGAACGCTACAATTTAGAAATGGCTACAGAAGTAGCTTGTAAATATTTAAAGAAAGCGAAAGAACAATTAGGCTCATGGACATTGGCCGCTGCTGCATACAATGCCGGTAATGCAGGTATATCAAGGCGTCTTGAAGAGCAGGGAGTAAGTAACTATTACGATTTATTACTTGGTGAAGAGACAGGTCGTTATATGTTTAGAATTGTAGCATTAAAAGAAATTTTAAACAATCCTTCTAAATATGGATTTAACTTTAACAAGAGTGACTTGTATAAATATATACCAACCTACAAAGTAGAAGTCGATACAGCAGTTACAGATTTTTCTAAGTTTGCTAAGCAATTCGGTATAAATTACAAGATATTAAAGATTCACAACCCTTGGTTAAGAGAAGGACACCTCAATAACAGATCACGTAAGTTATACCATATAGAAATCCCTAAAGAAGGATACTACAATGTACAGCCTTAGTCTTTGGAATACATAAAGGAACATATCTGGCAAATTCTTATAGCACTCAATTATGTATTAGCGATATCAGCCGTTTTTACAGTTCTATTAAAAAAGATAAACCCAACAAAAACATTAAGTTATATAATAGTTTTGTTGGTTTTTCCTTTTGTAGGCTTAATTGTTTATTATTTGTTTGGGCAAGAATACCGAAAATCTAAAATTTTCAACAGAAAGCATGTTTTAAATCAATCTGTTGTAAAACAAATTCAGGATGAACTAGAACTAGATACTAGAACCATTGAGGATATTGATGAATTATTAGAGGAAAAATCAAAACTTATCAGGCTTTTATACAATAGCGAAAAATCAAAACTCACTGTTAAAAATGAAATTGAGCTCATAAAAAACGGTGACAAAAAGATGCAATTATTGCTTGAAGACCTAAAAAATGCGAAGCACCATATTCATATCGAGTATTTTATAATTAAAGATGATTCCATCGGTACCACCTTTCTAGATGTTCTATGCAACAAGGCTAAACAGGGTGTGAGTGTTAAGATGGTAATAGATGATGTAGGTAGTGCATTATCATCTAAAATAAAATGTAAACTAAAAGACAATGGTGTAGAACTCTACAAGTTTATGCCTGTATTGTTTTCTAGATTTACAGGAAAGATGAATTATCGAGACCATAGAAAGATTGCAATAATCGATGGGAAAATAGGATATGTGGGAGGTATTAATATTTCTGATAATTATGTCAATTCTAATAATACCAGATACTGGAGAGATACACACATTAGAATAGTTGGTGAGGCAGTAAGACAACTTCAGATATTATTTTTCACAACATGGGATTTTGTAAGTGATGGTGACCTAAATATTTCAAAAGACTATTTCCCAAAGCATACATGTAAGGAAAACGTGGCATTGCAAATAGCGGCTAGCGGTCCGGATACAGATTGGTCTAATATTATGGAATCTATTTTTGTAGCCATAACCAATGCTGAAGACTATATCCACATCACAACACCATATTTCATACCTAATGATGAAATAGTTACTGCATTACAAGTTGCTGCAAGAAGTAATATTGAAGTAAAACTTATTGTACCAAAAAAATCAGACTCTTGGATAGCAGAATACGCTACCAATTCGTATCTCGAAAAATTATTAGAGGCCGGAGTAGAGGTCTATCAATATACCAAAGGATTTGTCCATGCAAAAACAATTGTTATAGATGATGTTTTCAGTACAGTAGGAACAGCAAATATGGATTACAGAAGTTTCAATATAAACTTTGAAGTAAATGCATTAGTATATAATAAGCCTTTTGCAAGAGAACTTAACCAAGTCTTTAATTCCGATTTAGAAAATTCAATACAGTTAGAACTGAACGCTTGGAAAAAACGAAATAAGCGTACCAAACTCACTGAGGCATTGGCTCGTTTGGCAGCACCATTATTGTAATCTTATCGTTTACTTCTTCTGTTTTGTCTTGCTGAAGTTGGCTGTCCGTAATGCTGTCTTGGTATAGACGCTTTTTTCATTTGTTGCTTCATCATCTTTACCTGATCTGCAAGCATGTTGCGCTTATCGAGCTTTTCAGCCTCAGATAGTAATTTTTGAGCTTCTTGTTTTCTACGCTTAGAAAACGCAATGCCAGCTAAGTTTAGTTTTGCCATTGCCAAATCATGATCCATGGATAAACCAAGATTAATCGCTTTTTTAAAGAATTTTTCGGCATCGTTCATATTGGTTTGAGAAACCATTATTCCGTTAAGGTAGCTTAGATAACCTTGTTGCTTTTTTACCAGTGCAGCTTCAGGATTTTTTATTTTATCTAGCCATTTTTTAGCTCCCTCAAAATCCTGTTTTCGCAATCTAAAAAACGCTAATAGGATCATTTCGTTTTTAAAGTATAGGAAAATAAATATGGTAGAAAGTAGAATGTACATTATTCCGTTACCAATATAGCCTTCGGTAAACTGATAAATGGCGTATCCGATTATTAAGGTAGCAAGAACTAATTTTATATTTTTATTGAACATTTTTTCGGTTTTTTAAGGATGGCAAAGTTAATAAAATTCTATAGAAATATTTTTAATTTCAGACTTGCTAAAGTAAAAACTTGTTGTATATTTGCACCCAGTTTTTGAGAGAGCTCAAAACCAATAGAAAAGTTTATTCAGATTATAAAAAGATAAGACATGCCAAAAAGAACGTTTCAACCGTCAAAAAGAAAGAGAAGAAACAAGCACGGTTTTAGAGAGAGAATGGCTTCTGTTAACGGAAGAAAAGTTTTAGCTAGTAGAAGAGCTAAAGGAAGAAAAAAATTGTCTGTATCTTCAGAATTAAGACATAAAAAATAATGATTAACAATTGTTAATATTTTAAAGGTGTTACTTAGGTGTAACACCTTTTTTTATATCCAATCGATATTTATTTTTGCAAACCAAAAGACAATCCCATGCCAAAAAACAAAAACATTAAATCTATTTTATTAATTGGTTCTGGCCCAATCATTATCGGTCAAGCTTGCGAGTTTGATTACTCTGGTTCACAAGCGTTACGTTCGCTAAGAGAAGATGGAATAGAAACAATCCTTATAAACTCTAATCCGGCAACAATCATGACGGATCCTGCTATGGCAGATCACGTTTACCTATTGCCTCTAACGACCAAATCTATAATTAAGATTTTAAAAGAGCATCCTCATATTGATGCGGTATTACCAACAATGGGTGGTCAAACAGCTCTAAACCTCTGTATAGAAGCAGATGAGAAAGGAATTTGGGAAGATTTTGGGGTTGAAATTATAGGTGTAAATATTGATGCTATTAACATTACCGAGGATAGAGAGAAATTTAGAGAATTGATGTTAAAAATAGGTGTAGGTATGGCACCACAGGCAACAGCAACCTCATTCTTAAAAGGTAAGGAAATTGCACAAGAGTTTGGTTTTCCATTATGTATTAGGGCCTCATTTACTTTAGGAGGAGCAGGTGCTTCAATAGTATATGACGAAAAAGAATTTGATGAAGCCCTAACTAGAGGTTTAGAAATTTCACCAATACATGAGGTGATGATCGATAAAGCCATGATGGGATGGAAAGAGTACGAGTTAGAGCTTTTAAGAGATAAGAACGATAATGTTGTCATAATTTGTACCATTGAGAACATGGATCCAATGGGTATTCATACAGGCGATTCTATAACTGTAGCACCAGCAATGACATTATCTGATAAAACTTTCCAGAAAATGCGTGATATGGCAATTCATATGATGCGTAGTATTGGAGATTTTGCTGGTGGATGTAACGTACAATTTGCCGTGAGTCCGGATGAAGAGGAAGAAATTATTGCCATTGAGATTAATCCGCGTGTATCGCGTTCTTCTGCATTAGCAAGTAAAGCAACGGGCTATCCAATAGCAAAGATTGCGGCTAAGTTAGCTTTAGGTTATACATTAGATGAATTGAGTAATCAGATTACTAAATCTACTTCGGCATTGTTCGAGCCAACATTAGATTACGTCATTGTAAAAATACCACGTTGGAATTTTGACAAGTTTGAAGGATCTGACAGAACCTTGGGTCTTCAAATGAAGGCTGTAGGAGAAGTAATGGGTATTGGACGTTCTTTTCAAGAAGCATTGCATAAGGCAACACAATCTTTAGAGATAAAACGTAACGGATTGGGTGCAGATGGAAAAGGTTATAAGAATTATGACCAGATTATAGATAAGCTTACTAACGCAAGCTGGGACCGCGTTTTTGTGCTTTATGATGCCATACAAATGGGAATTCCGTTAAGTCGTATTCACGACATCACTAAAATAGATATGTGGTTCTTAAGGCAATATGAAGAACTATTCCAACTAGAGAAGGAAATTTCGAAATATACGATTGACACAATCCAAAGAGAATTACTACTCGAAGCAAAGCAAAAAGGATATGGAGACAGACAAATTGCTCATATGCTTAAGTGTTTGGAAAGTGAAGTTTACAATAAGCGTAGAGAACTTAAAATAAATCGTGTCTATAAACTTGTTGATACTTGTGCGGCAGAATTTAAAGCTCAGACACCTTACTATTACTCAACTTTTGAAAGTGAAGTAGAAACTGCCAGCGGAGAAGTTTCCGTAGCTAACGAAAGCATAGTTACTGACAAGAAAAAGATTATTGTGTTGGGCTCTGGACCTAACCGAATTGGTCAGGGAATTGAATTTGATTATTGCTGTGTACACGGTGTATTGGCAGCTGCAGAATGCGGATATGAGACTATTATGATAAATTGTAACCCAGAAACAGTTTCTACAGATTTTGATATCGCGGATAAGTTATATTTTGAGCCTGTATTCTGGGAACACATTTATGACATCATTCAGCATGAAAAACCAGAAGGAGTTATTGTACAGCTTGGTGGACAGACGGCGTTAAAACTTGCTGAAAAACTAGAACGTTATGGAGTAAAGATTATGGGAACAAGTTTCCAATCTTTAGATTTAGCTGAGGATAGAGGAAGTTTTTCAACACTATTGAAAGAAAACAATATACCTTATCCAAAATTTGATGTAGCCACAAGTGCAGAAGAAGCACTTAAAGTTGCTGAAGAATTGCATTTCCCAATTCTCGTGAGACCCTCTTATGTACTTGGTGGACAAGGCATGAAAATCGTCATTAACAAGCAAGAGTTAGAAGAGCATGTCATTGATTTGCTTAAATCCATACCAGGAAATAAATTGCTTTTAGATCACTATTTAGATGGTGCTATTGAAGCGGAGGCTGACGCAATTTGTGATGGGGAAAATGTTTATATTATTGGTATAATGGAGCATATAGAGCCTTGTGGTATTCACTCTGGAGATAGTAATGCAACTTTACCGCCATTTAACCTTGGTGAGTTTGTAATGCAGCAGATTAAAGATCATACTAAAAAGATTGCGTTGGCACTTAACACTGTCGGTTTAATCAATATTCAGTTTGCTATAAAGGATGATACCGTTTATATTATAGAAGCAAACCCTCGAGCATCTCGTACAGTACCATTTATTGCAAAAGCTTATAAAGAACCTTATGTTAACTATGCAACTAAGGTAATGCTAGGGGAAAAGAAAGTAACTGATTTTGACTTTACACCACAATTAGAGGGATATGCTATAAAACAGCCGGTATTCTCCTTTAATAAATTCCCGAACGTGAATAAGAAATTAGGACCAGAAATGAAGAGTACAGGTGAAAGCATCTTGTTTATTGAGAGTCTTAAAGAAGATGAGTTTTACGATCTTTACTCAAGACGAAAAATGTACTTAAGTAAGTAATTGGCATAGTTTTAGCTAAATTTTAATAAAGTTTGCTATAAATTATTAACTTAGCTAAAAATTGTGTTATATGATTAGAACTTTACTTTTGTTAATACTTGTTTTATTTTCTGTACCCGCTTCTACAGCACAGGTAACTTTAAATCAAGTAGATGACTTTCAAGATGGCACTACTCAAGAGTGGCGAATAGGTGGAGCAGGTAATGCAACCAACGGCCCAATCAATGTTCCTAATGCTGGGCCTGCAGGTTCAGGAGATAATTGCTTACAATATACATCTTTAGGTGGCAATGGTGTTGCCAGTAAAATGGTGTTTTATTCTCAAAACCAACAATGGAGTGGAGATTATACTAGTGAAGGTGTTGACCAGATTAGCATGGATGTTAATGCACAAACTAATGATCTTAACTTAAGAATTGCCATGCAAGGAACCAACGGTACAAGGATATGTTCTACAAATCCCATAAACATTACTGCTAATGGTACATGGTCTAATATTACATTTCCAATAACAGCTGGAGATTTTACTGTTGTTAGTGGTGGAGGTGATGCAGCTTCCGTTCTTTCAAGCGTTTTTACTGTAAGGATATTGAGTAGTTCTTCGCCAACATGGGATCTGCCAGATGTTATATCTGCAACTATACAGGTAGACAATGTAACTGCTTCATCATCCTTAAGCGTTACAGATTTTGATGGCAATGACAACGAATTTACAATTTCACCTAACCCTTCTAAGAATAAATTAAATGTGCTTTTGCCTTCAAATGAAGAAATGAATATTGAAGTATTTGATGTTTTAGGTAAACGTGTTTATAAAGGAATAATATCCCAAATATCATCTTCAATCAATGTGTCTAATTGGAGGATTGGTGTTTATTTAGTAAGGGTATCTAACGATACGTCAACACAAGTAAAACGTTTCGTTAAACAGTAATTTTAGTAAAAAGAGATTTTTAAAATAAGGGCAATCTAACGTTATTAGGTTGCTTTTTTATTCTATTTTTTAGAAAGTTCAATTTTTACTCTGTAACCTTCAAGTTGCTTAATATAGTCTTTTAGGGAGAAGCTGGTAGAATCAAACTCTTCTTGCCTTTGTCTTTTTGTTTCAATACGCTTTATGGCTTTTAAAAAGCGTTTTATTTCGGTTTCATCATTTATAATAATACCAGGAACCTTAATTGGTTGTCCATCATTACCTTTGGCAACTAATGTAAAATAAGATGAATTACAATGTTTTATTTCTCCCGTTTGAATATTTTCAGATTCAACACGAATACCTATAACCATCGATGTTCTGCCAACATAATTAACAGAAGCTTTCATGGTTACTAGTTCACCAACTTCTATGGGATTTATAAAATCCACAGTATCTACAGAAGCTGTAACACAATATGCTCCAGAATGTTTAGAAGCACATGCAAACGCAATTTGGTCCATGAGGTTTAATATATAACCACCATGAATTTTACCACTAAAATTAGAATGTGATGGCAACATTAATTGCGAAATCTGTATTCTTGAAGCGTCTACTGTTTTATACATAAGATTTTAGATTTAAAAATAATAGACTAACTATTATAGCGATTCCAAAACTAATCAAAGTACCGATTAGGATGTATTCTGTTAGTTTTCTTTCTTTAGTTGAGGTCAGATCTCCAAACCTAAATACGGATTTGGCTGTTATTAAAAAGCCAACAGCTTCCCAATGTCCTACAATGATGAATATAAATACTAATAGACGTTCTAAAATACCAATATATTTACCAGCATCTTTTAAAGATTCATTATCCTCGGTATATTTTGAAATATCCCATTTTGTAAAAATGATTTTCATTATTATCGAAGTTGGTTTTGTTAAGAAAACCAAGCAAACTGTTAATAGTAATGCTGATGTGCTTATGGATAATGATGGTGCAATATCATCATAAAACATTACTGCGGAAATAAAAAATATTGCTACTACATGAAAAATCTGATCTGCGAAAAAATAAAAACGTTTTGTTTTTTTCTTTTGCAGAAGAAGCTTAAGCGCATCAATGATGAGGTGTGAAGCTCCAATCAATAGAATTAATAACCAATACGAAAAGTCCCAAACCAAAAGGAATATCAAAGCTATATGAATGGCAATATGAATGTATAGCCACTTAGACTTTAGTTTCTTTTTTTCTTTGTCCTTAACCCACTTTTGTGGCTGAAGAAAGAAATCTCCCAGAATATGGGCAAGTATGAGTTTTAAGATTATTAGATTCATATCTGATCTATTTTTTGTCTGTACAGTTTATCCAATTCTAATATTTCATCTAAATAAGCTCTTTTTTGTCGTTTGCTTACTGCATCTTGGCTAATACCGACAAGTTTTGCCAATTCTGCTTGAATCATGGTTGGATTTTCTATGCTAAGCTTTACAATTTCAGCCGAATTTGTAGTCCAATTATCCATAGCAATCAGTACAAGTTTAAAATATAAGTTCAACTCTTCATTAAGAGTAAAATCTCTGGTCTTAACCTTTAGATTTACCTTTTCTTTTTTTAGGGTTTCAAAAGTTTCACCAGAATGTACAAATGCCTCACCATTAGATTCGCTTACGGTGTTGCCTTCGTAATCTTTTGTTCCGATACCGATAGACATCCTTACATCTAAACCTTTAATAGTTTTAATGCAGGATTTTATATATACTGCATGTCTAAAACTATCATAAATATCTCTACATTCATATTGAAAGCTGTCTCCACGATAAATTTCATAGTAAGATTTATCAGATGATAGCATATTAAGAGCATATTTCAATTGCTCCATCCAAATATTTTGGTCCTTAATATTTCTGGATTTGATGATATCTCCAGTTATAACACTAGTCATAGTATCATTATTTACTTCAAATATATGCCTTTAAAACGGAATAAACAAATATATGCCTTTAAAACGGAATATTTTTAATTATGCCCTATTTTAGGAATATTTTAAATGTCATCTTCTGAGGCTCTTTTTATAATACTTTCAGGAAGTGCCTTTTTGGCTTTGGCACCCATTTTCTTGATTTTTTCTACTCTAGAAATAAGGTTGCCTTTACCTTCAACCAATTTATTCATCGCAGCAGAGTAGTCGCTTTTAGCAGCATCAATCTTTTTACCAACGCCAGTTAAATCAGAGACCAAACCTTCAAACTTATCGTACAAAGCACCTGCTTGCTTGGCAATTTCTATAGCGTTTTGTTGTTGCTTTTCGTTGTTCCACATAGTGTCAATTGTGCGTAATGTAGCCAAAAGGGTAGAAGGTGTAACAATAACGATATTCTGCTCAAATGCTTTGTTGTAGAGTGTATTGTCTTCGTTAATAGCAACAGCAAAAGCAGGTTCTATTGGGATAAACATTAATACAAAATCAGGCGACTCAATATCATATAAATCCTGATAGTTTTTAGCCGACAGCTGATCTACGTGTTTTTTAATAGAATTAACATGTGCTTTTAAATAGAGAGAGCGTTCTTCATCTTCGGCATTTACCAAACGCTCATAATCGGTTAGAGATACTTTGGAGTCTATTATCATTTTTTTGTTATCCGGAAGATGCAAAACCACATCTGGCATAACGCGAGAACCATCTTCGCGCTGAAAGTTTTGCTGTACAAAATATTCACGGTCTTTTTCTAAACCAGATTTTTCTAAAACACGTTCCAATACCAATTCGCCCCAATTTCCTTGAGTTTTACTATCTCCTTTTAAAGCTTTTGTGAGGTTGGTTGCCTCTTTTGCCATTTGTTGGTTGAGATCTTTTAGACCTAATAATTGCTCTTTTAAAGCAGAATGCATACTTATGCTTTCCTTTTGAGAATCCTCGACTTTCTTTTCAAAGGTTTTTATCTTTTCTTCAAGAGGATTGAGAATGTTCTTAATGTTTTCTTTATTCTGAATGGTGAATTTCTCCGATTTTTCATCTAGAATTTTAGAGGCCATCAATTCGAAATCTTTTCTGAGTTGTTCTTGTTGTTTGGCAAGTTCTTCATCTCGTTTTAAGTTCTGTTCCTGAAGATTCTCGTATTCTGTATTTTTTCGAGATAATTCTGCATTTAAAAACTCTTTTTCTCTTCTGATTTCTTCACGCTCAGATTCAATTTTAGAAATATTTTGTTTAAGGTCGTTAATAGTTATACTTAATTGACTTTGACGTTCTTCTAGAGTACTTTGCTCGCTTTTGCTTTTAAGTTTTGTAAAAAGCATACCAAGGTAAGCACCAACAATGGCAGAAATAATAATTGCAATTAAGAGAATAAGTGTGTCGTTCATGTTTGTAAAAGAGAATTTATCAAAGATAAAGATTTAGTGTTAAGTCTATAGTGATAAATTAGAAGAAAAGAGGACTATTTCTTTACTCTAAAACTACCTGATGTATTATCAAAAGAAATTAAATCATCAGGAAAAAGGGATTCAAAAACACCTTGAGAAATAAGGTTGCAGGGTTGATCATAAACAATATTTTCTTTTCGCATTACAATCATTGTGTCACAAAGTTGAATGGCTAAATCAATTTCGTGAGACGAAAACAAAATGGTTTTACCTGTTTCTTTAGTTAATTTTTGAAGCAATTTTAAAATATACGCTTTGTGATACATATCTAAATGCGTAGTGGGCTCATCCAAAACAATAATATCTGTGTCTTGTGCTAAAGCACGTGCAATCATTACTTTTTGTAGTTGTCCATCACTTAGCTCGTAGCATTTTTTGTTTCTAAGCTCAGAAATATTAACCAGCTTAAAAGCATTTTCAACAATCTCAATATCTTTTGAGGTTAAACTGCCTACCCAATTAGTGTAAGGATGTCTTCCTAGAGCAATGAGTTCGTATACAGAGAGGTTTTTTGAAGTTAATACTTCGGTTAATACAATGCTTAGTTGTTTAGCCAAGTCTAAAGACGATATTGATTTTAAGTCTGTATCATTTAAAAATACTGTTCCAGATAGCGCAGGTTGAACTTTAATGAGCGTTCTTAAAAGTGTTGATTTACCAATACCATTTGCACCAACCAAACCAATGAGTTGCCCTTTTTCTAATTCAAAATTGATGTTTTGAGAAATGACTGCTTCTCCCTTTTTGGACTTGTAACCAATGGAAAGGTTTTTGGCTTTTAGGATGGTATTTTTCTTTTCTTTTGGCATTAAAACATCATTTTACGTTGTCTAACCAACAGCCAAATCACAACAGGTGCACCAACCAAAGCGGTTATGGCATTAATAGGTAAAGTGTAATCGCTACCAGGAACCTGTGCTATACTATCGCAAATAAGCATTGTAATAGCACCAAACAAAAATACTGCTGGTAATAGAATTTTGTGATTAGAGGTTTTAAAAATTTGACGTGTTAAATGCGGAATGGCCAAGCCAATAAACGCAATTGGACCTGCAAATGCAGTAATGGTTCCTGCAATTAAACTTGTGGCTAGTATAATTATAAACCGACTTTGTTTTAGGTTAATACCTAAACTTTTGGCATAATTTTCACCCAGTAATAAACTATTCAAAGACTTTATTGACATAATACTCAAAATCATACCAACGAGATATATTAAGAAGAAAATGCCTATTTCCCTCCAAGATAAATTACTTAAGCTGCCAAAACCCCAAAAAACGTATTGTTGTAATTGCTCTGCAGAACTAAAATAGGATAACACACTTACTACAGCAGCAGTAATGCTTCCAAACATTAAACCTATAATAAGTATGGCCATGGTATCTCTAACTTTATGAGACACAGCTAAAACCGCTAACAATACCAAGAAACTACCA
>JASBSA010000123.1 GCA_030149175.1 Winogradskyella sp. | reverse complement strand
TAAAAAGAAGGAGTTAGCCTCTCAAACGCTTCATCTTGTTCAAAAAAACACGTTTATACAAGAACTCAAAGAAAACTTAGAGAAGATTAAAAAATCACCAGAACTGTTTAAAGTAGAATTCAGAAGGCTTGTCATGCTCCTAAAAAAAGAAAGTGCAGAAGATAAAGACTGGGAAGTTTTTAAATCTTACTTCTCAGAGGTACACAATAATTTTGACAACAAAATTAAAGCCATTGCTAAGGACATTACCGAAAAAGAAGTCCGTTTAGCTTCGTTTCTGCGAATGAACTTATCTACAAAGGAAATCGCATCCATGCTAAACGTATTACCAGATAGTGTTTTAAAATCTAAATACCGATTAAAGAAAAAACTTAAGCTAAGCAAAGAAGAGGATTTAACGCAATTTTTAAATACTTTGTAGTTAGACATAATATCTTTGTATTATTGATATTTTTGCAAGGGCAGGAATCCACAAGAGAAATAGATTCCTGCCTTTGCAGGATTGACTAACTATGGAGAACATTCCTAAAGACAAACAACTCATCCTCTTTGATGGTGTATGCAATCTTTGCAACAGTAGTGTATTATATGTCATTAACCGAGATAAAGAGAATAAATTTTTATTCGCACCCCTTCAAAGTAATATTGGTAAATCTATAACGGATCAATTTAAAATAGATACAAACAAAATAGACTCTATTCTTCTTTACAATCCTGTTAAGGAAAAAGTCTATTCAAAATCTACTGCTGCCTTACATGTTGCTAAACAGCTTAACCTTCCTACCAGTTTAATGAGTGTTTTTTTTATTGTACCTCCTTTTATAAGAAATTGGGTGTACGATTATGTAGCTGAAAATCGTTATAAATGGTATGGAAAGAAAGATGCCTGTATGATACCAACACCAGAATTGAAAGCTAAATTTCTTATGTAAAAAAGCCTTTTAGCATATTTACTAAAAGGCCTTCTTTAAATTAACAACTTACTTAAAACTAATTTAACTCAAACAAAATTCAATTCGTTTTGAGGGAAATTCGAATTGGTTAATAGCACAAATTTTGTTTATTCAAAAATAAATCAATCTATTTTGATACAATTAAAAAACTCGACATAAGTCCATTATTATTGTTCAAAATGTTAAAAATGTAAATATAGTCTATAAGATGTGCGTTTACTCACTGAGAATTAACCTTTACTTACCTAAAACACATTATCACTAAGTACTGATTTTCTTTAACCCAAATATTAGATACTTTTGAGTATAAGCTTTTTAGTTAATGGTTTTAAGCTTGGTAATTTTAAGCCTCAAAGCGAGATTATTTTCAGTTTAACCCTAACTTCTGTTAGTTAGGAATGAGTTAAATTCCCAAAAGAAACAAGTCTAACTTCTTTAGGGTATCTTTATTAAAGAATAGATAATATCAAGCTTTGAGGCTTTACTTTAAACTCTTTAATATAAAATCTAGATTTGGGTTGGTATTATCATTTACCAAATAAGCATCCGTAAAGTACTTTGGTTTAACCGCCAAACCTAAGTCAATCAACTTGTTTATTGTTGGTGTATACTCTTGGCTTACTTTACCTGTTAATAATATGCCTAAATCGTTTCCAGCTTTAGCATATTTATAAATATTTCTAATACCTTTTAGATATAGATGATCTTTTGTAAATCCTCCTCCTCTATGAACCCTTAGCGTTATTGCAAAGGCCTTATCTCTATTTAGTTTGTGCTGGTTATGCAACAAATGAAAAGTATCTGAAAAGTTATAACCTTTATTAAGACTATCTACTGCAATAACTCTAAAAGCTAGTTCCTTTAAACGTTCTATAGTAAGACATCCACTCATAAACTCTGAAAAAACTGCTAAACCCTCTTGAGTTTCAACGTTGTTAGGAAAACCATTGGAAAACACTTTTAAAGGCTGTTCTAATCCATTAAAGGTGGTGACCATGTGCACACCAATTTCGTGGTTGGTTAAAACTTTAAGCTGATTTAAACTGTATTTATGACTTTTTCGTAATACTAAAGTTTGCGTATTATTCAATACCATTGCAGCCGCAGAAAGATTATTAGAAATCTTTATGTTGTACTTAAAGTCGTAACGTTTCGAAAATTCTGCAAAATACGTTTTTGCCTCACTTGCATTATACAGAGGTAGCATCTCTTCATCAAATTCAGAATCGTCAAAACGAAGAATAAATTTTGCATTCTCTATGTCTTTTTCTGTAGGAGTACCAAAACTTTTAAGACTATTGAAATAAAATTTACGTCCTTGACCAATAGTTTCAATACATTCTATTAAACCTGAATACTCATAGATAATATCCTCATATAATTGTCTAATATCCTCATCTTCTATACGTTCTAGGCGTTGAGAGAAAAATAAGCGATGTAATTTATAGCCATTAAATCGCATTTTTGGATAGTTAAACTCTGGCTCGTAGTTATATTTTGCCGAAAAAAACTTTTTCTTTTCCGCAGCAATATTCTGAGGGTTTATATAATTGAGTAATTCGATATTCTTTACCAAACGATTGAGATTGGCATCAATATCAAATAAGTCTTGAAACTCTTCTGTTGTCTTAATTTGGGACATTAGGCTTTAAACTTCTGTAAAATTCTTCTGCATGCTTTGGTATAAGTGTCTTTAATTGCTGTTCTACAGCTGCTACAACTTCTGGGTAAATTACTTGTTTATACTCATCGCAATACACCTTAGCTATTTCGGTTGCCAAAACTAAAGTATTTTCAAAAGTATTGGTAATGAATTTTAAGAAATATCCATTTCCTTGAAAGGTGTCATTAACCTTCGCAGTCTGTTTAATGTTATTTGGCAATTCAATACTAGCAAGCATTTGTCTCCACGATTCAACTTGCTCGCCAAAACGATTATTATCAATATTAGAGGTTCCTAAATTCCATGTTGGCACTTCCCTATCCCAACGTTGCCAGTTATAGCTATGAATATCGTAAACCACACATATACCAAACTTTTCTTCAATCTTAGATATTAAAGCTTTTACGACTTTGTAGAAATTTGCATGTTTATGTAAACTTTTTGCTTTTTCAGCTTCTGGTAATGGTATTTTCCAAAGTTGTTTTCCCCAAGCGGTATCAAAAACCGCGTTTTCTGGATCGCGATTAAGATCGTATTCAAAGCGTGAATCACGACCAGATATTAATATTGGATGAGAAATGACCATGTTTTTGGTTTCAGGATCTTCTTCGTACCAGCGCTCATAAGCCGTGTGTAAACAGTTATCCCAAAGGTCTTTTCTAAACTGGTGTCCATCATGCACAGCTCCACATACATATGGTACATATTTATCTATTTTTAAAGTAAAAGAATAATCATCCGAAACGGAATGAAAGGTTTCTTCTGCTTCGATTTTATCTATAATAGCACTGATTGAAAGTTTTTCCATTACAAAGTTTTAAACAATCGTTCTAAAGATTTCAGCATAATACGTTCATTGATATTATAATCTCCATCGGAAAAGAATAATGTTTTAATATCATTAAGTAAAATCTCCACGTCCTCTCTATCGTAATTATGTTGACGCAGACTGGTCATAATTTTCTGTATACCTTGGTAATCGTTGTCTTTATCAAACTCATCATGAATTTCTTGAAATGTATCCATATCTACTTTAGAGATAATTACATTTCGTTCGTGGTTATCTTCTTTAAAATCTGAATGTGCAGCAAATAGTAAAATATATGCCACAAGTTCGTCTCTTGTCCAGTCGATTGTTTTCATAGTTTTACCTGCAAGAAGCAGCTATTTTTTGGTTATAATTTTAGATTTGTAATGTTAATTTGTCAACGTTCCATATTCAGTCCATGAGCCGTCATAAACAACTAGATTCTCGTATCCACATTGTGTAGCCGCTAAAGCTAAAATACAAGCTGTAATACCTGAGCCACAACTAAACACCAATCTTGTTTTTTCTTTTACTAAGTTATCAAAGATTTTTAAAAGTTCCTCTTTAGATTTTAAAATATTACCATTAAATAATTCTGTGAATGGCAAGTTTTTGGAGTTTGGGATTGTGCCTCGTCTTAAGCCTTGTCTTGGCTCATCGACTATACATTTAAACCTAGCTTCTGAGCGAGCATCTAAAATTAAAGTTTTAGTGTCTTTAGAATATTGGTTAACTCCTGAAAAATGGGTCATTAATTCTGGCAGAAACTTAGCATGGAAATTCCCGTGTGCTACATCTTCTTTTTTGTAAGAGTCTATAACAAAACCAAATTTTTTCCATTCGGGCAATCCACCGTCTAAAACAGCAACATTTTTAAAACCAAAAGTTTTAAAAAGCCACCAAGCTCTAGCACTAGAATAAATACCTTTGTCATCATAAATCACAATAACAGAATCATTGTTTATACCTAAGGCTCTAGCTTCAACTTCAAATTGTTTTGCACTGGGTAAAGTACTTGGAAATCTGGCATTAGTATCGCTAAACTTTTGCTTTATATCAAAGAATCGAGCTTTAGGAATTCTTTCAGAATTATCCTCTGTTGTTTTGTTAATTGTGGCATCTAAAATAATAACACTAGGTGATTGAAGATTAGACTGTAACCACTTTACATTAACTAATGGAGGATACATATAAAAGGTTTATTAGTTTGTACTAAAGACTAACTACTGAATACTGCATACTAATCATGCCTCATCAACCGTTTTACGAAGTCTCGTACGTCTATCAAAAGCTTGTAATTGGTCCACGACTTTACTTTCTAAAAAGTCAATAACCTTTTCTTCAACCTTTACTTTATTCTTGTAAACTTTATTAATGTAAGTAATACCGCCAGGTGACATCACATTAACTTCCACTAATTTTCCACCTATAACATCTATACCCACAAAGTATAAACCATCTTTAACTAGTTTTGGTCCGATTTGCTTACATAATGCTTTCTCGGCCTTAGAAAGCGTATGTTTTTGTACACTTCCGCCTGCAGAAACGTTAGAACGGTGATCATCTGATCCAGGAACACGTTTCATAGCACCAACAGGCTCGCCATTTAGCATTAAAATTCTAACATCTCCTTGATCAGCACCTTCAATATAATCTTGTAAAATAACGTAGTTAGACGTTCCATCAGAATTAGATATATAGAAATCTAGTAAAGAGTTAATGTTGCTCATGGCAGACTTTTCAATCAGAATAACGCCTGAACCTCCAAAACCATTAAGAGGCTTAATAATCATCTTATCTGCCTTAGATTCCTTAATCTGTCGGACTAAATACTTCTTATTTTTTGAAACATGTGTATTTGGGATGATATTACTGTGAGCATCACCAAAGGCTGCTGTATACAATTTATTGTTGGCTTCACGCATTCCTTCCAAAGAATTTATAATGAATACGTCATCTTTTACGGAATCTAAAAAATTGAGCATTATTGGATCTAAAGGTGGGTTTGCTCTGAAAAAAATAGCATCAAAACCAGCAAGCGGCAGCATTTCTTCTCTTAATTTTACCTTATTGTAAAATGACTTGAGTGTTGAAGGTACCTTATCCATTCTACCAATTACATTGCAAAAGGCGTTGGTAACACTATCTCTAATAGTTAAGTTAGCAGGTGTACACATGGCAACTCCATGACCTCTTTTAGAACATTCTTTGATTAAGGCAAGACTAGTGTCATTTTCGGGATCTATTTTATCCCAAGGATACATTATAAAGCAAATATTCATCTAAATTTTGAGTTTTGTTGGTTAATGGATAATCTAATTTAGTGAAATTATAATTATTAAAACTTATTTTACTTCCTCGTAATTATCGTCCCATTCTTTAGGCTTAGGGTTATCGTGAAGTTTATCTAAAGATTTAGCAACCATCATTGAAACGGTTGCATCACCTGTAACATTAACTACAGTTCTGCACATATCCAAAGGTCTATCTACTGCAAATATTAAGGCAAGTCCTATTGGGAGTAATTCTGCCGGAAAACCGATTGACTCTAATACAATCACCAACATTACCATACCTGCACTTGGTACAGCAGCACTACCTATGGACGCTAAAAGTGCTGTTAATACAATTACTAATTGGTTAGTAAAGGTTAATCCTTCTGGCCAAATAACCTGCATAATAAACACGGCTGCTATTCCTTGGTATAAGCTAGTTCCGTCCATATTAACTGTTGCACCAACTGGCAATACAAATCCAGAAACTTCCTTATCAACTCCCAAATGCTCTTCCACACGTTCCATAGTTACAGGAAGTGTAGCTGCACTACTACTTGTTGAAAATGCTAATAATTGTGCCGGACTTATTTTATTGAGAAACCACATTGGTGATTTTTTTGTAAAAATCTTTACTAATAATAGATAGAAACAAATCATTAACAGTAAACCTACAACAACACATAATGCATATTGAAGTAATTTCAATAATATTTCGGTGTCATCAAATGCAATAATAACATTTGCCATTAATGCAAAAACAGCATAAGGAGCAAACAGCATAATTAGGTCTACCATTTTCATCACGACTTCATTGAGCGAATCGAAAATATCTATCATGGGTTTGGCTTTCTTTTCTCCAATTAAAAGCAGAGAAATCCCAACAAACAGTGCGAAAAAGATAACCTGAAGCATTTTTGCTTCACCCATTGCCTGAAAGATATTACTGGGAAAAATATCAACCAAGGCTTGAAGTGGGCCAGCATCTTTTTGAGCGCTAGCTTTGTTGAGTTTGTCGGTTACACCTTCGTCATTTTCGTATTTCTCCTTTATTTTTTCAATAGTATCTTCTGGCATACCTGTTCCAGGTTGTACTGCATTTACTATAGATAATCCAATAATAATAGCCACTAAAGTAGTGCCAATATAAATGGATATAGTCCGTAAACCCATATCTCTAATTTTAGAAATATCCTTTAAATCTGAAATCCCTTTGATTAAGGAAGCTAGTATTAACGGCACCGCAATTAACTTTAAAAGATTAATAAATATCGTTCCAAAAGGAGCAATCCAGTCAGTTACGAATTGCTGACCACTTAGAGCATTCATAATAAACCCAAAAATAATTCCGAGAACCATTCCTATAATAATCTTCCAATGTAATGCGAGTTTTTTCATAATATTTGCCGCTAAAGCGGTAATCTCTTAAATTAATTCTTTATTTTCAATCGTTAGATTCTGTTCTTCTCAGCAGTGTATAATCTGCCAAAACCAAAGCAGCCATAGCTTCTACAATTGGCACAGCTCTGGGTACAACACAAGGGTCGTGTCTGCCTTTACCTTGCATTTCTACAGTTTCCCCTTTACTATTTATGGTATCTTGTTTTTGTAATGTTGTAGCAACAGGTTTAAATGCAACTCTAAAGTAAATATCCATACCATTACTTATACCACCTTGTATGCCACCAGACAGATTAGTTTTAGTGGTTCCGTCTTCATTAAACTTATCATTATGCTTACTACCAATCATTTTTGCTCCACAAAAACCACTACCATATTCAAAACCCTTAACTGCATTAATAGAAAGCATAGCTTTTCCTAATTCAGCATGAAGTTTATCAAAAACTGGCTCGCCCAAACCAACTGGAACATTTTGCAATACGCACGTTATAGTGCCACCAATAGTATCGCCTTGTTTCTTAACTTCTTGCACTTTGGCAATCATCTTTTGGGCCGTGTCTTCATCAGGACAACGAATAATATTAGATTCAATCTTACTAAAATCTAAATCTTGATAAGGTTTATCTATAAAAATATCGCCTACTGAAGATGTAAATGCACTGATTTTAATAGAAGATAGTAGTTGCTTGGCAATAGCGCCTGCCACTACTCTACATGCTGTTTCTCGGGCAGAACTTCGACCACCACCTCTATAATCTCGCACACCATATTTTTTATCATATGTGAAATCTGCATGACTTGGTCTGTAAACGTCCTTAATATGTGAATAATCCTTAGATTTTTGATTGGTGTTTTTTATAACAAAACCAATTGGTGTGCCTGTAGTAACTCCTTCAAAAACACCAGACAAATACTCTACTGTATCAGATTCTTTTCGTTGTGTCACAATTTTAGATTGCCCTGGTTTACGTCGATCTAAGTCGTTCTGAATGGCTTTAAAGTCTAGCTTTAAACCCGAAGGACACCCATCTATAATCCCACCAATTGCAACACCATGAGACTCACCAAACGTAGTGAGTTTAAAAAGTTTTCCAAAAGAATTTCCTGCCATAAATTCTTATTTTACGCTAATGTAAACGTATTATTACAGAAACAAAAATTGCCAACCTTTTTTTAAAATTTTATACAATCGTAAAGATTATCATTTTAGCACAACTTTTCTCATAACAATTTCATAACAGTTTACTCATAGTTAGTTAATTATCTCATTACAATCAGTTAATAACAATAGCTGTAATTTGTACCGTTGATTTATAGCCTTGAACTTAAAAAGAAAAGTAGAAATAGCAGTTATATCTGATGTTCATCTAGGGACGTTTGGCTGTCAGGCTAAACAACTTTTAACCTATTTGAATAGTATTGAGCCAAAAAAACTTATACTTAATGGTGATATCATAGATATTTGGCAATTTAAGAAACGGTATTTCCCAAAATCTCATCTCAGTGTTATTAAAAAAATCATGGACTTTGCTGCAAATGGTACTGAAGTGATTTACATTACTGGCAACCATGATGAAATGCTCAGGAAGTTTACAGATACATCTATTGGTAATATTTCTATTGTCAACAAAGTAGTACTGGATTTGGATGGGAAAAAAGCATGGTTTTTTCATGGTGATGTTTTTGATATTTCTATACAGAATGCAAAATGGCTTGCCAAACTAGGAGGTTGGGGATACGATATTTTAATTTTAATGAATAGCGTGGTAAATTGGGGATTGGAAAAGCTTGGAAAAGAGCGATATTCTCTTTCTAAACGTATTAAAAATAGTGTTAAAGGTGCCATAAAATACATAAACGACTTCGAGAAAGTTGCTACCGACTTAGCTATTGAAAATGGCTATGACTACGTTGTTTGTGGTCATATACATCAGCCAAAAATGCTTATTAGAGAAAATAAGTATGGTAAAACCACCTATCTGAATTCTGGAGATTGGGTAGAGAATTTTACTGCTTTAGAATATCAGTTTAAACGCTGGAAAGTCTACAACTACAACAGCGACAAGCTATCTCCTTTCTTTGCTGATGAAGAACTAAAAGATATGGATGTAAAAGATTTAATTGCCGCAATTACTATAGTGGAGCAGCCTAAGAAGAAAAAATCAAAGTAAGGCTTCTTTAAGGATTGATATTGGGTGCTTTGCAACTCGCCCTGTTCCATCTTTGATTTGATGCCTACAACTTGTGCCATTTGCTGCAATTATGACATCTTCTGAAGTTTTTCGTATCGCAGGAAATAAAGTCTGATTACCGATTTGCATACTAACCTCATAATGCTCTTTTTCATAACCAAAGCTTCCTGCCATACCGCAACAACCGCTCGGTATTATAGTTACTTTGTAGTTTTCAGGTAAATTAAGAATATCAAAACTCGATTTTTGATTACCTAATGCTTTTTGATAACAATGCCCATGAAACTTAATCGTTTTACTTTCCCTTGTAAATTGATTTGATGCAATGTTGCCTAACTCAATTTCCATTTGAATAAATTCTTCAATAAGAAAGGTTCGCTCAACTATAGATTTTGCAGTAACTCTGTCATCTGCTAATTTTAGATATTCATCCTTAAAAGTTAAGATAGCAGAAGGCTCAATACCTACTAAATAAAAGTCGTCATTGACATAGTGTTTAAAGTAGTTTACATTTTTGTTCGAAATAGATTTGGCTTCTTTTAAAAAGCCTTTTGATATAAAACTTCTACCACTTTCTAAATTATTGATATCAATTGTTTTATAACCTAACTTTTCAAGTAATAATTTAGTATCTGTAGCGATATCAGATTCGAGATAGTTTATGAACTCATCTACAAATAAATAGACTGTTTTTTTGTATGGTTTTTCAATGCTATTTACCCTTTCATTTTGAGATAACTTAGAGAAGGGTTTGGTTACTTCAGGTAAGCTTCTTTTAGGGTGAATCCCTAAAGAAACATTCATAAATCCTCTGATAAATTTGGTTTTAATAAGCGTATTGGCCAAACTAGGCATTAGAGCAGCCATCTTATTATATTTTGTTGCGTTCGCAAAAAACTTGTCTTTAAATTTAAAACCATTTACTTTTTGATATTGATACAAAAACTCAGCTTTTAAGCTTGCCACATCTACACTACTTGGACATTCACTAGTACATGCCTTGCAGCTTAAACACAAGCTAAAAACATCTTTTAGTTCTTGATGATTAAATTTATTCGACTTATCAGAATTTGTCAAATAGTCTCGTAAAGCATTAGCGCGAGCTCTTGTGGTATCCTTTTCATTTCTAGTTGCTCTATAACTCGGGCACATTACACCTCCAAACTCTGGTAGTTTTCTACAATCTCCTGACCCATTACATTTTTCAGTCTCTCGGAGAATACCTTGAGAATGAGAAAAATCTAAAAGTGTCTCTATTTGCGGCTCATCTCTATCAGTTTCATACCGTAAATTTTGATCCATCGGAAAAGCATCTACAATCTTTCCTGGATTAAAAATATTATAAACATCAAAAGCTGATTTTATTCGTTTTAATAATTGATAATTTACTTCACCAATCATTAAAGGAATAAATTCTGCACGCACAATACCATCTCCATGCTCACCAGACATTGAGCCTTGATATTTTTTTACAAGCTTAGCAACATCATTAGTAATTGCTTTAAATAATTTAATGTCCTCAGACTTTTTTAGATCTAAAATTGGTCTTAGATGTAACTCACCAGCACCTGCGTGTGCATAATACACCGCATTTTGATTATAAGAGCGCATTAAAACTGTAAATTCCTCAATATACTGGTCTAGATCATCCAAAGCTACAGCAGTATCTTCAATACAGGCTACGGCTTTTTTATCGCCAATTATATTACCCAAAAGTCCTAAACCTGCTTTTCGTAGGTCTAATGCTTTATCAATGTCTTCATCCCTCAGTATTGGCGCAGCATAACTTAGTCCTAGTCTTTCTGAAGTTTTAACGATTGTTGTAACATCTTCCGCTAACTGTTCTTCTGATTCAGCTTTTAGCTCACACATTAAAATTGCTACAGGATTTCCTTCTATAAATGTTCTGTTTTCTTGCTGTGTTTTATTGTGTTTTGTAAGATTTAGAATAGAATCATCCATCATCTCGCAAGTATGCAAATTATGTTGCATCAATGGCTTCACAGCCTTCATACAATTGGTGATACTTTCAAAATGAAAAGCCACCATGGCTCTATATTTTGGTGGCAATTTATCTAACTGAAGCGTTATTTCTGTTGTAAAAGCCAGCGTACCTTCACTTCCTGCTAACAGTTTGCACATGTTGAACTTTTCATCTGAATTATTAAAAATTTCAGAATTAATTAATTCATCTATAGCATAACCGGTATTTCTTCTATGAATACTAGCTTTTGGAAAATTATCGTTGATTTTTTGTTGAACTTCCTCAGGTTTTAATTCCTCGTAAATAGTTCTATAAATATCTCCCTCTAACGATTTCAGTTCTGCTTTCTTAAAGAATTCTTGTTTTGTTAAATCGCTAAAAACAACTTCACTTCCATCACTCAAAATTGTTTTTAAACTATGTACTTTGTCTCTCGTTACGCCATACTGGATTGAAGTTGTTCCCGAAGAATTATTACCTACCATTCCTCCTATCATACAGCGATTAGATGTCGATGTGTTTGGCCCAAAGAACAACCCATAAGGTTTAAGATAGTTATTTAACTGATCTCTCACCACACCAGGTTGTACCGTAATTGTTTTTTCGGCTTCATTCAGTGATATGATTTTAGTGAAGTACTTAGAGACATCTACGATAATTCCTTTGCCAACCACTTGTCCTGCCAAAGACGTACCTGCAGTCCTAGGAATTAACGAGGTATCGTAATTTCTAGCAAAATGTATTAATAATTTTATATCATCTATAGTCTTTGGTATGGCAACAGCAGTTGGTAACATTCTATAAACAGATGCGTCAGTTGCATATAGTTTCAGCATCAAATCATCATAGTACAATTCGCCCTTTAATTCTGAGCTTAACTGTTTGAGATGATGATGTGGTATAGTTGTCATATTTAAGAAATCTTCTTTCTTGTTAAATTATAATGTTGTCTTAAAACCCATGGTGAAGACTCAATTTTAACATAATTTCGTCGTTATAATCATACAACAATTCAACTTTTAGTTGGAAATATAAACACTAAAACTTAAAAACTTTATGAAAAAATTAATTTTATTATTTGCCGTTTTTGCAACCTTTACATTTGCTGCTAGTGCTCAAGAAATAGCAGACAACGCTATCGGTCTTAGACTTGGTGACAGTGATGGATTTGGTGCAGAAATTTCATATCAACGCGCTCTTGGTTCTAACAACCGTTTAGAGTTCGATTTAGGCTTAAGAAGTGGTAACAATTACGATGGTTTTAAATTAGCCGGCTTATATCAATGGGTTTGGCAACTAGATGGTGATTTTAATTGGTATGCAGGTGCAGGTGGTGGTTTAGCATCATACAGTTTCGATAATATTCCTAATGGAAATGATGATAGTGATACCTTTGTATTTGCAGCTGGTAACTTAGGAATTGAGTACAGTTTTGACATCCCTTTACTTTTATCATTAGACTTTAGACCTGAAATAGGTTTTGGAGGGGACTTATATGACAATAATGATTTAGATTTCGATATTGCCTTAGGTATCAGATATCAATTCTAAAATTGAAAAAATCATATAAAAGCCACCAAACTAGGTGGCTTTTTTTATGGTAATAAGCCATAAAATTTCTTTAATTTAGCGCAACTTTAAAAACAAACATCCACAATTCCTGTTTAGGAAATAAAATATGTCATTAATGAAAAATACTGCTTTAACAGAAACACATATAGCTTTAGGCGCAAAAATGGTTCCATTTGCAGGATACAATATGCCTGTACAATATGAAGGCGTAAACATAGAACACGAAACCGTTCGTAAAGCTGTTGGTGTTTTTGACGTGTCTCATATGGGAGAATTTTTAATTGAAGGGACTCACGCTTTAGAACTCATTCAAAAAATATCCAGTAATGATGCATCTAAATTAGAGATTGGTAAGGCACAATACAGCTGCTTACCAAACGATGATGGTGGTATTGTAGATGATCTTATTATATATAAAGTAAAGGAAGAAACGTACCTACTTGTTGTTAATGCCAGTAATATTGAAAAAGATTGGAACTGGATTTCATCTAAAAACAATGTTGGTGCACAAATGCGCGATTTAAGTGAAGACTATTCGCTTTTAGCAATCCAAGGTCCAAGAGCTGTAGAAGCTATGCAGTCCTTATCTAGTCATGATTTATCTGCTATTAAATTTTACAACTTTGTGGTAGGTGATTTTGCAGGTATAGAGCACGTCATTATTTCTGCTACTGGTTATACAGGTAGCGGTGGTTTTGAGATTTATTGTAAAAACTCTGAAGTAAAACAAATCTGGGACAAAGTCTTAGAAGCTGGTGCCGACTTTGGCATTAAGCCAATTGGATTAGCTGCAAGAGATACACTTCGCTTAGAAATGGGCTATTGTTTATACGGAAACGATATAGATGATACTACGTCTCCAATAGAAGCTGGTTTAAGTTGGATTTGCAAATTCAATAAAGCATTTACAAATAGCGAAGCTTTAAAAGAAGAAAAGGAAAAAACTCCTGAACGCAAACTTGTTGCTTTTAAATTAGATGAAAGAGGTATTCCTAGACAAGGTTATGACATTGTAGATAATAATGGTAATACAATTGGCAATGTAACTTCAGGCACTATGAGTCCTAGTTTAGGTATTGGTATAGGCTTAGGTTATGTTCCAAAAGTCTTCTCTAAAATTGATAGTAAAATAAATATTCAGGTGCGTAAAAAAGCAATTCCTGCGACAGTAGTAAAATTGCCATTTTACAAAGGTTAAGAGATTTAAAAATTAGGGCGTAGGAATTAATGAAGAAGAATTTAAGCAAACACAGAATCCTTATTCTCGGTGCTAGTGGCTACATTGGTAACGCACTATATAAAGAATTAAGACCATATTTTAAAACCTTTGGCACTTACAGAACTCCAAAAAAAATATTTGAGAGTAATAAGCAATTCTTTCACTATAACACAGAAGAAGATGATGTTTATGAAATTTTGAAAGCCACAAAGCCTACAATTGTAATTTCTGCTTTAAGAGGAGATTTTAATGCTCAGACCATTGCTCACCAACACATAGCTGAATATGCATTGGAGTATGGTGCAAAAATTATCTTCCTTTCTTCAGCCAATGTTTTTGATGCCTACAGTAAATATCCAAGTTACGAACTAGATAAAACGCTAAGTCACAGTATTTACGGACATTTTAAGATAAAAATTGAAAACATGTTACTTCGCTTACCCAAAAAGCAAGTAGCTGTGTTAAGGTTACCTATGGTTTTTGGACAACAGTGTCCTAGAATACAAGAAATGAAACAATTTATTTCTGAAAACGAATCGGTTGAAATTTTCCCTAATTTAATAATGAATGTAACTCTTGATAAGAAAGTAACACAACAAATTCATTATATCATTAACCGAGAGAAATATGGGATTTTTCATTTGGGTAGTACCGATTTGGTGCATCATGATGAATTTGTAAAGCAAATTATAGAAACTATAAGCCCAAAGAAAGTTCTCCTTAAGCATGTTTATACAACAAATGACGATCGCTATCTTGCTGTACTGCCAAAGTTCAACAAACTACCTAAGCACCTCCAAATTACTAGTGATAAGGTTTTAGAAGAACTTACCAAATAAGCTTGATTAGCACATGGTATTTTGTTACATTAGAATACTAAAAAATTCAACTTATGAAATTAGATGATTCTACTATTGAAAAGAAATTACTACACTTTCCTGAATGGGAATATTATGACAATGCTATACACGTAGAGCTAGAGTTCAATAACTTTAAAGACTGTTTTAGTGCCATGAGCAGAATCGCTTTTGAGTGCGAAGCATTAAACCACCATCCTAGCTGGAGTAATGTATATAACGTTTTAAAAATTTCATTATCAACGCATGACGCTAATGGAGTTACACAAAAAGATTTTGATCTAGCAGAAGCTATAGAATCTATTGTCGAAGCTGAAGATTAGACTTTAAATAATTAACTTAATTAATTACTTTTACGCCAATAAATTTTAAACACTATGGGAAGAGCTTTTGAATTTAGAAAAGCAAGAAAAATGAAACGATGGTCCGCTATGAGTAAGGCTTTTACTCGTATTGGAAAGGATATCGTAATGGCCGTAAAAGAAGGTGGTCCAGATCCAGACAGTAACTCTCGTCTTAGAGCAGTAATACAGAATGCCAAGTCTGTAAACATGCCAAAAGACAATATAGAACGTGCTATTAAGCGGGCTTCTGACAAAAGCCAAGGTGATTATAAAGAAGTACTTTTTGAAGGCTATGCACAACATGGTATCGCAGTCCTTATAGAGACAGCTACAGATAATAATACACGTACCGTTGCTAATGTTCGTAGTTATTTTAACAAGTGTGATGGTAGCTTGGGTACATCTGGCTCTGTAGTTTTTATGTTTGATCATACCTGTAATTTTAAAATAAAAGGAGATGATCTAGATTTAGAAGAACTAGAATTAGAGCTTATAGACTTTGGTGTTGAAGAAATATTTGAAGACACTGATGAGAATGAAGATGGTGATGAGGTAACAAGTGTTATGATTTACGCACCTTTTGAAAGCTTCGGAAGTATACAATCTTATCTAGAAGACAATAATATTGAAATAATCTCCTCAGGCTTTGAGCGTATTCCACAAGTAACAAAAAAGCTTACACCAGAACAAGCTGAGGATGTAGAAAAGCTTCTTGAAAAGCTAGAGGAAGACGATGATGTACAAAACGTATACCACACCATGGAAGAAACAGAAGGTTAAAAAAACTTTCTTATACATACCAAAATATTAGAGGGCTTCTGCCCTCTTTTTTTGATTCATTTAATATGCCTTTAGTTTTTGAAAACAATTAAAACACTAAACCCTATCTTTGTTATTCAAGCAATCTCAAATTGAGCAAAAAACGTCTTTATTTTATTGATGCTGTAAGAGCCTTCGCTATCTTAATGATGCTACAAGGTCATTTTATAGATACGCTCCTAGACGTATCTTATAGAGACGATAGTAATACGGCATTTACAATCTGGAAGTATTTTAGAGGCATAACTGCACCAACATTTTTTACAATTTCAGGATTAATTTTTTCTTACCTTCTTATAAAAGCAAAACGAAGTGGTAATGTAGCCTTTAGAATAAAAAAAGGGTTATACAGAGGTTTGTTACTAATAGGTATAGGTTATCTGTTGCGAGCACCAATTTTTCAATGGTTGTATGGCAATTTCGACTCACCATATTTCTTACTCATTGATGTATTGCAATGTATCGGTTTATCACTCATTTTAGTTGTTGGTATTTATAAACTCACCTTTAAAAAAACACTATTGTTTTCAATACTAATGTGTCTTTTTGGTTTTGTTCTATTTATTACAGAACCGCTTTACAGATTTTTAGATTTACCAAATGTCCCAAGGGTATTTGCTAATTGGCTCACAAAAGATTATGGCTCTGTTTTTAATATTATCCCGTGGTTTGGATATGTTGCGTTTGGTGCTTTCATAGCCACAATATTTTATAGATACTTAGAGCGTCCTAAATTTAAACTAGGCATAATATTAGGATTTATTTTATGTGGACTTCTTTTAATCTTTAAGTCAGGTTGGCTTTTAATGCAGCTCTATTTTATTACAGATTTAGAGCTTTTAAAAGATGTTGCTTATTATAACTACTTATTTACGAGATTGGGTAATGTGCTTATACTGTTTGCTATTTTCTATGCTGCAGAAAATTATATTAAACAGCCATTACTGCTCAAAATAGGTCAAAAAACACTATCCATATATGTTATTCACTTTATAATTATCTATGGGAGTTTTACAGGTGTTGGTTTACATCAACTTATTGGCAAGACTCTATTACCATGGCAAGCCATTATAGGTGCGATTCTATTCTTAACAACAGTATGCTTTATCTCGTTTTACTATGTTAAAACAAATGCATTTTTGTACAATAGCATTCGCAGTATAGTTGAAAAACTAAAACGGATTTAGTAGTCCTTATACCAGTCAAAATTTTCTTTTATGATTCTTTCTTTCTCATTATTTATAAAATCTAAATAAGCCTGTGCAACAGGTGAAAGGTTTTTAGACTTCTGCCATACTAAATTCCAATTTGTTATGATTGGCAATCCTTTAAAAGGAATAATTTTTAAATCGCCATTTTTTAACTCATTTTTTATACCTATCAATGGCATTATAGAATATCCCAAACCTGCAATTACAGCCTGCTTTAATGCCTCATTTGAAGTGAGCTCCATGCGCTTTGGAGTACTTATATTATGACTTGCAATAAAAGACTCCATAGCATTTCGTGTGGCAGAACCATTTTCCCTGTAGAGCATCGGATAGGTTTCAAAAATTTTCTTGGTAGATACCTTACGACTAAATTTATCCTTTGTACTTCCTATAAGATATAATCTGTTTTCCATGAGTTCTACCCTATTTAGATTTAGTTGGTCTGGTATAACGGAAACTAAAGAAAAGTCAACTTCATTATTCTCGAGACTTTTAACAACACTTTGCTTGTTTGTAACATCCATAATAAGGTCAACACCTTTATTTTTGTTTGTAAAGTCCGATAAAAAGTATGGCATAACATACTTACCTGTAGATACTACTGAAATTTTCAATCTGCCTGCAACCTGTCCTTTAAAAGACATTGTTTTGTAATTTATAGCATCTACCTCATTAAGAATTTTTTCAGCTGCCTCTGCAATTTCCCACCCAAAATCTGTTACATAAAGTTGTCTTCCAACTACTTCTGTTAATGGTATAGAAAACTGATCTTGAAATTTTTTTAGTTGAATTGAAACTGCTGGTTGACTCAAAAATAAAGCTTCAGAAGCTTTTGTAATACTCTTTAGCTGAGTGATTTTTAGAAAGATTTGTAATTGATGCAAAGTGTAATTCATAAATATTAATTATATATATGATTAAAAATATATATAAAAATAAATAAAAAAATTGTTTCAATTTTGTCAAAAGTTTAAAAATTAATAAAAATAAAAATGGAAAGAATTGAGTCTAATACCAAGCATAAGGAATTTGAATTAGATGAAAAGAAAGCTTCTCAAAGAACTAAAATTCAAGTAGCAATTACCTTATTAATTTTATCTGGTCTCATCACCCTATCTTATATGAACGACAATATTTTTATAGAATATCTTGCTGTATGTGCCTTTATAATATCGTGTATATGCATTATAAAACTAACAGAAATTAAATAACACTAATACACTTTTAATTATGTCAAACACAAAAACACAAAACAAAATAGAAAAAGCAACCCAAGAGGTTAATCTTGTAGAAGGATTATTTAGACCCTCAGAGGCTGATTTTTTAATAAATGTACTTATTGATGAAAAAATAAACTTTCACAAACTTCAACGATTAAGTTTGTGTATAGGACAAGAAAAGGCCGATACAAAGTATGAGAATAATAGAATTGATGAACTTTTAAAGGAAAAACAAATAGCTAAAGACTATATTTCAATTGCCAGAAAAGAAGGTTACAATGTAGTTATCAATGGCACACTTAATATTTCGTTTGTAAAATAATATTTAACCCAAATAGAATACCATTTTTGAAATTATTCTACGATGGATTTACATCTATTATTCGATAACTTAACAAATCCTGCGCTACTTTTCTTTTTTCTAGGAATTATCGCAGTACAGTTAAAAAGTGATTTAGAAATACCACCTAATTCTTCAAAATTTATTTCGCTCTATCTGCTTTTATCAATAGGTTTTAAAGGCGGACAAGAACTCTCTCACAGCGACCTTAATTTAGAAATAATTTGGTCGCTTTTGTTTGGAGTATTTTTAGCCATTACAGTACCTGTTTACACTTACTTTATCTTAAGACGTAAATTTAGTGTAGCCAATGCAGGTGCTATTGCCGCTTCTTACGGTTCAGTCAGTGCTGTAACCTTTGTAACGGCAATTTCATTTCTAGAGATTGAGCAGATAACATTTGGTGGTCATATGGTAGCTGTAATGGCTTTGATGGAAGCTCCTTCAATTATCATAGGCCTTTTACTTATTTCAATATACGATAAGGAAAACGCCATAAAAATGTCTATGGGAAAAGTCGCTAAGCACGCCTTAACCAATGGTAGCGTACTTTTAATTTTAGGAAGTTTAGTGGTTGGATTTTTGGCTAGTGAGCAGCAAGCAGAAGGTATAAAACCATTTACTACAGATATTTTTAAAGGGTTTCTGGCTGTATTTCTATTAGACATGGGTATAACTAGTGGCAAAAAGCTATCTGCCTTCCTAAAAAAAGGATGGTTTGCTTTGATATTTGCTATAATTATTCCAATAATAAACGGCAGTTTAGTGGCCGTAGTAAGTTCTATATTTACACAAAGTGAAGGAAACCGATTATTATTTGCTATACTAGCTGCAAGCGCCTCATACATTGCTGTGCCTGCAGCAATGCGGATTGCAGTACCAAAAGCAAACCCAAGTTTGTATTTACCTATGGCACTGGCAATTACATTTCCCTTTAATATAACGTTGGGTATGCCTTTGTATCTTTGTATTATACAAATGTGCTCTATTTTTTAAAATAAAAAAGGCTTCCTGTGATGGAAGCCTTTTCTCTTTTTCATAACAATTTTAAAACTCAAAAAAATCATTAATTAGAAAAATCTAATGATACGTAGTTAAATTCAATGCCTAAAATCATAACTGATTTTATGTTTATAAAACCTGAATTTTATGGTATACTAGATTCATCTTTCAATCTATTTACGTAATTATTATAAGGTAGGTTTTACAAAAAAGGAAAAAAAGGTCATTTTTTTGTTTACCTTTAAGAATATGAAAGACGTGATCACTAAATTTTATAGTGCATTTCAGCAGCTCGATGCTATTAAAATGACATCCTTATACCACAAGGATATTGTTTTTGAAGATCCTGCTTTTGGTATTCTAAAAGGTGAACAAGCCAAAGCTATGTGGCGCATGCTTTGCGAATCACAAAAAGATAAAAACTTTAAAATTGAAGCTACCAATATCACAAATAACTCGGCAAACTGGGAAGCTTTCTACATATTTAAAAAAACAGGCAGAAATGTTCACAATAAAATTACTGCTACTTTTGAGTTTAAAGATGGTTTAATCATAAAACATACTGATAATTTTAGTCTTCATGATTGGGCTAAACAAGCCATTGGCTTTAAAGGCTGGCTGTTAGGTGGTACAAATTTTTTTAAAAAGAAACTTCAATCACAAACAAACTACCTTCTCGATAAGTATATTGAAGAAAAAAAAGCTACCAAAATGAATTGATAGCTTCTTGAGGCAATGTTTCTTTTTAGGGACTTAAAAGTTTACTTTATGTTTCATTGCATATTATGTAAAAACAAATCTTATGCCAAAAATTCTAGCTATAAGCTTTCACTTTACCCTCAACACCTTCATAAAAAGCTTTCATAAATTTAAAATCTTCTTCAGTATTTTCTGTAGGGTAAAAAGGTTCTGAAACTTTGTTCTGCTTGTTTTTAAAGTCTAATGTAAACATTATAATAGGCACATTAGCAGCTTTGGCTATGTAATAAAATCCTGTTCGCCAATCTTTTACTTTTTTCCGTGTTCCTTCTGGTGCTAAAGTCAATCTAAACTCTTCCTCCTCTTCAAATAATTTAGCAATAGCTTCCACTTTATTCTGACCAGAAGTTCTATCTAAAGCTTTACCTCCTACAGCTCGAAAATAATAGCCAAATGGCCACCGAAATAGTTCTTTCTTTGCTATAAAATTGGTTTTGACTCCTGCAACTTTTCGTAATAAAATACCGATATAAAAGTCGTGCCAACTTGTATGAGGAACGGCTATTATAACAGATTTTTTTATACTATCTTTTGAAAAATTAGTGTTACCAACAATTTTCCATCCTAAAATATTAAAGTAAATAAATTTTGCCAGCCAACGCATTTTACATCTTTTTGTAAAGCTCTAGCAGTGTATCTCGGGTAATTTTTGCTTTCCAATTTTTACCAATAGCATTTTCCCATAAAGGTTCTAAGCTTAAAGCTACATCTATCATTTTATTAAATTGATTATTATCTAATTCCGAACAAATACCCTGTGGCAATTCAATACCGTGTTTTTCTTTCATTTTTTTGAACATCGCTACTCCTTCTGGATAATAATCTTCTAAATGATCGAATACAATACAGTTTCCAATACCGTGTTTAACACCAAGAAGGTAGCTTAGTCCATAACTCATGGCGTGCGCAACACCAACTTGAGAATACGCTATACTCATACCTCCATGCCATGATGCCATCATTAATTTATCTTGAGACTCTTCTTTAGATAAGTTATCGTCTAAGAAAATTTCTTGACAAAGCTCAAAAGCTTTTTCTCCATAACTCTGACTAAACGCGTTAAGATATGTACCGTTAAGGGACTCTACACAATGTACAAAACAGTCCATACCTGTGTAAAACCATTGGTTTTTGGGAACATCTTTAGTTAATTCTGGGTCTAAAATAACTTGGTCAAATGGTGTAAAGTCACTGTTAATTCCCAATTTACGCTCTGGACCTGTTAAAATTGTAGTTCGAGATACTTCTGCTCCAGTTCCGGAAATTGTTGGAACACCAACATGATATATTGCAGGGTTTTTAATTAAATCCCAGCCTTGATAATCTTTAGACTGGCCTTTGTTTGTTAACATTAAAGAGACTGCCTTGGCAATATCCATAACTATACCTCCTCCTATGCCAATAATACCAGATGGCAACTCACTATGCTCTAAAATAATGTCTTCAACTAATTGATCTATTTGAGACGTTTTGGGTTCTTCTTTTGTAGGAACGTAAACGATTTTGTCTTTGTAAGACAACGTAATTCTTGAAGTTAACCAATGATTGCCTTTAAAGACATCATCTACATAAAATATAAATGGTGCATTACGTCCTTTTCGTTTGGAAGCCAGAATTTCATCTAACTGATTGAAACTCCCACGTCCGAAAACAACTCTGGACACCATTGGATAATTTTTATATATCATTTACTATTTAATCTTTAACAAAAATAAAACTTAGTTTATTTATTTAGTCTTTATAAAATTTAAAATCTCTCTTAGATTGCTAACAGTTTTATACTCCAAGCCATTTGTTTCCTTTTTACTAACTTTTTCGTGCTGCCAAGTTGTATGAAAAGGAACATGTATTGCTTCTGCACCAATATTAACTAATGGTAAAATATCTGATTTTAATGAATTACCTACCATTAAAAATTCTGATGGTTGTATATCTAAATGTTTCAGTAGTTTTTCATAATTAGCTTCTTGTTTTTCACTCAACACCTCAATATGATGAAAATAATCTAATAGCCCAGATTTTTCTAACTTGCGCTCTTGATCTAGCAAATCTCCTTTGGTTGCTAGGATTAATCTGTAATCTTTAGATAAGGTTTTTAAAACATCTTCTACACCATCTAGTAATTCAATTGGTTTGTTAATCATGTTTTTACCAATATCTAAAATCTTACCAATAATGTCATTTGAAACTCTACCATCAGACAATTCAATGGCTAACTCTATCATGGACAATACAAAACCCTTTACACCATATCCATAGGTTGGCAAGTTATTCATCTCCATTATGAAAAGCTCCTGATCTATTTTATTTGGTGTTTCATAATGCGATAATAAGCGACCTACTTCTTCCTCGGCTTCTCTAAAATAGGTTTCATTTACCCACAGCGTATCGTCCGCATCAAAGCCAATTACCTTTATGTTACTGTAGTCTATTTCCACAATTTTTTTGCTCTTTCTAAATCTTCTGGTGTATCAATCTCAACACCCTGTACTTCAGTTTCTACCATCTTAATCTTTTTTCCATATTCCAAGTACCGAATACATTCTATCTTTTCGGTAGCTTCTATAAACTGCATAGGTAAAACGGTAAAATCTAACAAAGCTTGTTTTCTGAAGGCGTAAACTCCTTTGTGCTTAAAATATCTTGCTCCTGCTGATTTATCTCTGGGAAATGGAATTGGACTTCTAGAAAAATACAAGGCAAAATTATTCTGATCTACAATAACTTTTACCGTATTAGGATTATTGATTTCTTCCCAATCGGTAATTTCTACCATCAAGGAGGCCAAATCAATTTCAT
Organism: Winogradskyella sp.; assembly: GCA_030149175.1. Classification (GTDB taxonomy): domain Bacteria; phylum Bacteroidota; class Bacteroidia; order Flavobacteriales; family Flavobacteriaceae; genus Winogradskyella. The sequence goes on along the minus strand of JASBSA010000123.1, from coordinate 4,217 downwards.
TTTTAGCATCATCTTTAAAAACGTCTAGCACCTTTCTTAAACTTTCTCGCTCTGTAAAAGGCTCGTCTCCCTGAACGTTTACAACAATATCACAATCTACATTTGCAACTGCTTCAGCAATTCTATCACTCCCGGATTCGTGTTCCTTTTGACTCATTAAAGCTTTTCCTCCATGGCTTACAATCTCCTTGTAAATGATATCACTATCTGTTACAACATAGACTTCATCGAAGAGATCTGTAGCAACTGTAGCCTCGTAAGTTCTTAGGATTACTGATTTTCCGGCTAAATTCTGCATTAATTTGCCTGGAAAACGTGAAGCACTGTATCGTGCAGGAATCATGGATATAATCTTCATATATCTGCTTTATCAGTATTCAAAAATAAAGTTTTCTATTTTAAATAGAGTCGTTTTCAGTAAACATTTCGTCTTTAAATCCTATGAGGTAGAGTTTCTCTTTTGCTCGAGTAATTGCCGTGTATAACCAACGCAAATAATCTTTATCCATACCATTTGGTAAGTAAGGCTGCTCTACAAAAATGGTATTCCATTGACCGCCTTGTGATTTATGGCAGGTTATAGCATAAGAAAACTTTACTTGTAAAGCATTAAAGTATTTGTTGTTTTTTACACCTAAAAACCGCTTGTAATTACTCGTTTCATTGGCATAATCCTTAGAAACTTCTTGATAAAGTCTATTAGAATCATCATAGCTTAAGGATGCACTCTCAGCATTAATGGTATCTAAAAGTAAAACGGTTTCAAAAGGTCGCATACGTGGATAATCAACCATTTTTACTTTGACTTCTGCAAACTTAAAACCGTATAATTCTTTAATACTAAAAATTTCCAAAATCTCTATAATGTCACCATTTGCAATAAAGCCAGCTTCGGTAGTTGGTTTAATCCAAAAATAATTGTTCTTAACTACCATGAGGTAATCACCTGCTGATAATTCACTTTCGTTAAACAGTATGCGTTCCCTAATCTGTTTGTTATATAAGTTAGCTCTTTTATTGCTTCGGACAATAATTGCGGTTTCTTCGTAACCATTACTGCTGTAGGCATCATTAATGGCATCCATAATTTCGTAACCGTCTACTAAGCGAACTATATCCTTAAATGGTGAAACATTGAATTTAAAACTTTTATAAAAACCAGATTCTAATGTTTCCCTAAGTTCTGTGGCATTTTGTAAAATCCCTGAGTCTTGCTCTTGTCTTACAACTTCATCTAATTCTAAACCCATAACATCTTTATTGTAGCTAAGACTTAATTTATCTGAATCTAAGGCTGGACTTAAATCAGATTTAACAGGTGGCAACTGTGCTTTATCGCCTATTAATAGGAGTTTACACTGATGACCAGAATATACATACTGCATTAAATCATCTAATAGCGAACCGTTTTCAAACAATTTAGAGTCTGATGGAATATCGGGTATCATAGATGCTTCATCAACAATAAATAAGGTGTTTCTATGTTTGTTTGGCTGCATAACAAAGGTAACACCACCTCCCTTTTGTTTTTTGGGAAAATAAATTTTCTTATGTATCGTAAATGCTTCTTTGTTAGAATAATTAGAAATGACTTTAGCTGCTCTACCTGTTGGTGCCAACAAAACAGCGCTTTTCTTTGCTTGCCAGAGGTTATTAACTATTGTACCAACAATACTTGTTTTTCCTGTACCAGCATAACCTCTTAACAAATAAGTTTGATTAGAAGAGGTGTCAAAAATAAATTGAGACAACTGCATTAACACCTTATCTTGCTTAGCAGTAGGCACAAACGGAAATTTAGACTTTAAAAGCGAATAAAATGCAGAAGCATTAGTAATCATAGAGAATTAAATTGTGAGCAATATAATATATATATACCTTCATTAAAAACCTATCTTAATTTTGAATGATTTTTATTTAGATAGTTTTTCTCAATAAAAAAAAATTGTAGATTTGCGAGACAGCTAATTAATAAATAAAAACTAAAAAATGGTAATTGCAGCTATAATTGGTATTATACTCTTAACTATCCTAATTGTATGGTTAATTGACAAATTTGTTCCTAAAAAATTAAAACCAGTACTTAACCTAGTGCTATGGGCACTTATTATATTTCTTGGTTACATTACCTTTATGTCTGTATACAAGGAAATAGAATTCAACAAACTAAAGGTTGAGCGTTACAAAGTTGTAATAGATAGATTAGTAGATATTAGAGATTCTCAAATAGCTTACAAAGAAGTAAAAGGAGAATATGCAGGTAGCTTTGATAAGCTAATAGATTTTGTAGAAAATGATAGTATTCCTATTACACAAAGACGAGATAGTACAGTTTTAGACGTAGAAAGAACTCGTGCGTTTGGTGGTGTAGAAACCTTTAAAACTATCACTCTAATAGACACATTAGCTTATTGGAATGTAAAAGACTCTATTTTTAAAGGAGATAGTCGCTATAAAAACATGGCTAATGTTGGTATTGGTAAAGAAGGTGCTAAATTTAAACTAGAAGCTGGTAAAATAGAAGAAATTCCAGTATTTGAAGCTAGCGTTGATAAAGCTATTGTTCTAGATGGCCAAGAAAAATATCTAATAGAGAAAGAAAAGCAAGCTGTTTCTATTGCAGGTGTTAAAGGTGAAACCGTGAAAATAGGTTCTATGGAAGAAGTTAACACTAGCGGAAACTGGGGTAAAGACCTTTCAACAAAGGAATAATTTTGACTAAAAATAACATTAAAGAACTGTCCATTCAAGTTAATTTGAATGGGCTTTCTTTTTGTATACTAAACAGAACCTCTAATACTATTGAGTTTCTTAATAGCATTTCATTTCATCATAAACTAAATCCTTTTGATGTTCTAAATCGTCTAAAAACCGAATTGAGTGCCAACTCTATTTTCTCAGATGAATTTGATGCTATTACAGTAATACATCAAAATGAATTGTCTACACTGGTACCTAAAGAACTTTATGACGAAAACAACAAAGCAGATTATTTAAAATTCAATACAAAAATCTTAAAGACAGATTTTATCACATATGATGATATTGCAGTAAATGAGAGTGTAAACGTATACATACCATACATTAATATCAACAACTATATTTTTGAAACCTTTGGCGAATTTACATATAAGCATTCCTCTACGGTTTTAATAGATTCAGTTTTGCAAAAAACTATTAAAAGCAATAATGCTAATGTGTACCTCCACGTTAACAGCTCTATGATTGAGATATCGGTTGTAGAAAACGAACAACTTCAACTATTTAATGTTTTTGAATATCACAGCAAAGAAGATTTTATTTACTATGTTCTCTTTGTTTTTGAACAACTAAAACTAGATGTTGAAACCACAATAATTCATTTAAGTGGAAATATTGATAAAAACGACGAATTATATAATCTAATCTACACTTACGTAAGACACGTTGAGTTTGAAAAACTTAACTTTAGTTATAACTATTCAGAAAAGGTTAGCTCAGATAAGCTACACCACCACTATTTGATTCTAAACACTTTTTAATGCGTATCATCTCTGGAACATATAAAGGCAGAAAAATTATAGCTCCTTCTAAATTGCCTGTTCGCCCAACTACAGACATGGCCAAAGAAGCCTTGTTTAATATACTTAATAACCAGTATTATTTTGATGATATTTCTGTATTAGACCTGTTTTCTGGTACTGGCAATATTAGTTACGAGTTTGCCTCTAGAGGAACAGAAGACATTACAGCTGTAGATGATCACTACGCTTGTATAAAGTTTATAAATGATACAGCTGAATTGTTTGAAATGCCAATAAAAACAATCAAAAGTGATGTCTTTAAATTTTTAGAAAATTTCGGACAACAGTATAGTATTATTTTTGCTGATCCACCTTATGATTTTGAGGTTGATTTATTCTCAAAAATCCCTCAATTGGTTTTTGAAAATAACCTACTAGAAGAAGAAGGTCTTTTAATTATAGAACACTCTAAACATACTGATTTAAGTCATTTAGCGCATTACTCTCACTCAAAAAAATATGGCGGCAATATGTTTAGTTTCTTTGCTTAAAAAAAGTATCTGTTTTTACTTCATAATCTTTATTCATTCTTAGCTTTTTCCTAAGTTACATTTTGTAGTATAAATCTTAAATTAAATTTTTCATTAATTTAACTGTCTAAAATTCTGATTTTTAGATAAGTATACCTGTCCTGTTTATCTACGATTTAATTAG
>JASBSA010000112.1 GCA_030149175.1 Winogradskyella sp. | reverse complement strand
TAATAAAATATTGGGGAAAAAAGGAAAATCAGATTCCAGAAAACCCATCGATAAGCTTTACGCTCTCTAATTGCAAGACTATTACGAAGCTTATTTATACTAAAAAAGAAAGTAAAGATTTTAGTTTTGATGTATATTTTGAAGGTAAAAAAAACGAAGCCTTCAAGCCAAAAATCCAAACATTTTTTGAGCGTATTGAAGAATACGTGCCATTTTTGAGAGATTATCATTTTAAGATTGAAACCTCTAATACCTTTCCACACAGTTCAGGTATTGCGTCTTCGGCATCAGGTATGAGTGCTTTGGCATTGTGTTTAATGAGTGTTGAGATAGATTTAGGTGCTGATTACACTTCAGAATATTTCAACAAAAAAGCATCCTTCTTATCCAGATTAGGCTCTGGTAGTGCATGTAGAAGTGTCGAAGGTGAGTTGGTAGTTTGGGGACAAAATGAAAGCACAGAAAGTTCAGATTTGTACGGAATTAAATTTGATAGCGGAGTACATTCTAATTTCAAAAATTATCAAGATACTATACTATTAGTAGACAAAGGTGAAAAGCAGGTGAGCAGTACAGTTGGTCATAAACTAATGTTTGGCCATCCTTTTGCTGAACAACGTTTTGCTCAGGCTCATGATAATTTAGCAAAACTCAAAACAATTTTAGCATCTGGTGATTTACAAAACTTTGTAAAAATTGTTGAAAGCGAAGCATTAACGCTTCATGCTATGATGATGACGAGTATGCCTTATTTCATTTTAATGAAGCCCAATACTTTAGAAATAATCAATAAAATCTGGAAGTATAGAGCCGAGAATAGTTCTAATGTATGTTTTACTTTAGATGCAGGTGCAAATGTACATGTCTTATATCCTGAAAATGAAAAGGAAAGTGTGTTAGACTTTATAAAAAATGAATTGACTGTATATTGCCAGAATGGTCATTTTATCACTGATTTTACAGGTAAAGGTGCACAATTAATTGAAAAATAACATTGCTTACGCCTTGAATGCAAACTATATAGCGGATTTATCCGTATATTTGTATTAAGAAATTGTTTAAAACACGATGAAAGGACCCCTTTTCTATTCAAAAATTTTGCTCTTCGGAGAGTACGGAATCATTAAAGATTCTAAGGGTTTATCTATACCCTATAATTTTTATAATGGAGCTCTAAAGGTTGATAAAAACCCATCTGAAGAGGCTATAAAATCTAACGAAAGTTTAAAACGTTTTGCGTCTTATTTAAAAAGTTTAGACAAAGATTTAGTCTCTTTTGAGATAGATAAATTAAAGGAAGATGTTGAAGCTGGTATGTACTTCGATTCGTCTATACCGCAAGGGTATGGTGTAGGAAGTAGTGGAGCATTGGTTGCAGCAATTTATGATAAGTATGCTAAAGAAAAGATTACTGTTTTAGAAAACTTAACTCGAGAAAAGCTATTAAAGCTAAAAGCTATTTTCTCTGAAATGGAATCGTTTTTTCATGGTAAATCTTCTGGGTTAGATCCTTTAAATAGTTACTTAAGCCTTCCAATATTAATCAACTCTAAAGATAATATAGAGGCTACAGGGATACCATCTCAAAGTACAGAAGGAAAAGGTGCGGTCTTTTTATTAGATAGTGGTATAGTTGGCGAAACGGCACCAATGGTTAGCATTTTTATGGAAAATATGAAGAACGAAGGATTCCGTAGTATGTTAAAAGAGCAATTTATAAAACATACTGATGCTTGTGTTGACGATTTCCTTAAAGGTGATATTAAATCTCTTTTTAGAAACACAAAACAACTTTCTAAAATTGTATTGAATAACTTTAAACCTATGATACCAAACCAATTTCATGAGTTGTGGAAAAAGGGTATTGAAACCAATGACTATTACTTAAAACTTTGCGGCTCTGGTGGTGGTGGCTATATTTTAGGTTTTGCCGAAGATATTGAGAAAGCCAAAGAAGCCTTAAAAGGTCAGAAATTAGAAGTTGTTTACAACTTTTAGAACTAAAAATATTACATTTAGACCTCACAGATTCTAGTAATTTGTGAGGTTTTTTAATTATAGTTTATGCTAACTAGAAGACAGAAACATATCCTCTTAAAATTTTTTAGTCTGTTTTCGGTAGTGCGTGGTTACAATATTTTGGTTGTAGTTATAGCACAGTATTTAGCATCTATTTACATTTTTGCACACGATAAGCCTTTAAAAGAAGTATTGTTTGATGTTAATTTGCTTATGTTGGTTTTAGCATCATCAGCAACTATTGCTGCAGGTTATATCATTAATAACTTTTATGACTCTGAAAAAGATTTAATCAATAGACCTAGAAAGACCATGTTAGACCGTTTGGTAAGTCAAAACACAAAGTTGTCATTTTACTTTGTATTGAATTTTCTAGCTGTTGTTTTTGCCAGTTACGTATCCTTTAGGGCAGTTATTTTTTTTGCGCTTTACATTTTTGCCATTTGGTTATACTCGCATAAATTCAAAAAACAACCAATGACAGGCAATTTGGTATCTGCTATACTAACGGTAACACCATTTTTTGCCATATTCATTTATTACAGAAATTTTGAATTAGCCATTTTTGCTCATGCTATATTCTTATTCTTGTTGGTATCTATGCGAGAACTCACAAAAGATTTAGAGAATATTAGAGGTGATTTAGCTTTAGATTACAAAACAGTTCCTGTAGTTTATGGAGAAAGAACCTCTAAAGTAATGCTAACAATTTTAGCGCTATTAACAATAGCTTCTGGTGTTATTCTCATTTTATTTTTTAAAATAGGGTACATGTACTATTTTTTTTATGCCAGTGCACTATTACTTATACTTTTTCTGCTCATTCTATGGAGATCGAACAAGAAAACCCACTATTTAATACTTCATAATATTTTAAAGTTTATAATAGTTGCTGGTGTATTTTCAATATTACTAATTGATGTTTCAGTGGTATTAAATCGTTTATAAATGAATACTCTATTAAAGATTGCTATGGCACAAATCTCTCCGGTATGGTTAGATAAAAGTGCAACTCTAAAAAAGATTGAATCGTCTATAAATGACGCTGCAGAAGAAGGCTGTGAACTTATTGTTTTTGGTGAAGCATTACTTCCTGGTTATCCCTTTTGGCTGGCATTAACAGGTGGAGCAGAATGGAATACTAATCTCAATAAGGAGTTACATGCACACTATGTAAATAATTCTATTAGTATTGAGAAAGGTGAATTGGATAGCGTATGTCAGTTAGCTAAAAAATATAATATGGCTATTTATCTTGGTATAGTGGAACGACCTTTAGATAGAGGAGGCCATAGTATATACGCATCCTTGGTCTATATAAATGAAACAGGTGAAATAAAATCTACCCATAGAAAACTACAACCAACCTATGATGAGCGTTTAACGTGGTCTCCAGGAGATGGAAATGGTCTGCAAGTTCATCCGCTTAGAACATTTACAGTTGGAGGATTAAACTGTTGGGAAAACTGGATGCCGTTGCCAAGAACTGCACTCTATGGTCAAGGAGAAAATCTACATATTGCAGTTTGGCCAGGAAGTGAACACAATACCAAGGATATCACAAAATTTATTGCTAGAGAGTCTAGGTCGTATGTAGTGTCGGTGTCTAGTTTAATGACACGTTCAGACTTTCCAAAGGATACACCCTATTTAGATGAAATTCTAAAAAACGCACCAGAAACGTTAGCAAATGGTGGAAGTTGCATCGCAGGTCCAGATGGTGAGTGGTTAGTAGAGCCTGTTTTAAACAAGGAAGGTTTAATTATTCAGACAATAGACTTTAATCGTGTGTTGGAAGAACGTCAAAATTTTGATCCTGTTGGCCATTATTCAAGACCAGATGTTACTAAGTTAATTGTCAATAGAGACCGACAAACAACTGTAGAAATAAAGTAGTTGGTATTAACTATTGTTATACCTTTGCATCAAATTCATCAAAGCGTTCGCCTAGATGAAAAATGAATTTAATATGAGCAGACATCAAGATAGCAAAGGAAGAGGAAAAACTTCGGGAAGAGGACAAGCTAACAGCAAATCAAAAAGTTTTGCTAGAGGTAATGCTCCTTTCAAAAAGAAATCTAAACTAAAAGCATCATCAAATCCAGATGAGATTCGCTTAAACAAATACATTGCCAATTCTGGTATATGTTCACGTAGAGAAGCGGATGAAAACATAGCCATAGGCTTAGTAACTGTTAACGGAAAGGTTGTGACTGAAATGGGATACAAAGTAAAACGTACAGATGATGTACGCTTTGACGGTCAACGTATTGCACCAGAGCCAAAAGTATACGTGCTACTAAACAAGCCAAAAGGTTTTGCCACAACTACTGCAGAGGGCAAAGGTAGAACGGTTATGGATTTGGTAGCAAACGCAACTAATGCTAATATAAGACCCATTGGTCGTTTGGGTAGAAATTCGCTTGGTCTTTTACTATTTACTAATGATGATAAAGTAGTACAGAAGTTCACTAATTCTAAAAATGGTGTTGCACGATTGTTTCAGGTAGAATTAGATAGAAATCTAAAGTATGAGGATTTAAAGAAGATTCAAGAAGGTTTTAATGTAGATGGTAATTTAATCACGGTTGAAGAGATTAGCTACATTGAAGGTGAACCAAAGAATAATATAGGTATAAAAATAAAAAACACAGGAAACTCAATCCTAAGAACCATTTTTGAGACCTTTAAATACGACTTGGTTAAGATAGACTGTGTGGCTATCGGTCATTTAACAAAAAAAGACATTCCGAGAGGTCATTGGAAGCATCTTACAGAGCAGGAAATAAACACCTTAAAGATGCTTTAATTACTTTTTAACTTCTACAGTGTAAGTAGAAATTAAATCATTGTCAATATATAAGTGTACATCATAAAAACCAGTTTGGTTAAACTGATGTTCAAACTCAAGAGATTTATCCTTAATAGAAATTGAAGTAGGTTGTTCTTTCCACTCACTAAAACCGTTATCAAAACCAAGTTTTACTTGTTCTGGCTGAATGGTCTTTTTTAACAGATAGTTGAAAGCTAATGTTTTATAAGGTTTAATAGTGTGATGCATTTGCTGAGGCTCATAATGATTTTCAAGATTTTTGTAGGCATTACCGTATAGTACTGGTGATTTCAAGAAAGTTTCAAATGAAGGGATATCTTCATCATCTAATAGCCACCAGCGTCTGTCAATAGGGAAATGATTTACAGCAAATAATTTAGGATTTGCCAAAAAGAAACCATCATTATACTGAAATCTAAATCTATTAGTAGTTGGGTTAGGAATACCGCTTGCCCAAGTTGGGTCGCAGAGATACCATTTATTTTTGAGTTTTACAGCATTCCATGAATGGTTGGGCAAATCCAAGGTTTCAACATTTGTAGTGCTAACTCGCCCAAAACCTTGTACAATCTCGCACTCAAGATCGGCAAAGTCTGATAGGGTTTTAACCAAGTAGGCATAGCCCGTACAGATAGTTCGTTTTTTCTTAAGCAATGTGCCAAAGAGCTCGGATCTAAATTTTGTATTCCAAGCAGAAAACTTTAGGCTGTCGTCTTTAAAACGTCGTCTTTGTCTATCGTTTTTTAGGTAAAGCGTGTAGTCGTTAGCGATATTATCGCAAACCCATCTGTAAATTGCTCTAAACCGTTCTGCCTCTGTTGTGAGCTGGTTGGTTAACTTATAAGAAAGTTCAGGTAGATTTGTAAGAGATTCTCCCTTTAAGGCTAAAGCAATACTATCAGCTTTTTTAAAGTTTAGGTGGTTAAAATCTACAATTTGAGCATCAACACTTTTTAAACTTAGAAAGAGCAGTAGTATTGAAAATAATCTTCGCAAAGCTTACAATTTATTCTTTTTGCGTTTAGACTTGTAAGGTTTGTTAGTGTCAATGGCACCTATCATCTCTACCATATCTGGAGTCAGCTCTAGCGTAATAAAGCTGGTTTTGTCTGTGATAGCTACCTTTTGAGTTACATAGCCAAGATAACTAAAGACTAAAACGTCACCAGTTTTTAATTTTTTAGGAAACGTAAACTTACCCTCGTTATCTGTTACAGCACCAACTCTGGTAGCATCTAATGTAATATTAGCACCTGGTAAAGGACCATCTTCATTAGAAACTAATCCTTTGATGGTTCGTTCTTGAGCGGCTTCAGTTGTTTGTCCAAAAGCAGTGTTTACCGTAAATAAAGTCATCATAAAAACGATTACAAAACCAAATGTTTTGAGCGTTTTTCCCTGTGTTAACGTTTGTGTGTTCATAATATCTATATTTTATTTACACTAAGCTAATGCGTTTGTTTAAAGATATAAAATACGCTTGAGTTATTAATACCTTTGGTTGAGTAAAGTGGTGATTTAGATTAGCGAGTTTTATGTATTAAAAGTTTCAATGCAACCGCTTTTTGGTTTTAAAAAATTAATCCTCAAATAAATATTCCCATTTGGTGTTGGCGAATTTATTCTTCAATTCGGTATAATTGTTAATCAATTCATCAAAACTTTCGGGATTTTGCTTTTTATTGTTAGCAGTCACTTCCATTTTTTCAACATCTAAAAATCTAAAGATTCTGTCTAATTCAAACTCTCTATTGTCAACTATATCTTCATAATAAACTTCGAGATAGTCATGATTTTTAAACATTTCTTTTGTTTTATTTTGGTAATCAGTGATTTTGTTAAACGCATCTGCACATTCTTGAAAGTCAATATCTACTTTTTTTGATTCTAAAGAAATATTATGCGGCCTGTTTACATTTTCTGTCCAGCGTTTTGTTTTGATTCCAATCCTTTGAGAAAGAAATATTCTCAAAATGTTTTTTCTCATTAGATGTATGATTTTAATGTTCTTATCATTCTGAATGATGTCCCATACAGTTTTATCATCATCTCTAGGATGAGAATAAAAAAGTTTAAAACCAACCTGTTTTGTGTTTTTTGGCTTGTGGTTAAAAAAATTATCCCATACATATTTACAGCTATTACCATTTAAATTTTTAAATAACTCACCGTCGCAAATCACATTTTTGTGGTTGTTTAGAAGTGCCATTACTAAAGTTGATCCAGTTCTTGAAGTGCTAATCACTACAAACTTTTGATAATCCTTGTTTCCGAATACTATATTTTTTGTTCTGTATTTAAAACTCAATAGTTTAGAGTAAATAGACTTTAATTTGTTTATCATATAACGCCTGAAATAGTTTGTGGTAAAATTAGCAAAATGCAATGTATTTTAGAGAGATTATAGCAATTGCAATATTTGGTTGACTAAATTTTACATCAATAAATTTAAAAAAAACTACAGAATGTGTTGCGTATTAAAAAATAACATACATTTGCCACAAAATTTAGAGGCACTAACACAACAGGCTCTAGATTTAGCTGAACACATTGAAAACTGTTTTTACGTTCGGGCTTTTGAAAATTAGGAAGTCATATTCAAAAGTAGCTTATAAGATAAGCATCCGAAATTTAAAGCTAACTTCCGTTTCTCTAATAGCTGCAAGCCAGCATATCTATGGTTTTGTACCAACTACACAAAACCAATTTCAGATTTGATATTGTATTAACACTAGTTTCAAATATATCTTAATACCTTTATTTTTCTGAAAACACAACCGAGAATTAAACCAAAATGAATACAAAATACATTGATCTTATCGATCAATCCTTTTACTTTCCTCAAGAAGAATTTTATCTAGAGGACAATAGGCTACAATTTCATGGCATAGATCTTATGAAATTGATAGAGCAGTACGGTGCACCTTTAAAGTTTACCTATTTACCTCAAATATCCAATAACATTCAACGTGCCAAAACATGGTTTGCCGATGCTTTTGCTAAGCACAATTACAAAGCAACATACAACTATTGTTACTGTACAAAAAGTTCGCACTTTAAACATGTTTTAGATGAAGGCTTAAAGAACAATATTCACATAGAAACCTCTTCGGCTTTTGATATCGATATTGTGAATAGCCTAAAAAAGGAAGGTAAAATTACAGATAAAACCTTTGTGATTAGCAATGGATTTAAACGCGAAAAATATATTAACAATATTGCTGATTTAATTAATGGAGGTCATCAAAACTGCATACCAATCATAGATAATTATGAGGAGTTAGATTTGCTTACCGAAGAAATTAACGGCAAGTTTAAAGTAGGTATTAGAATAGCATCTGAAGAAGAGCCAAAGTTCGAATTTTATACATCGCGTTTAGGTATAGGTTACAAAAACATTGTGCCGTTTTACAAAAACGAGATTCAGAACAACGACCAAGTAGAGCTAAAGATGTTGCATTTCTTTATCAATACTGGTATCAGAGACAATGCGTATTATTGGAACGAGCTAGCCAAGTGTCTTAAGGTCTATACATCATTAAAAAAGGTTTGCCCTACATTAGATAGCTTAAATATTGGCGGTGGTTTTCCTATAAAAAACTCATTGGCTTTTGATTTTGATTATGCCTACATGGTAGATGAAATCGTTAACCAAATAAAGACTGTTTGCGAATTAGAGGATGTAGATGTACCACACATTTTTACTGAATTTGGAAGCTTTACTGTTGGAGAAAGTGGAGGTGCGATTTATGAAGTCTTGTACCAAAAGCAACAAAACGATCGTGAAAAATGGAATATGATTAACTCATCGTTCATTACCACTTTGCCCGATACTTGGGCTATAAACAAACGCTTTATTATGTTGCCTGTAAACCGCTGGCAAGATACTTACGAGCGTGTGTTGCTTGGTGGATTAACCTGTGATAGTGATGATTATTATAACAGTGAGCAGCATGTTAATGCTATATATTTACCAAAATATCATAAGGATAAACCATTGTACATTGGTTTCTTTAACACAGGTGCTTATCAAGAGACCATAGGAGGTTTTGGAGGACTGCAACATTGTTTAATCCCAAGTCCAAAACATATACTAATTCAACGCGATGATAATGGGAAATTAACAACCGAAGTTTTCTCAGAACAACAAAAAAGTGAAGATTTGCTGAATATTTTAGGGTACTAAAAGACTTCAGAATCAAATAGAATAAAAAAAAAGAATAAATAACAAATTTCCCTTTCAGGAATTAAAAAAATGAACACAAAAACTTACGCTGGCATACCAGCAGAGCATTCAAAATTAGATCAATCAAAGATTGTTTTAATCCCAGTACCTTACGATGGTACAAGTACATGGCAAAAAGGAGCAGATAAAGGCCCAGAGGCGTTTTTACACGCTTCAGAAAACATGGAATTGTACGATATTGAAACTGATTCTGAAGTATACCTTCAAGGTATTCACTTAGCAGATGCAGTAACAGAAAATGCGTCGCCAGAAGCTATGGTAGAGGCTGTGCATGAAGCAACCAAAAAGTTCATAAAAAAGAACAAGTTTGTAACGGTTTTTGGTGGTGAACATTCTATCTCAATTGGTACTATTAGAGCATTCAATGAAATGTTTGAGGATTTAACCGTATTGCATATTGATGCACACGCAGATCTTCGTGAAAGCTATGAAGGTTCTAAGTGTAACCATGCTTGTGCAGTGTATGAAGCTAGTCAAACTACAAATTTAATTCAGGTCGGTATTCGTTCAATGGATGCTATTGAAAAAACAGTGATGGACGAGGATAAAACCTACTTTGCACACGAAATGGCTGTAGATGATAGTTGGATGGACTCTGCCATAGACCAGATGACAGATAACGTTTTTATTACTTTTGATTTAGATGCTTTTGACCCTTCTATTATGCCAAGTACTGGTACACCAGAGCCAGGTGGGTTATTTTACTATGAAACACTGGAGTTTTTAAAACAAGTATTTGAAGAAAAGAACGTAGTTGGTTTTGATATTGTTGAGCTTTGCCCAAATGAAAACGAAAAATCTTCAGACTTTTTAGCGGCAAAACTATACTACAAAATGTTAAGTTATAAGTTTCAAGATCAAGATGTAGACGACGATTTTGAAAGTAATTTTAATACAACTTCAAACGGAAACAATAAATTTTCTAAATTTAATGACGAAGATGAGTACTAATAAAGGACACATAACACAATTTATAGAGAAGTATTACCTGCACTTTAATGCTGCAGCTTTGGTTGATGCAGCCAAAGGTTACGAAGATCAGCTTAATAATGGTGCTAAAATGTTAGTGTCTTTGGCTGGAGCTATGAGTACCGCAGAACTAGGTAAGATTTTTGCTGAAATGATTCGTCAAGATAAAGTACACATTATTTCTTGTACAGGTGCAAACCTTGAGGAAGATATCATGAATTTAGTAGCACATAGCCATTACAAACGTGTGCCTAACTACCGTGATTTAACTCCACAAGAAGAGTGGGATTTGTTAGAAAAAGGTTTAAACCGAGTTACAGATACTTGTATACCAGAAGAGGAAGCATTTAGACGTATACAAGAGCACATCGTAAAGATTTGGAAAGACGCAGAAGCTAAAGGTGAACGTTACCTGCCACACGAGTATATGTACAAACTGTTATTGTCTGGTGTTTTAGAAGAATACTACGAAATAGATTTAAAGGATTCTTGGATGTACGCAGCAGCTGAAAAGAACTTGCCAATTGTCTGCCCAGGATGGGAAGACAGTACTATGGGTAATATTTTTGCAAGCTATGTGCTAAAAGGCGAGCTTAAAGCAAGTACTATGAAATCTGGTATTGAGTATATGACGTTTTTAGCAGATTGGTACACGGAGAATTCAGAAAAAGGCATAGGTTTCTTTCAGATTGGAGGAGGCATTGCAGGAGATTTTCCAATCTGTGTAGTGCCAATGCTTTATCAGGATATGGAGCGTACAGACACACCATTCTGGAGTTATTTTTGCCAAATTAGTGACAGTACAACAAGTTACGGGTCGTATTCTGGTGCAGTGCCAAACGAAAAGATTACTTGGGGAAAATTAGATATTAACACACCAAAATTTATCATAGAAAGTGATGCAACTATTGTTGCGCCATTAATTTTTGCGTACCTTTTGGGTATGTAATCCAACCTAACGAGATGAACAGAAAAGACCAACACTTAAAACGCGTCATTGTAGACTTTAAAAAACTAACTCCAGAAATTCTTGCGCTTTTAGTAGAGAAATATCCTGATGGTTATGATGAAGATCATATTATCACATTTAGAAACGCTAAAAACGAGATCATAGATGCCGTTGAGGTGACTACAGAGGATACTAAATATTTGGTTAAAGTTAGTACAAAACTGGCGGTAACCATGGAGAATTATGATGAGGATGACTATGAGGATTACGATAATGATGACCCAGAAGCAGTGCAAGACCCAGAAATTGCTGGAGACTCAGATGAAGACGATTTTGATTAATTATCGTATTTGGTGTAATATAATTTTGTAACTTTCTTTATACTAAAAAGTTATAAACTCTAAGTGCTTAAATTATGGAAACGTCATTTCATATGTCATTACCGTGTTTGAGTGTAAAGGAAACCCAAGACTTTTACATACATAACATTGGTGCTTCTGCAGGAAGAACCTCAGAAAATTGGGTAGATATAAATTTGTTTGGTCACCAAATTACATTTATTAAAGCCGAGAAATTTAACTTTAATAATCCAAATTATGTTTTTGAAGGAAAGATTTTACCTTCATTTCACTTTGGTGTTATTGTAGATGCTGATAATTGGAAAAAAATCTATACCAAGCTTACCAAGCAAAAGTTAGAGGTTGTAACCAAAACTACATTTTTAAAAGATAAAACAGGAGAGCACTTGTCGTTTTTCATTAAAGATCCTAATGACTTTATGTTGGAGTTCAAAAGTTTTAAAGAACCTAAAGATATGTTTATTGCATAATGTTACCCGTTGTCGCTTATCAGGTAGCAAACACTATCAATATTAAATCTAGCAAACAACGATTGCAGTGGCAATTATTGTTTCAAGACAGTGATGAGTTATTTTACTTACACTCAAAAGACAAATACATTTATCTGTTTCAATACGGAATGGTGAGCTTTTTTAACCTTTCAAAAGCAGAAATAAATGAAGCCTTGCAATCTATTAAACCGTTTTGTGACACTTATTTTGCTGATAAAATTTCCGAAGAGGTTAACGTAGAAATACAGACAAACACACTTCAGGTAAATTTTGAGAGTATTGTACTACCAGATTTTGATAGTGAAATGATACGTTTGGTTATGCTAAATGCATCACAATCCGTGGCATTAAACCGTTTTTCAGAAATAACAGAAGCTTTATTAATAGAAACTAATGAGCATACAAAATATTTAGAGGCCAAAGGGAAACTCAATATTTCGGGTAATAAGCTAAAACGGTTTATAGGTAAGATTCTAAACATAAAAAATAAGATATCAGAAAACCTATATATTTTTGATTCGCCCGAAATTACCTGGGAAGATGAACAGTTAAATAAGTTAAATTCAGATTTAAAACAAACCTTTGACCTTAAGGATCGTTACCATGTTATTCATGATAGAATAGAGATTATTAAAGAAAACTTAGAACTCTTTAAGGATATTATGGATCACAGAGAAAGCAGTCGGTTAGAGTGGATTATTATCATTCTAATCTTAGTAGAAGTCGTTGATTTGTTTATACTAAAATTGTTTTAGACCAAGACAGTAAATTCTTAACAAATAAACCACAAGTAGCATTATCTAGGATAATGTTCTAAAAGTTTTTGGGCTTGAGGTGGTAAACTCCCAATTGACATATTCAAAAATAATAAAGGTTCTCAAAAGTAAAAGCAAGAGAATCTCAAAAACACATAAACTAAGTAAAATGAAAAATAAACAATTTCTAGTATTAATGTTTTCAATTGTGGTATTTAATGTTAACGCAATTATAGAAAGCAAAAAAGTATCTCAAGATCAAACTACAGAAACTGTTGTAGCCATTTTTGATGGTTATGATGAAGAAGACGGTTATGCCTTTTTGGTCGCTGGTGAAGATGATGAAGAAGATGAAGATATCATGTACTTTTACGAAGTAACTGAAGAGGTGTTAAATACTGTAAATCTTAAATCAGATGAATTGATTGGTGAGCGTTTTCAAATAACCTATAAGATTGAAACCTATGAAGAAGAAGATGAATATGGGTATAAAGAGACGTATGAAAAATATACCATTATAAAGATTAAAAAGATGTAATGTCAAAAGGACTGCCAATTAAAATGGCAGTCTTTTTTTTAGAAATACTTCCCAAGTAAATACTGAAAAAACAATGAGATATTCAGTAGTGATAATCCATAAATTTTCAACTTTATCAGCTGTGCCAATTCCGAGGTAAGCTAAGTAACTCAAAACGATAACCAAGCTCCAAACCAATGGAAATTTATAATTGGTAAATACACAAAACAGTACTAAAGTGGCAATGTACCAAGGGTGCACAGTTGTACTAAGAAATAAATAGATAGTAAACACCAAAAGTATGGATGTACTTAGTTTTGGAATAGAATTATTTTTCTTAAAAAATGAAAAACCTAAAATGGTAAGTACAGTTATAATAGGTAGAATCTTTCCAATAATTCCAATTTCATTATAACCTGTTATAGCATAACCTATAGCTCTTAAGGCATAGTATATACTGGCATTAAATTCAAAATTATTGAACCAAAGCCCAACAGTTTTAGAGTAGTTGGTTACAAATTCCGTTGAAAAAAATGGAAGAAAAAACACTAATGTTGTGACTCCAACTATTGAGTAAAAGCCAATCAGTTTTGTCATTCCTGCGAAGGCAGATAAACCTTTAGGTTCAGCGTAGCTAATCCATTTTCGTTGGCTTCTGTTTTGGTTACTGGGCGTAGTCGAAGTGAACCACCAAAAAAATAAGGGTAAGAACATTAACGGAATCAATTTTACTGAAACCGAGCAAGCAAACACAACAGCTGCCCATTTCCAATAGCCTTTATGTAGTAAGTAAAAACTCCACACTAAAAAGAATATCATAACACCTTCAAAATGAAGATTTCCTGTCAGCTCAATGATAATAAATGGGTTTAAGATGTACCAAAAAATCCTATTTGAAGGTAGTTTTAATGCTTCTAAGAGTTTTTTTCCAAAGTATAGCGTTCCTATGTCGGCAGCTATGATAATAAGGCGCATGCCTATCACAGAACTTAGAACGCTATTGCCAGGAAATAGATTCCCTATTACAAAACACAATTGACTCAAAGGAGGATAGTTGGTAAAGTGAGAGGCGCTAAGTGTACCCATACCTTTGTACAATTCTTGTGCCAAGGGAATTGATGTGTTCCAATGTATTACATTATCTGGTTTGTACAGATAAGGGTTAAAACCTTCTAGTAACATTTGTCCATCCCAAATAAACCGATAGAAGTCTTGTGATAAATTGGGTGTTGCAAATAAAAACAACAGTCTGAATGCGATAGAAGCTATGACCAAAATTCTAAAGCCTGTGCTGAGCGAAGTCGAAGTATAGAGCCCGGATGTTTTCAAAATTTGGTAACCTAAAATAAATAATATGCAATAGAGTAGAATTAGTTTTAAAGCTTCGGTACGCTCTAAGTTGTATGCAAACCACAGATATACAATACAACTAATCAAGATGTATATTAAAGTGGCTTTTTTGTATTTATAAATATTGGCCAATCCTAGCATAAAAATCAAAGATAGAATTATTTAAATCTGCTAGGTAGTCGAAATGAAAAAAGAATAATAACTTTAAAGTAACCAAAACAATTAAAAAATGAGTCATGCCATCTATTTTAGTCTTATGATTAAGACTGATAAAACCAGTCTTTATAGAGCCGTATCAGAACCGAAGCATCTAGAAAATTGGTGGCCTTTGGAGTGCTCAGGAATTCCTATGAAAGGTGAGATTTATAATTTTAATTTTACTGATGCGTATGATTGGTACGCAGAAGTTAAGAGTATTAAACAGTGGAAGCATATCCATTATAAAATGACAAAATCTGATGATGATTGGAATGCTACGACCTTTGGTTTTGATTTAGAAGAAAAAAGTAATGGTGTTTATCTACACTTCTTTCATAAGGATTGGCCAGAATGTAATACACACTTTAAGCACTCCTCTTTTTGTTGGGCTATGCTCCTAAAAGGATTAAAAGATTATTTAGAAAAAGGAATTATTGTGCCCTTTAAAGATAGGGAATAGTGTTACACTTTAGAACCCAAAGATTTAAAAAACACATAGCCAAAGCCAATGCAAAGCATTAAGTGAAATGGAAACAACCCAAAGTCTCCTCCTTGGTCTCCAACTATAAAAGCACTGTAGAGTCCAAATGCAAAATACAGCATTAAAATACCTTCTAAAACTACATTTTTAGATAATGATTTTTTTAGGTATTTATTGTTTTTCCAGTTGTCTTTAAAGCTCTTAATATTAAATTTAGGTGTTCTGATAAATTCACTTTTTTTACCTACATGGCCTTCTATTACAGCAATGGAATTGTGAAGAGAAAAGCCCATAGCAATAGAAAAGAATGTAAAGAACATACCTATATATCCAAAGAACTTTTTAAAGCCACTTCCATATATATTTCGGTACATAAACCAGTAGCATACAAAGAAAATTATAGTGCTCATTATAAAGAAGCTCATCACATAGAAATAATCCCTTAAATGCGCATATTCATTCTTAATGTATAGCATAGGTATACTCAAAACAGCTACAATAAATATGCTTAAAAACATAGAACTATTAAGTAAATGCAGTAAGCCGTGTATTTTAGTCTTAGCAGAAATGTTTTTAGACCTAACAACGCGCCAAAGCATTTTTCTAAAATTTTCTGCACCACCTTTGTTCCATCGGAATTGTTGAGATCTAGCTGCACTTATAACTATTGGTAATTCTGCTGGAGTTTCTACGTCTTCAAGATATTTAAACTTCCATTTTTTAAGCTGTGCTCTGTAACTTAAATCTAAATCTTCGGTAAGGGTATCGCCTTCCCAATTTCCCGCATCTAAAATGCATTCCTTTCTCCAGATACCTGCTGTACCGTTAAAATTAATAAAGTGTCCTTTACTGTTTCTCCCAACTTGCTCCAATGTAAAGTGAGCATCTAATGCAAAAGCCTGTATTCTGGTTAATAGAGAATAGTTTCTGTTAATGTGTCCCCAACGTGTTTGTACAACACCAATCTCATCATCTTTAAAATATGGTACTGTTCGCTTCAGCCAGTTTGACTTTGGTAAGAAATCAGCATCAAAAATTGCAATATATTCACCTTTGGCAATCTCCAACCCTTCTTTTAATGCTCCAGCTTTAAAACCAACACGGTTTGTTCTTGTAATATGCTTTATGTCTAAGCCTGTAGCTGCTAGTTTTTCTACATGTGCTTTAGTAGAATGCACAGTTTCATCTGTAGAATCATCTAATACTTGGATTTCTAACTTGTCTTTTGGGTAATCTAGTAAAGCGATGTTATCTAACAAACGCTCCATAACATACATCTCGTTAAATACGGGTAATTGTATAGTAACGTAAGGTATTTCATTTGGCTTACTTAAGTCAAATTTCTCACAGATAGTGCGTTTCTTTTTAGACGATAAATAATTAAAAAGAAGGTTTAATTGTGCTAACGCATACATGAAAATAAGTACGATAGCAATGGTGTAAACAGCAATAATGAAGTAATGTAGATAAATCACTTAAAACTATATTTAAAAATCCATGTTAAGATTTTTACGCCTGCAAATATAGCACCTTTTACCGTTCCTGAAACTTTTGAGACGCCTATTCTGTTTTTATATTTAACAGGAATTTCTCTATAAGTTAACTTTTGTTTCAGGACTTTTAGTTGCATCTCTACAGTCCAACCATAGGTTTTGTCTTCCATGTTTAAATCTAAAAGTTTTTGGTACTTAATCGCTCTAAAAGGACCTAGATCCGTGAAGCTAGATTTAAAAAACAAGCGCATTAAGGTGGTTGCTAGCCAATTGCCAAAAATCTGAGGGCCAGTCATAGAGCCATCTTCGCGTAGTTCTTTGACACGTGCTCCAACTACAAAATCAATATCTTCTTCTACAATAGGTTGAATAATTTTAGTAAGTTCTTTAGGATAATCACTGTAATCACCATCTAAGAAAACGATAATATCGGGTGTTTTTGAAGTATTGCTATGTGAAGTGGCAGCAATATAATCCATGCCTTTTAAACATGCATAGCCATATCCCTTTTGAGGCTCTACCAAAACGGTTGCTCCTGCTTTTTTGGCAATTTTTTCAGTATTGTCAGTAGAATTGTTACTAACAACGATAATTTCATCAACCAAATTTGGAATATCATTTATTACCAAAGCAATAGAAGCTTCTTCATTAAATGCAGGAATAATGACTTTTATAATTTGATTCATTAAAATTCTAAATCTGGATTATCTCTCCTAAATTTAATGTATGAAGTCCATTCGCCAGTTTTTTTATCAGCATTATAGCGTTCAGCTTTTTTGAGTTGCCTATTTTGATAAAATAAAGCATAACCGTCCTTTAAGCCATTCTTAAATTGAATTTTCACTGTTCTGTTGTCTTCGTAAAAAATCCACCAATTATTTGCTTCGTTGGCTATATAGGTTCCTTCTTTAATTAAATTGTTGTTTTCGGTGTAAAAATACCAATACCCATTTTTCTTTCCTTTATAAAAATGGCCTTTTTTTTCTATTGTACCGTCAGGATAATAAAATGTCCAAAAATCTGTCTTTTTCTCGTTTTTCGTCCAGCCTTCCGAGACTAAATGACCTTCATTGTCATAATTACGAATGTATTCCTTTTGGACATTTGTATGTGTGATAAAAAGAAAAAGAGTAATTAAGTAAATAGTTTTCATGGTATTATAAATTTAAAATGTCAGGTTTGGATAATAATAAAATGGTTGATTAAAAAATTCTCTTTATTCATTGCTGATATTCTACCAAGATGAATAATTAGGTCGGACTTAGCCCTAACTACTTTCAATTCTTGCCTAATATTTTAAAATGAATGGTTGTTTCATTTCCTAAAAAAATTAAGACAAGCGCGTCATTTCAATCAAACTCAAATAAGTCTTTAGTACACTAAAACCGTACAGGTGTTACTATAGTTACGTAAATGATCAATTCAAGGTTTTTAAAAAAAATAAAACCGCCCTGTCCAAACTTTCGTAGGTAGAGTGTTAGTAAACAATTAAACCATAGTATTATGACAAAAAACACTACAAAAAACATTATTAGAGGCTTTTGCTTGTTGATAATGGGAGTAAGCTTTGCGCAAAGTCCTGTAAATGGATTTATGCAAAAAGCAGGAGAAGGAGGATTATCGTTATCCTATTCATACGAATCGTATGACAAGGTATTTCTTGTGCCAGAAGAGGTTGACGGAGTGCCGGTATTTAACGACGTTACAAAAACTAGTATCTCCTTATATGGAGATATTGGTATTTCGGACAATTTAAATATTGTTTTAAACGTGCCATACATTAAGTCCGAAGGTAATGCAACCGACGCTACTTTGGCCAACAATGGCTTTGAGAATGAAAGAAGTGGCATCCAAGATTTGAAAGTCTATGTAAAGTATAGGTTTTCTCGTTTCAATCTAGGGGAGAATACCTTGGATTTAATCGGTTCTATTGGTCTTGAAACACCACTAGGAGATTATAGTGCAGACGAAGGTTTACAATCTATTATTGCTATTGGTAACGAAGCGTCTAGTTTCAACACATTTGGAATTGCTACATTCAAAACGAAGTCTGGCGTATTTGCTACTGGTCAGGTTGGCTATAGCTTTAGAGGAAATAGTGTGCCAGACGCTTTAATAAGTGAATTGAAACTAGGTTATGCAGCCTCGAAATTTTATTTAGATGCGTTTGTAGCAAACCAACTCTCAGATAAAGAGGGTGTAGATATTTTAGGTGAAGGCTTTGTTGGTTTTTTTCCAGCCACAAGGGTTAATTATACAAGAGTTGGAGTTAATGGGTACGTACCGTTTTTTGATGGCATAGGGCTTACAGCTGGTGCAAACACTTACATTGCTGGTAGAAATATCGGTAAATCTACAGGCTTTTACGGTGGATTGGTCTATTCATTTTAATAAATCCAATAATAAATATTAGCCATAAATAAACTTTAAAAAAATAATTATGAAAAATTTACATATACTAAAAAATGCTATCGTTTCATTTCTTTTGATAGGCTTTTTAAACTCTTGCGAAACACCATCCAATTACGAGGATGAGGATCCTTCCATAGCTTTTATAGCGGTATCAAATCCAAATTTTAGCACTTTGGAAGCTGCAGCAGTCGCTGGTGGTGTAGCAGGTCCTTTGAGTAATCCAAATCCAAATGACTCATCGGGTGACTATACTGTTTTTGCACCCACAAATGACGCTTTTGCTAGATTGGGTTTAAATTCTGAAACCCTAGGTGTTTTACAAAAACCATTTTTAACAAATACACTGTTATACCACGTATCTAATGGTAACCTACCAAGTAGCGCTATTATGGAAGGTGGTGCTTCGACATCTGCTATAGGTGTTGACAGACGTTTTATTTCACGTGATGGTGCAACATATATCAATGGTTCACAAATTTTAGCCACAGATGTTATGGCTAGCAATGGTACTGTTCATGTTATAGATAAGGTCATGATTGCTACCGGAGTTGACATTGTACAGTCTGCAATTGCTTTGCAAAGTGCGGAGGTATTCATTAACCCAGAATTGTCTTACCTGGTAGAAGCGGTGCTTTATGCTGATTTGGCAGGAGCTTTGAGTGCGTCTGAGGGAAGTCCGTCATTTACGGTTTTTGCACCTACCGACCAAGCGTTTATAGATTTGGGATCGGCATTGGGTCTCACCTTTACGCAACCATCAGATATTAGACAATTGCCTGTAGAAGTTGTAACTGCTGTACTTTTAAATCATGTGGTTGCAAACGACGGTAAATTTACACCAGAATTAAACCAAGGTACTATTACACCATTAGGTGGAGACGATTTAACGTTAGGTGCTTTTACAAACGGAACACTTACTGTAACTGGCGCAGGAAATGGAGGGGAACCTGCAAATATGGTCATTCCAGATGTGCAAACTACAAATGGAATTGTACATGTTATAGATAGGGTATTATTGCCTAATCTATAATTTGATTTTTAGTTAATTGTTTTAAAAGCCACAAAGTAATTTGTGGCTTTTTTTAGTGTTTTACTTTAGAATTTTACTCAAAAGCTACCTGTTCTCATTAACAAGAGACATTAAATCTACATCGTTCCCTAGAAGTATTTCATTAGGATTTATACGACCTTTCATACTATCATTTTCCAATTTAAGTACGCCTCTAGGGCAAACTGCAGAACAAATTCCGCATCCAACACAACTTGACCGTACAATGTTTTCGCCTTTTTGAGCATAGGCGCGTACATCTATTCCCATCTCGCAGTAGGTAGAACAGTTGCCGCAAGAAATACACTGTCCGCCATTGGTGGTGATTCTAAACTTTGAAAATAAGCGTTGTTGAAAGCCTAAAATTGCCGCCATAGGGCAACCAAATCTGCACCAAACTCGACTACCAAAAATAGGGTAGAAGCCTGTGCCAATTACACCAGAAAAAATAGAACCAATTAAAAAGCCATAGCTTTTTCTTAAGCTTTCAGATTTAAATACAAACAACGTATTGTCTTTACTGAAAAAGTACATGGCAAATAATACAGCAATGACTATAAAATAGCCAATAGCACCATACTTGGCGTCTTTAGCCAATTCTTTACGTTTAAAAATCATGGTGCCTGCAAAAACTAGCGTTAATAATACCCCAACACCAGTTAAAAACGACGATTTTGTGAGCCAATATTTACTTGTGTCATTTCCTAAATAACTGTGTATAACAGCAGTTGTCATTAACACCACAAAGACTAACACCGAGTGTATAACCCAACGCTCTACATTCCAAGCAAATTTAGATTTGTCACTTAATTGTCTAAAACTATCACCAGCAGTTTCAGCTAGTGCTCCGCAGCCGCAAACCCAAGAACAGTACCAGCGTTTTCCATATTTATAGGTTAAAATAGGTGTAATAACAAAAATGGAAACGATACCAAAAATGAGCATGGCTAAACCAATATTTCCAGCATTTATAAATGCTTTTATACGATACTGTTCAAAATTATAGTAGTTAAGAGGCCAAACGTTTTTCAAATCGTAATATGGTAAATCGCTGTTCATTACATACATGAATTCTGGTATTAAAAACGCAAATGCCAACTGAAAAAACATTACCGAAATAGTCCTGATTTGTTCATAGCGATTATGTCTGTATTTTAAAATGAATTTATAGCCAAAAACCAAAATCGCAACCGTATATAAGGTTCCGTAAACAAACCATTGGCTGGCGTTTCGTCCGCTTAAAAGTTGACTTAAGGGATCAAAAAGTGCAACTAAACCTGTGTTTTCTTCACCCTTTTGAGCTAAACCTAAATATTCAGGATAAAAATAAAGCACAATGTAAAACAAGGTTAAGGCAACACCAATTAACCAACCAGTTAGTCCTTTTGAGGATAAGGATTTAAAATAGACACCATCATTTTTAATACCTTTAGATTTACTTAAATACATGCTGTTAGAAAACCAGATAACACCAGCAAAAAGCATTGATAAAGCGAGGGTTAATGCTATGGTTTTATTGGGGAATTCTACATTGAATAATGCTAAGGTTAAAATAAATAAACCTAACATTCCGACTGCAGAGGCTACTTTCTGAGTTTTTGTTAACCCATAAGAATTACCCAAAGACATGCTGTAATTTAATTTTAAGCTCATATTTAATTAGTTTGTAAGGTGTTATTGTAAGTTTCTTTTATTTCATTTTCAAACCGCTTATAAAATTCAGGATCAAAATTAGCGTCTTCTAAATGTTCAACTACGTAATCTATATCTCGTTTTTCGGTGAGCCACCTATCAAAAACCTCGTGACGCATTCTAATTCCAAACGTATTAATGCCCAAAAATTGATTAGTATCTCTGTGATAGGCTATAGTAATACATTTGGTGTCGTCGTCATGTTTCCAATGAAAATGAGCTTCATAATCTGGTTTACCTTTTTTACCATGAACCCAACCATAAGTTTGGTATTCGATATCTAAAAATTTGGCGCTGTTAAACCAATGGCCAGGTTTGTATTCCATTCGGTTGTCACAAATAGTTTGGGCTAGGGTTTCACCCATCATACGTCCCGTGTACCATACTGCTTCAATGGATCTACGGTTGCCAATAGCTTCGTGTTGCTCAGCACAATCGCCAATGGCATACACATCCTTAATATTGGTTTCTAAAAAACGATTGACCAAAACACCTCTGTTGATTTTGATTTTAGAATCTTTTAAAAATGAGATATTGGGTGTTACTCCAGCAGTTAACCCAACAAAATCACATGGAAGTTCTTCACCAGTTTCTTCAATTATAATAGACTTTACTTTACCGTTATGGTCCGAAATAATTTCCTTTAAATTGGTAGATAAACGCAAATCGATATGATGATTTTTGATATGCCTGTTAATCATTTGGCTTTCCCCTTCAGGTAAAACACCATTCCAAAAACTACTTTCGCGTACCAAAAAAGTCACAGGAATGTTTCTAGAATTCAACATTTCTGCTAATTCAATACCAATTAATCCGCCACCAACAATAACTGCGCCCTTACAAACTTTATTATTTGGTGCGTAGATTTCAAGATTTTCTAAATCTTGCTTGCTATACAAACCTTGTACGCCATTTAAGTCTTGGCCAGGCCATCCAAACTTATTGGGTTTGCTACCACTTGCAATAACCAGTTTATCATATACTAATGTATCACCTTCGTTAAAATGAAGTGTTTTATTATCAGTGTCAATTTTATGGACATAGCCTTTTTTGAGTTCGATACTATTCTTCTTCCAGAACCAATTTTCATAAGGTTGTGTATGTTCAAAGGTCATGTGTCCCATATACACATACATCAAAGCTGTGCGAGAAAAGAAGTAATCACTTTCGGCAGAAATGATGGTAATTTTTTTATCCGATAATTTTCTGATGTGTCTTGCAAGTGTAACACCAGAAATACCGTTACCAATGATAGCAATATGTTCCATGTTTTTGGTTTAGTTGTTCGTTAGGTCGCAATTAAAGATAAGACCTTAATTATTGAATTCAATTTAGAAGAGATATAAATTAGAATGGAGTTGTAAGGTTTTTAACTTTTTAATGATGTGGCTTTTCTTTAAATTTACATTATGAGGATAGTAGTCTTGTTTTTTATAGCTTTAATTTTAGGATGCTCAGCAACACCTTATAAACCAAGTAAGATTAATGGAGTGAGCTTTGTGGCTGCTAGAGATGTAGTAGATAGTACACATGTAGCACCTGTAGTCAAAGTCAATGCAAATTATGCTGCTATTATGCCGTTTGGATTTATAAAAAATCTTGAGCATCCCGAAATTATCCACAATACAGACAGACAATGGTTTGGTGAAACCAGAGCAGGAGCAGAGCAATATATTTCTGAACTGAGAAAAGCCAACATCAAAGTGATGATTAAACCGCAGATTTGGGTTTGGAGAGGTGAGTTTACCGGTGAAATAATGATGACAAACGAAAATGATTGGCAGGAATTAGAAAACGCTTACTCCAATTTTATTTTAGAATATGCAGATATGGCCGAAAATGTTAATGCTGAGATATTTTGTATTGGTACAGAATTAGAGTTATTTGTAAAGTATAGACCAGCGTATTGGTCTCAACTCATTGAAAACATTAAAACAATTTACAAAGGAGAACTAACATATGCGGCCAATTGGAATGAGTTTGCCAAGACGCCATTTTGGAACCAGTTAGACTATATAGGTATTGATGCGTATTTTCCAGTGAGTGACAAAAAAACACCCAGTTATGAGGATTGTTTAGAAGGCTGGAAATCCCATAAACCAATTATAAAACAACTATCTCAAGAATATGATAAGCCGATTTTATTTACAGAATACGGTTACAGAAGCGTAGATTATTCTGGCAAACAACCCTGGGTGTCAGATCATACCATGAGGGATGTAAATCTTGAAGCGCAAGTAAATACTTCAAAGGCATTATTCGA
This sequence comes from Winogradskyella sp., assembly GCA_030149175.1. Lineage (GTDB taxonomy): Bacteria > Bacteroidota > Bacteroidia > Flavobacteriales > Flavobacteriaceae > Winogradskyella. The sequence continues at coordinate 18,115 of JASBSA010000112.1, read as the reverse complement.
TACTTTTTGGCACGAGGATTGGTTTGCTGGTGGTTTTGTTTGGAAATGGTTTATTATGCACAACGAAGTTGGTGGACATGACAACCCAATGTTTACGCCACAAAACAAACCCGTAGAGACGGTACTTTCGCAAACATATGCGGAGTACAATTAACCCTAATTTAATCTTTCAATCCATGTATTTGTTAACTATCAATTAGTTTTGTAAAAAGAAACAATGCGAACACTTGTAATTGGAGATATTCACGGAGGACTCAGAGCATTGACTCAGCTATTGGAAAGAGCAGAGGTAACACCAAATAATCAATTGATTTTTCTAGGAGATTATGTAGATGGTTGGAGTCAATCCGCTCAAGTGATAGAATGCCTTATTGAACTTTCAAAGAAAAACCAATGTGTTTTTATAAAAGGAAACCACGATGTGTGGTGCGAGCATTGGTTGGCTGAAGGCAGTGTTAATGATGTTTGGTACATACATGGAGGAAAGGAGACTATTGAAAGTTACAAAGGCTATTCAAAAACACAGAAACATGCACATCTCAATTTTTTTGAAGCTATGCCTCTGTTTCATTTAGACGACAAAAATCGTTTATTTATACATGCAGGATTTACGTCTATGCACGGTGTAAAAAAAGAGATTCAAAAAGAGGTATTTTATTATGACCGAACCCTTTGGGAAATGGCATTAACTTTGGATAAACTTATAAAACAAGATTCAGAATTATTTCCTAATCGACTTAAGCATTATAAAGAAATTTACATTGGTCATACGCCAACAACACGATACCATAAGTACCAGCCAATGCAAGCGGCTAACGTTTGGAATGTAGATACAGGTGCAGCTTTTACGGGAAAATTATCGGCTATAGATATAAATACAAAAGAAGTTTTTCAAAGTGATTCCTTGATGCATTTATATCCTAATGAAATGGGAAGAAATAAATAATTAAGCTATATTTCTCTTATAATATGCCAACATCTCATCAGCAGAAGCACCTAACCAACGTTTAATATAGATTGTCCAAAAATGGTATTGCAATTTCCAAATGCCAACTTTTTTATAAAGCCTTGCTGAGGTTTTCAGTTTTTTATTGATGACAACAAACTGCTTGCGTTTATAAAGCTCGTTGATTAAGATATTGTCTTCGTAAATAATATAATTTTCATTATAACCACCAATAGCTTCAAAAAGTGATTTTGTGATGAACTGGCTTTGGTCTCCACCTCTGCAAGCACGCCAAGAAAATTGTGTTAGCCAACTTGCTAACCTAAGCCACCAGTGATTACTTTCAAATTGCATTCTAAAGCAACCTGCTTTGTTCCCTTTTCTTACTTCGTTTATAATGTATCGGTCAAAATGTTTGGGTGGAAACGAATCAGCGTGCAGAAAATACAAAATATCACCTTTGGAATGTTTTGCGCCAATGTTCATTTGCTTGGCTCTGCCTTTTGGCGAATTAAGTAGCCTAACAGCTATTTGATTTGTCAATTCTAATCTTGTTTCAGAATCTTGATAATCGCTCGAAGAGACAAATTGCAATACAATATCTTTGGTGCCATCAATACTTCCGCCATCTACAACTATGATGTCTGAGATATTATCAGAATCGGAATTTTTCCTGAGATGCTGCAATAACTTACCGATGTTTTCGGCTTCATTAAGTACAGGTATAATTATGCTAATCATAATCTATTTACGGAAAAATTTGGTGTAGAGTTTTAGTCGTTCAATTCCCAACTATAATCTTTAAAGCTTTTTTTGGCTTTGTCTGAAATGGTAACGTCTGAATAACGATTTAAAAAATCGATAAGACTTCCATCTTGTTCAAAATCTTTTTTGAACCATTTAAAGATTTTAGATAGCTTTAGGTCGTTTTCTGAAATGTCATTTTTGGTCTCATCTGCTAAAAATTCCTTGGTAGCCTTGATGAGTTGTTCTTCTAAATTATCTGCCTTAAATGCTGTATTTTGAAGTTTAGGACACGATTCTGAAGCACAAACAATGGCAAAATGTATACGAGGTTCATCCATTTTACGCAGAATGTTATGTTCAATATCGTTTAGGCTTAGCCATTGGTCACCAAATTTCCATAAACGTTGATCCCAAGGATCTTTAATGTCTTTAATGCTTTCAACAGGATAATTTCTAAGAATTAAATCTATGGTTAAAGCGTTGTAAGCATTAATCCAATATGCTAATTTTTCGTTTTTTGAAGTGCTTTCAAGATTTGGGTAGTGGCCTTGAAGCACTTCTATATAGGCTTGCAACTCAGCCTTATTAGTTTTAAAACTGCTATAATCTACTTGTCCATTATTTGATACATAGTTGTTCACAAGAGTATTCCATTGAGAGTGGTTTAAAAGGTCATTAAATACTGAATTATCATTAGATATGGTCAAATTCAGAATAGTTGAGACTGCAATGCTTAAAACTAAAAGATACTTCATATTTATATGTATGCTTAAGGATTATTTTCGCTTTTTTGAGAAAGCAGGATACAACTCTTGACTCACAAAATCTTTTGGAAAATCTTCATCGCCTTCAAACCCAAGTTCAATATCACGTCCGTTATATGGAATGTAATTGGTTTTAAAGAGATAGTCCCAAAGACTTAATGTTAGTCCGAAATTAACACCATACCTTACATTTTGCGGTAATTCTTTGGCGTGATGCCAAATGTGCATTTTGGGATTATTAAAAACATACTTTAAAACTCCATAATCCCAACCCAAATTAGCGTGGTTCAAATGACCGATTGCGATATTAAAAAAGTGAACAATAGCTACATCTTGCGCATCAAAACCACCAATGATGGCAATGGGTATGTATAATAACGATTTATAAACCACAGGTTCCATCCAATGGTAGCGCAAGTGCGCGGCGAAGCCCATTTCTTTAACACTGTGGTGTACTTTATGAAAATTCCACAACCACTCAAATCTATGAAGTAAGCGGTGCGTATTCCATTGTACAAAATCTGCTACTATAAAAAAGATGAAAAGCTCAAGCCATTTTGGTAGCTGGTCTATATCAAATACTTCAAAACTTTTGATGGATAACCCTATCCATCCTAAAATATCGTTAAAAAATTCTGCCGCAGTGTTAGATAAGGCAATGAACACAATTAAATTCAAAAGAAAGAAATTGAAGAACATATAAAACGTATCTAGCCAAAAATCCTTTCTGAACAGGGCTTGATTTTTTCGCCAAGGGAAAGCCATTTCCAATAACCACACCACGATAGAAATAATGATAAGTCCATAGAAATAATTATCCCAATGATTAATATCAATAAGCTCGTGTTTTAGGTAGTTCCAATACCCAGAATATGAGTTTTTAATTAAGTCTATGTATTTTTCCATCACGTTTTAAAAAGACTCCTTAATTTACGTTTAAATACTCTTTATCAATTCCTTAAATAAGGTGATCATATTTGGTTCAGCCTTACTGGCCATTTCAATAATTTCAGAAATGTCAACCGGTTTTAGATTGTCTGGGTCGCATTCATCAGTTAACACTGAAACAGCTGCAGCTTTTAATCCCAAATGATTAGCCACAATAATTTCTGGTACAGTACTCATACCAACGGCATCTGCACCAATAATTTTTAACATTCTGTACTCGGCTCTAGTTTCTAGCTGTGGGCCAACCACACTAGCGTAAACACCTTTGTGTAATTTGATATTTTTTTCCTTGGCAATGGTTTCAAATTTTGAATTGATATCAGCATCATAAGGTGCGCTCATATCAGCAAAACGCTCGCCAAGATCTGACACGCCTTTAAAAGCCAATGGTGAACTGCCTTGAAGATTAATGTGATCGTCTAGTAACATTAATTCCCCTTTTTTGAAATCTAAATTCACAGCTCCAGCAGCGTTGGATACCAATAAGGTTTTGATGCCTAGTTTTTCCATAATTCTCACTGGAAATGTCACATCTTGAAGCGTGTAACCTTCGTAAACGTGAAAACGTCCTTGCATTACCACAACCTTTTTACCTTCGAGGTTGCCATAAATTAATTTACCTTTATGAAACTCTACCGTTGCCGTTGGGAAGTTTGGAATGTGGTTATAGCTAGCTTGGGCTATAATGTCTATTTCACTAATTAATTGCCCTAAACCTGTGCCTAAAATAATACCGACTTCAGGCTTGTCAAACCCTTTTTGTTTTAAGTATTCGGTACTTTCCTCTATAAATTTAATCATTGAGTTGTTGGATTTTTTCTTGTAGTTTTTGGTTGTTTTTATAAAAAACGGATGCTATTAAATCGTCATAAGTATCAATATCATTTAAGGTGTCTAAAGTAGCAACTTTAATATTATCCTTATGTAACTCTTGCAACGTAAGACTTAAAAGATTGGGTTGGCTCCAAGGTTTATTTAGAAAAATGGTTTGATATAGTTTTGACATACCAACAAGGTAGTAGCCACCATCTTCTGCCGGACCAAACACCACTTCGTTTTCTTCAAGGGCTTCTATGCCGTTTTCAATATGTTTTGAGTTAATATTTGGTAAATCTGAGCCAATGAGGACTATTTTTTTGTATCCACTTTCAAACCCATCTTTAAAAGCATTGTACATACGTTCCCCTAAATCAATACCCTTTTGAACGGTTTTGAATTCATTTTGCCATTTTGAGTCAACAACAGCATCAGAGAAGTAAATACGTTTATCAAAATGTGAATTGTTTGTGGCTTTCTCGGTGATTTTAACCAATTCGGAATACACTTCAAAAGCGCCATAATCGCCTATGGTTTTAGCCAATCTGGTTTTTACGGTTCCTAATTTTATATTCTTTACAAAAACGATTACAAGGGCATCAGTCATATATCTTATTTCCTTTTAAGAGCCATTTGCTCCATTCTTTAGAAAATGCGTGTACATTTTCGGTAGGTTCATTGTTTTGGTCGTAAACCACAAAGTCATTGTTCTTCCACTCAAAAATACCACCAAATAAATTGAATATATTGGTATAACCTTCGTTTTTTAATCGCTCGGCAATATGTTCTGAACGAATGCCCAACGAGCAATACACTACGATTTTTGAGGTTTTGTCTGGAACGTTTTCTTTCACAATATCTAAGTCGAACGCATTATAGCCAACGTGGATGGCATCTTCAATGTGGCTAGTTTCAAATTCGGTTGTTTCTCTAGCATCCAGTATCACAGCTTCAGTTTTTGGCATTGCCAATTCTTGAACCGATATGTAAGGAATGTCCCCTTTGTTATGTTTTTCCAGCAAGGTCTTAAGGTCTTTTTGGCAGTTGCCAATAAGATTTAAAGCGATAAAACACAATGTGAAGAAAGTTCTCATTTTTTGTTAGTTGAATGAATCTGTTTAACCTTACAGCTTAATTGGTTTTCCTTGTAATTCTTGTTCTGCTTTAGGTAAAATTTCCATATTATCCCAAATACCATTAACGATAGTCTTGGCATAGGACTTAGGAAGCAACCCATTTAGCATCAACCTACTTGTAAGTGTATGGTTGTATGCTAACTTACGGAAATTTATGCTAAACGGTTTTGTGCTATCGTCTAAAATAACATACCAAACCTCAGTGGTTCCATCGTTGGCAGGCATACCAATAACGCCAGGATTAATCCAAGTTTTGTTGTTTTTTGAATCTGTAAATGGTAATCCAGAATGTCCTGCTATTATAACGTCACTTTTTGTAGTATTAAAGTTTTCAAGTTTTACATTCCAAGGTGTGGATTTAAAAATATATTCTGAAACATTTGAATAGGATCCGTGAACCACAAAAACGTTGAAATTGTTATAGGTAAATTTTATGTGATCGGGCAACGTGCTTAAATAGTCCAGAGCATTCTTCGAAACTTTGCTTTTAGCATAAGGATACCATTGTTGAGAGAAATTATCACAGCGAGAACCGGATTTAAAATCGCAGCCGCAATTATCTTCATTATTGGTTAATTGAATTTCTACATTCCCAACAATACTGTGTGGATTCCAGTTTTTAAAGGTTTGAATAGTTTCTTCGGGTTGGGCACAATAACCCACAATATCTCCAGTACAAATACAATTTTCTGATGGAATACCTTCTTGCTTAGCTACTTCAATTAAAGCCTCTAGTGCTTGAAGATTACTGTAAACACCACCAAACAGCAGCACTTTTCCAGTTAAGTTTCCTAGATGTTTTATTTTTTTACCCACGATGGTATTAAATATACTATGATACAACAAAAAATGCCCCAAATATTTACCCAAAGCAAATCGGCATAGTTTCCACTTGTGAAAATTAAACTATTTGGAAAGCTTTCAAAAATTAATAGAAACCCAAATATAATTCCTGTTGTAACACTTAGAAAGAAACTAATTTTGGGTACGCTTTTTTTCCAGAATAGAAAAACAGGTGTTAATCCAATAACCATTGTTCCAGAAATGGTTGTGGCCGATAAGATTTCTGCATCCAAAAAAACAGGTAAGGTGCCTAATATTGCTATCATTGCCATTGATGCGCGACCAAAAGTTAAATCGTTTACAGCGCCCAAATCTATAACCAAGAGTTTTGAAAACGATGAAAAGGTAGAGTCTAAGGTTGATGCAGCAGAGGTGATCATTATAAAGTTGATAACGAGTAAAACAATAATACCAAAAAATTGCCCAACCTCTACTGCTGCCTGCCCTTTCATTCCTTGGTGCTGAGCAAACACGCCAATAATACTAAACAAAATAATACATAGTGCGCCAAGAAGACTTGCCCATAGAAAACTTTTTCGGGTAACTTTGGGCGAACTAATAAACGCACGATCGGTTAATACCGGATCGTGAAACGGATAGCTAAACGATTGTATTAAGGCTGCAAAAAACAGGTTTAAACCTAATTCAAAGCTCCAGGTACCAGAATGTAGCACTTTGTTTATGGTAAAATCTTTTACCGAAAAGATATTCCAAAGAATAATAATAAGCAAAACCCCAAACAACACCATCTGAATCACATCCGTAAAAATAGAGCTACTCAATCCGCCTTTTATAGCATAAGCTAAGGTAAGTAGCGTAAAAATGATGATGGCCCAATAGTAATTACTACTACCAATATCGCCAAAGTAACTACCAATTACCATTGTGTTGCTCCATACTTCGTTAAAAAGCCGAATGGCAATTAAAACTGAAAAAAGTGCCATGGCACCTTTGCCAAACTTTGAGGTTAAAAAATGATGAATACTATTGAATTTGCCTTCAACTCTAATCTTGTAAAGAACAACTCCGGCAATAGCAAAAGAGAGGTAGTAACCAGCATAAGCTACTCCGCCTACCAATCCAAAACTAAGTCCAAGGTTAGCTGCATTTGTAATACTCTTGGCAAAAATCCACGAAATCACAAGACTGCCCATAAGTACTAGAGTATTTGGGGATTTCTTGTTATGCGTTGCTTTAAAAAACTGTTCTCTCGTCTTCGCTAAAGGCGATAACAAAAAAAGAACAACGCTAGAGAAAATAATAAGTAACCATTGCCAGTTAATTGCACTCATATATTTTATTCATTCCACCAAACAGGGACGTTAATACTATTGTTATTTGTTTCTGAAGCCGCAACTGCATAATTTTCAGAATTTAAAGCTTCTTCTTCTGCAGGATACGGCATTCTTACAGGAATAAGGTCATTGTTCAAACTCGCAGAAATTGTTCTTAACTGTGGAAAACCTGTGCGCCTGTATTCTACCCAACCTTCATAACCGTTAATAACACTTGCAATCCATTTCTGGGTTATAATTTGCTCAATTGGATCTGTGCCAGGTGCATTATACGAAGCAGGACCAGTGAGGTAGTTGGCTGGTAATTCGGTATTCCAATATTCAAAAGCTAAGGCAACGCCAGTTTCATAAAGCGCTTGCGCATCTGCAGCAATATATCCTTTTTCAGCGGCTTCAGCTAGTGCAAAATGAACTTCCCAAGCTGTTATAAAATTGGCATCCAATGTAGAGGTATCTTCTCTAAATGTAGTACTAGCTAGAGAATAATCCGCTAGGGCTATAGATGTCGAAGACGCATCAATGCCGTTTAAAAGACCGTTGAATTCGTTGGTGGCAGAATTGGCAAATGGTCTAAATAACGTCACCAATCTTGGGTCGTTGAGGTCATTTAAAATAGCTTCCATAGTTTCAGATAGCACAAAATTGTTGAAATCACCTATACGAAGTTGGGCCAATCTAAAGCTGTTTGGGTCTGTATTTGTAAAGTTGAAAATGGCATTTTCACTATTTGTACTAATGAAATTACCTTCGTCAAAAAGTGCTTGAAGTTCACTTGAAACATCGACCTTATCTGAAATACGTAACAGGTGTTTTATTTTCAGTGCATTGGCAAATTTTATCCAAGACTGAAGATTTCCATTAAAAAGAATATCACCTTCCAGAGGAATGACATCGCTATAAGCTTCAATGGCAGCAATGCCCTTGTCTAAATTATCTAAAATGCCATTGTCATTAAGGTAGATGTCTTCTTGCTTATCGTAAGCAGGTGTTACTGTACCTTCAATACCATTAAAGGCTTCAAAATAAGGAACATCACCAAACAAATCGGTTAAACCAGCTGCCATATAGGCTTTTAAAATAAGAGCTGGTCCTTCGTAAACAGCATTGGTTTCTGTTGTTCTTGCCTGGTTGAGAATAATTTCATTATCTCTTAAGTTGATATAAAATACTGGCCAAGGGTTGCCACCAAGTTGTGGTGATTTTAAATCGTGACGGTCAAAAAGATTAAAGTCCAGAGCCGTTCTGTGTTGTGCCAATAAATCGCCTGCTACAAAACCTTCGTAGCTCATATTTTCACCAAAATCATAAATCACTTGTCGTAACAACAAACTGGGTTGTACTGTGCTTGGCGAATTAGGGTTGGTATTGATCTCTTCAAAATCTTCAGTACAAGTGGTAATGATCAAAAAACTAAAAACGGATAGTATATATTGTATTGTTTTCATTGTATATCGATTAAAAATTAAATCCGGCTTTAAAGCCAATACTTCTTGTGGTTGCGTAGCTCATATCTTCTACACCATTTACAAATCCATTGCCTTGTACGGCAAGTTGTTCTGGATCAAAATGTGGATTTTCTGTAATGGCAAACAAGTTGTTTCCCACTAAGGAAAGACTAATGTCCATTCCATCTTTTAGACCCAAAAAGCCATTTTTTGTGCTAAATGAATATCCGATGGACATCTGTCTTAATTTTAGAAAAGACGCATCGTAGATGTTGTTTTCTTCGTGATTTCGATCATAAAATTGTCTATAGTAACTTTCAGCAGAAATGGCAACCGTATTGGGCTGACCTGTATTAACATTAACACCCTGTGCTACTATGCCATTTTCTGGCCTAAAGCTGGTTTCGGCAAGTTGACCACCAACATTTCCTAGAGCTCTTGTGCGCGATACAATTTCGCCACCTTGTCGCCAGTCTAAAAGAAAACTCAGATTCCAGTTTTTGTAAGTAAAATTGTTATTCCAGCCTAATGTAAAATCCGGATTGTAGTTACCCAATTTCTTAAGGTTGTTATCTGCAATAAAGTTGCCATTATCATCTATTACAAACTCGCCATTCTCATTTCTTTGATAACCTGTACCATAAAAATCACCAATCCGTCCACCTTCTTCAACTTGAAACCAAACTGTTTGGTTGGCACTATCGTAAACTCTACTATAAGCTAAGGTCAGCCTTCCATCGGCTTGCGGTAAATCTTTAATAACCGATCTGTTAGTAGCAAAATTAAAGGTGCTATTCCAGGTGAAATTTTCATTTTGTATTGGTGTTGTACCCAAGATAATTTCTACACCTTGAGTATTTACCTTTCCACCATTGACCACTTGTTGGTTGTAACCAGACGAAATGGCAACTGGCAAGGAAATAATTTGATCTGTGGTTGTGTTATTGTAATAGGTAAAATCCAAACGCAGTTTGCTGTCAAAAAACCGTAAATCCGTACCAATTTCGTAAGATGTTGTACGTTCTGGTTTTAAATTAGAATTTGCAATAAAATCTTGGTTACTAAATGTTGGCTGACTGTCAAATGGTGTCTGGGCTACAAACGCGCTTGAGGTTTGGTAAGCACTGGTGTCGTTACCAACTTGTGCCAAACTAGCCCTAAACTTTGCAAAAGAAATAGCTTTTGGTAGTTCAAAAATGTTAGAAAGAATTACACTAGACGACAAAGAAGGATAGAAAAATGAACTATTATCAGCAGAAAAAGGGGTGGCCAAGGCACTAGACCAGTCGTTTCTTCCTGTAATATCTAGGAATAAAAAATCTTTATAACCTAATTTTGCAATACCATAAAGAGAATTAATACGTTTTTCGCTTTTAAATTGAAAGACTTCAATAGGTGAAGCAGCATTATTCAAATTAAAAATTCCGGGCTGAGCCAAACTTACGGTCTGCGCTTGTCGGTTTGAAGCCGTTTGATTCAATCGGTTACCACCAAAATAAAGATCGACTGAAAAATCACTAAAGTTGTTTTTGTAATTGAATAAAAAGTCGGTATTCACCTCTCTAAATTCAACATCGTGTTCGGCATAAGCACCATTTTGAAAACGATTGCTACTGTAGGCACGTCTTAATTCTCTTTTTTCGGTACTGTAATCTATTCCAGAGCGTATGGTAAGACTTAAGTTTGATGTAATGTTTTGTTTAAAAGATACATTACCAAAAATTCTATCACGATTAAATGAATTGGTGTTTTCGTGAAGGATGAAGTAGGGATTGTCAAAAAACGTGTAGTTAAACGAATATTGCTGAACATCTCTTAAGCCAGGTTGCCAGTAGTCTCTAAGGTTATTAATGTTCAAAGATCGTGGTCCCCAAGCTACTAAAGAATAGTTAACGTTTTCACTTCCATAGCCATTAGAAGGTCTGTTGTCACTACTGGAATTTATATAACTGATAGCCGCTTTAAACTCGGTGTTGTCGCTCGGTTTAAAATTGAGTTTGGCATTGACGGTTTGGCGATCTAAGTTAACACCAGGTATAATGGCTTCGCTTCTTAAATCTGTAAAGGATAGTCTGTAATTACCAGTATTAAATCCGTTGGAAATAGAAAGATTGTTGATCGTTGTAATTCCTGTTTCGTAGAAATCTTTAAGGTTATCAGGATTTGAAACAAAAGGTGTCGGCGTAATTTCTAAACCTGAATATACCGATGTATCACCACCTCTTACAATAGTACCATTGGCTAGCTCTACAGGACTATCAAACTGCGGAATCAATAACCCAATATCCAATCGTGGTCCCCAAGAATAGGTAATATTATCATTAATACCACCGCCAAGGCCGTCAACATATTCAAACTGACCAGAATTTCCTTGTCCATAGGTGTTTTGAAACTCTGGAAGCTTAAAGGCTGTATCTACAAAAATGGATGTGTTGTAACTAATGCCTAGTCCTTTGGCATTTGTACCGTTCTTAGTTTCAATAACGATGACACCGTTTGAAGCTCTCGTGCCATAAAGGGCAGCTGCACTTGGCCCTTTTAAAACGGTAACCGAGGCAATGTCGTCTGGATTAACTTCCATAGCACCATTTCCAAAATCAATTTCTTGAAAACCAGCTGCTGCTTCATTTGTAAAATTGAAAACAGTTTCGTTATTTATCGGTACACCATCTACAACAAAAAGCGGATTGTTGTTAGAAAAGGATGCTTCGCCTCTAATGGTAATTTTAGACGAAGAGCCAACGCCTGTTGCACCTTGTGTTACGGTAACACCTGCAAGCTTTCCTTGTAAGTTGTCTAAAAAATTAACGGTTTTTACTTCGGTGAGTTTTTTAGAATCTATAGCTTGTACGGCATAACCCAGCTCTCTGGTATCGCGTTCTAGCCCTAAAGCGGTAATCACAACTTCGTTTAGAGCAGAGGCATCTTCAATAAGGGTAACATTGATTGTGGTTTGTTCGCCTATGAGAATAGTTTCGGTTTTATAACCTAAAAACGAGAAAGTGAGTTGGTCTTGTTGGCTGTTTACGATAATACTATAAAATCCATCGTCATCGGTTGTTGTACCTTTTCCATTTGAGGTTGTGATATTTACAAACGGAATAGGTTCCTTGGTTTTAGCATCGGTAACTTTACCAGAAACGCTAATTTGTGCGTTACCAAAAATGCATAGCATAACAAGTATGCAAGTGTAAATGTACTTCATATTTTTTCCACTTAGAGTGGTGTGTTTAAAAGGTTATTTATTGATTTTGAAGGACTAGCAGTTTGTAATCCTTTCGAATATGAAGTAAAAAAGGCGAGCCTTTGTTGAAAAGGCAACTTATGCAATGGATTTTGTAAATTGGTCTGTTAGATGTGAAAATGCGTTTTGAAAACGCTGTAAGCTTACTTAATAAGCTTTTTAGGGATTTGTTTAGAAATCTAGACGATTTTAGTACAACATCAATATCGGATGAAGAGTCTATATCTGATAGTGTTTCTAAAAATGAAAAACTCAGCTTCCGTACTTCTAAAACATTAATAAAACTTTGTTTTAATTGTTTGGTTTCCCAAGGTAAATTTGCGAATTCCTCTTTGTTGAAATCTCTTTGTTGAAATCCCATTAAATAAAAACCACCATCTGTAGAAGGTCCTAAAACATAAGGCTTGTTTTCAAGATGTTGCGCAGCTTTATTGAGAATTTTGGAGTTAAGGTGTGGTATGTCATTACCAATTGTAATGATGTTTTGGTATCCTTCTTCAAAAACAGAGGCAATTGCATTTGAAAAACGTTCACCAAAACTAAAACCAATTTGTTGATCTTCACTAAAATGAAAAAACGACAACCCTGTTTTTTGAACGGTTTCAAGGGTTTTTCTATCAATAATTTTGAAAAACTCAGAAGCAGAAATTCTTTTAGAATCAAGAGTTTTCTTGGCTGAGTTAGCAAAAATTAATATGGCCGTTTGTTTGTTCATCTGCAATTAAGCTACACTACCTTGACAACTACTGCCTGCACCAGCCGTGCAGCCATAACAATGTTGTGAAATCACAATATTTCTGCCTTCCAAAAGGTCTTTATTATATTCTGAAATATGTTTCACCTTGCTATTCACGGGTAATTCCAACATTTGGTTAAAATCGCAGTCGTATAAATAGCCATCCCAACTTACCGAGAGTGTGTTTGTACACATAACGTTGGCTACAGCGGCAGGATTGTAGGCCTCTACAAGCTGATACATATAATCTTCGTAATTTTCTGAAGCAATTAAATAGTCTAAAAAACGAGCAATTGGCAAATTGGTGATGGCAAATAAATTGTGAAACTGAATGCCAAAATCTTCCATCAATGCTTTTTTGAAATCTTTTTCCATAGACGCTTGGTCACCTGGTAAAAATGCACCCGAAGGATTATATACCAGATCTAATCTTAAATTACTGTCTGGTATCCCATAGCCAACAGTATTTAGTTCTTGTAACGCTTTTATGGATTTATCAAAAACACCATCACCACGTTGTTTGTCCGTTTTTCCACGCGTCCAGTGTGGCATTGAGCTCACGACGTGCACATTGTGTTTTTTAAAGAACTCTGGCAAGTCGTAATATTTTTTATTGGCTCTAATTATGGTAAGGTTAGAGCGCACAATAAAATCTTTAATACCTGCTTTTGAAGCCTCTTCTACAAACCATCTAAAATCTGGATTCATTTCAGGTGCGCCACCAGTTAAATCCAAAGTATGTGCTTCTGTGTTTTTGATGACCTCTAAGCATTGCTTCATCGTTTCTCTGGTCATTATTTCCTTTCGGTCGGGACCTGCGTCAACGTGGCAATGCTCACAAACTTGGTTGCACATATAGCCAACATTGATTTGAAGAATTTCTAGCTTTTTCGCTTTTAACGGAAACTGATTGGTTTCAGCAATTTTATCTTTAAAGGTTGGCAATTCACCATTTTTGAAAATTCCATTAGATAAAATTTCGAGTTGCTTGTTACTTTTTGCTAAATCACTTTCGCGTTTTTTTAAGGATTTTATGGCCATTAATAATGAGTCTTTTTAGTATTTACGAGAATTTGCTTCAGTCAGTTTTATTTTTTTGAAATAAAGAAGAATTAACCATCTAGTTTGTTGACTTTATTCATCATTTGAACACCGTGCACAAGCGTTGCACCACTTTTAATTGCAGCACCAACGTGAATAGCTTCCATCATTTCTTCTTTGGTTACACCACGTTGAAGCGTATCTTTGGTGTAAGCATCAATACAATATGGGCATTGTTCTGTATGTGCTACTGCTAGTGCAATAAGTGATTTTTCGCGAGCAGTTAATGCACCTTCTTCGAAGACTTTTCCGTAGTAATCAAAAAATTTGTTACCGAGTTCTTCATCCCATTCAGTAATATTTCCGAATTTTCTAAGATCGGCTGGGTCATAGTAAGTTTTAGACATAAATATGTTATTTAAGGATTGTACGAAAAATCAATATAATACTTTATGTCGAGTTTAAATCTTAATGATTACAGAAAACAGTGATAAATAGAGGAAATTTCTCGATTATATTTTTAGGATAGCTGAAAATCACACTAATAATCTGTTCTATCTTCTTTTTTAGACCATTCTGCAAAAGGCTCAAGTGCAATATCTCTCGCTAGTTGCTGAAAAGGAATACTGCGCTTTTCGTAGGGCAAAGGAATTTCTTTATAAATGAATTCATCATCAAATCCAATGTTTGCTGCATCATTTTGATTACTCCCATAATACACCTTGTCTGGTCTTGCCCAATAGATGGCACCTAAACACATTGGGCAAGGTTCACAAGAAGTATAAACGATACATCCCTCTAATTGAAATGAACCTAAATTTTTGCAGGCATCTCGTATGGCTGTAACTTCGGCGTGAGCGGTTGGGTCGTTGGTTGAGGTCACTTTATTGTTACCACGACCTACTATTTTGCCATCTTTTACAATGACACAGCCAAAAGGGCCGCCTTCGTCATTTCGCATGCCTTTTAATGCAGCGTTTACAGCTTCTTTCATAAATTTTTCCTGTTCAGTCATAGATAAAAATTAATACTATTATTTCAATTTGTAAAAATAAGTAATGCATAAGAGGAATAACGATAATTTAATCGCTAAATATTGTTAATCGCTTTAGAATTAGGTCTAAAAACAATATCTTTAATATTCAAAAAAATCATTAAAAACAGAGTTCTTAAAATTTAAATTAATTCTATGCATACTGAACCAAAATTAGCACGTTTCAATCAAAATGTATTGTCTAAATATCAGATATATAACAGCATATTTATGACTTTACCCTTTGATACATTGTCTAAAACAGTGGCCTTGTTGCCATTATTTTATGAAACTTGCAAAGTGGGTTTTGAAGAAAAAAACGATCCTACAACTATAGTAAATAGTTTTTTCAATAAATATCAAAGTCAATTGAATGAAAAAGGACAGATAGACTTACTATTTCGTTTTATACAATACATAGAGCGGCAGGTTGTTTTGTTTGATGCCGTGGAAGATGCGGCCTTTTCAATTGTTAATAATATGGAGGGTGTTGGTTCGTTGAGGAGTTTAAAAGAAAATGCAACAGCAGAGCACAAAAAAGAATTACTAAAGCGCTACCTTGAAACATTCAATGTGCGTATTGTTTTAACCGCACACCCTACGCAATTTTATCCTGGAGCAGTTTTAGGCATCATCACAGATTTAGCTGAAGCCATTAAAACAGATAATCTAACCGAAATAAGTGATCTCTTGGGGCAACTAGGAAAAACACCGTTCTTTAAAGATCATAAGCCAACTCCATATGATGAAGCTGTGAATTTAATTTGGTATCTAAAGAATGTGTTTTACCATTCCTTTGGTAGCATTTACGATTATGTACAGCAAAATATTTTTGATTATGAAGATATAAATAATCCTATTGTGAATATTGGTTTTTGGCCCGGAGGTGATAGAGATGGCAATCCGTTTGTAACCCCAGAAATCACTTTAAATGTTGCCAAAAAACTAAAGGAGTCGATAATAAAAAACTACATCAAAGATGTAAAGTATCTAAGAAGGCGTTTAACGTTTAGAGGTATTAGAGAACCTATTATAGATATAAACCATAAGTTGTACAATACGTTGCTTGGTAAGGAAAACCAAATCGCTCTAGAGGAGCTAAAATCTGATTTGAATAAGATTAGAACCCGATTAATTGAAGATCATCAATCCCTGTATTTAGACAAAGTAACGTCGTTGATTAATAAATTAACCTTATTCGGTTACCATTTTGCAAGTTTAGATATCAGGCAAGATAGTCGAGTGCATGATAAAATGTTCAAGTGTCTTGTTGGTGAATTAATTGAGAATGGTAGCAATCTATTTCCTGAGAATTTCTTTGAACTTTCAGATGAGGATCAAAAATTGCATTTAGCATCTATTAATGGCTCCATAGGAGATGTTGAGTTTAAGGAAGAATTGTCTCAAGATATTGTGGAGACTATAAAAGCTATGAAATCCATACAGGAGACTAACGGTGAAATAGCTTGTAGCCGTTACATTATAAGTAACAATCAAACCACAATGAATGTTTTGCAGTTGTTTGCTATGTTGAAGATTGTCGCATTTCATGAGAAGTTAACTGCAGATGTAGTGCCACTTTTTGAAACCGTTACAGATTTGATTGCCGCACCAAAAGTAATGGAAGAGCTCTATACAAATCCGCATTATAGATCGCATCTGCAAAATAGGAATAATAGACAGACCATAATGCTAGGATTTAGTGATGGTACAAAAGATGGTGGTTATCTTATGGCTAACTGGGCAATTTTTAAAGCAAAAGAAGCTTTAACAGCTTTGTCTAGGCAGTATGGTATTGATGTGATCTTTTTTGATGGTCGAGGGGGACCTCCAGCCCGTGGTGGAGGAAAAACACATCAGTTTTATGCTTCTTTAGGTCCAACGATTGAGGACAAAGAAATTCAGTTAACCATTCAAGGACAAACTATTAGTTCTAATTTTGGAACTTTGGATTCTTCACAATACAATATGGAGCAGCTTATAAGTTCTGGCATTATGAATCGTCTTAACGACAAGAATTTAGAAATGGAGGAGGAAGATAAGCAAGTGATGGATCATCTAGCTGATTTAAGTTATCAGGCTTATGTAGATTTTAAAGGACATCCTAAGTTCTTACCGTATTTAGAACATATGAGCACGTTGAAATATTACGCAAAGACCAATATTGGGAGTCGTCCCTCAAAACGAGGTAAATCTGAAGGTCTTGATTTTAAGGATCTTAGGGCTATTCCGTTTGTTGGCTCTTGGAGCCAATTAAAACAGAATGTTCCTGGTTTTTATGGCGTTGGTACAGCCTTAAAATTTTATGAAGATAAAGGTGAATTTGGAAAAGTTAAGCATTTATACAAAGAGTCTAGATTTTTTAGAACGCTTATTGCGAATAGTATGATGTCTTTGTCCAAATCCTTCTTTGATTTAACACGTTATATGGCTGATGATGAAGAATATGGCGATTTTTGGAAAATGATTTACAAAGAGTATGAAACTACTAAACACCTTATTTTAAAACTTACAGGTTTTGAAGAGTTAATGGAGAACGAACCAGTAGCTAAGGCCTCCATTGCTGTAAGGGAATCTATAGTGTTGCCTCTTTTGACCATTCAGCAATTTGCACTAAAGAAAATGCAGGAATTAAAGAGCGCTGATCAAAAAGATGAAGCTAAAATTGCTGTTTTTGAAAAAATGGTGACAAGATCGCTATTCGGCAATATTAATGCGAGCCGAAATTCTGCTTAAGTCTATTAAAACTTTAATAAAGCAAAACACCCTCAAGGCACTACCTTAGAGGGTGTTTTTACAATTTAAATTCAAAAAGTATCAAACTTAGTGTTCGTTCAATCTAAAATCAGGATAAGCGTCCATGCCATGTTCATAAGAATCTAATCCTTCTAATTCTTCGAGTTCAGAAACTCTTATTCCAACGGTTTTCTTCAATGTAAAAATGATTAAAAACGACGAAACAAGGCAAATGGCAGCGTAAGCCAATACTCCGTAGAGTTGAGGTAAAAATGATAGTGCATTAGCTGCGTCTAATGTAGAAGCTACCACATTGCCGTCTGCATTTAAAAATTCTCCTGCATCATTGGTTAAAGGTTTAAAGCCAAAAATACCAACAGCTAAA